>PMIJ01000160.1 GCA_003157015.1 Bacteroidales bacterium
TGAGCAATTCATGAACAAGGAGAAAGCATACGAGACTATCCTTGAGGGTATGAGGCTTTATCAGGAAAAGAAAGTTATATTAAATCCTCCTCAGTAGTTGAAGGCCTTCTTGACTTCAGGCTTATGAGTCATGGGACAACCGGGGACAGGACAATTAATAATTTTGTGCTCTTTATTATCTACCGGTTCCCATCCCATTATGAGATACAATGCAAAAAACCCGATTATATATGCTGCAACTATATGCCATCCGTTTTTAACCCAGAGAATTACGTTGCGCCCTTCAGGGAATTTATTTGTAATAGCAACACCGGCCGATGAACCGAACCAGATCATTGATCCTCCAAAACCAACACTATATGCAAGCATCCCCCAGTCAAAATGACCCTGAACAAGGCATAACTTTGTTAATGGGATGTTGTTAAAGACAGATGAGAGGAAACCAAGAGCAAGAGCTGTGATCCATGAAGCATTGGGAAAATCTTCTATAGGCATAAGCGATGCACAAAACACCAGGCAGAGTAGAAATATTGTTCCTTTAATTGCCCCCGGGACTTCTTTCCAAGGTACAGGTCTTAAAAAAGCACTTAAAACTATGGCAATCCATACTCCCAAACCAGGCATATCGTAAAGGATATTCGAAATAATTGCACCGGCGAGCATCATCCCGACACAGAAAATTTTCACCCAGTCAACCTTAACATTCGGTGATGCATCTTTTTGTATTCTCTGATATTTATCCTGCTGATGAGATGCAAACCATGCAAAAAACAACAGAGCAATACCTGCAGCTATAAATCCGTGCAACACATTTAAAGCACTTACTCCATCAATCCACATCATTGTAGTTGTGGTATCCCCCACTACGCTTCCGCTGCCTCCTGCATTGCTGGCTGCAACAATTGCAGCAATATACCCTATATGTACTTTCTTCTTAAATACAACCATTGCAATGGCGCCCCCAATAAGTGCAGCAGCAATATTGTCAAGAAATGATGATAATATAAATATGAAAATTAATAGTACAAATGGACCTTTCCAGTCATCAGGCAGGAAGTTAGGCAAAATATCAGGCACTCCTGATTCTTCAAAAATTTTAGATAGAATGGCGAATCCAAGCAGGAGACCCAGCAGATTTAATATTAATCCCCACTCTCCCTGACGTTGTCCTTTATCCAAAAGTTGCTCACCGAATGGTGTCGTCCCGAAGAGATGCTCAAAAAAATGAAAACCCGGATCAAATGCGATTTTGAATGTCAATAAAACTGCAAGTCCTGCCACAGCAACGAAGAAAGTCTGTTTATTAAAAAGGGCAACACCAAGTAGTATCAGTCCGAAGATAATAAATTCTACCCTGACGGGTCCTACTGATGGCACCTTGCCTGTTGATGCTGAGGCTGCAAGAGGAATAAGAAACAAGGAGATTAAAAGCAAAAACTTTCTAAAAAAAATATTTACGGCGTTTGAGAGATTGTTTATCATCTAAGTGAGAAAGTGGCTAATGTGCTTTTGCCGTGGCAATTATCATTTTTGAATTTAATTTGTTCCCTAAAGAAAGCACATTCACTAAATCCTGTATTGGGAGAGTATTATCGAACCGTAACATGATGAAGGCCTCTGGAGAAATTGCCATCTCTTTTTTAAGCTGCGATTCAAGCGCCTCAAAAGGTACCCTGGTATTATTTACAAAATACATTTTCTCTTTAGTCATTGTAAGGTTGATCTCCTTCTTCTGAAGTGTCTGACTGCTGCGCGAACTGGGCAATGAAACTTTAATCATGCTTGGATTAAGCAGCGTGGATGTGATAATGAAGAACAGCATAAGAAAGAACATGATGTCATTCATGGAAGAAGTGAATACTTCGGCAGTAAAATCCTTTTTCTTACGAAGATCAATCATTTCGACGGGCTTTTTAACAGGTCAATGAAATTCATTGCATTCCACTCAAGCTGATGGATAGCTTTATTCAAAATAATATTGAGCCAATGATACCCGATATAGGCAAGTATACCAACAGTGAGCCCGGCCGCACTGGAAACCATTTTGACATATAGTCCGGCAGATACGGTTCCTATACTTACATCACTTGTCATTGAGATATTGAAAAATATTTTAATTACACCGATTATGGTTCCAAGAAAACCGAACATCGGGGCTATACCTGCTATAACGGCAAGGATCTGTACGTTTTTTTCAAGGTCATAAACTTCAAATTTACCCGCTATCTCTATCGATTCTTCAATTTCTTTGATAGGTTTGCCCAGGCGGGAAATGCCTTTCTCTATCATTCTGGCGATTGGTTTTGCAGTATTCCTACATAACGTTAGAGCTGAATCGGTTCTTCCGTTCAGAATATATTCATGTATACTGTTCATAAAGTCTACATCTGAACTTATATGCCTTCTAATAGTCAGGTAGCGCTCTATGAATACATAAACAGCTATAAGGGACAGCAGTGCAATCGGTATCATGATTATGCCACCCTTCACTATAATATCTATCAGGTGGAAAGTTTCAGAGGTATTTTGAACAGGAAGCGCCGGAAGAGCAGCAATAGTTTTATTCAGAGTATCGAATGTCTGTTCAACATGCATAAGAACTGCTGTCATAATGTTTTGTATTAATATTTATTTATCAAAACGAAATCTTAATGGAAAAATTATCAGTTTGCATAAATATAGCTATGGATTAACAACCGGAATTCACTGTTACCTCCTAAAAACTCCAAATTTAATAGTTAACACAGGTTTTTCCTAAAGAGTTTGTACATTTGTTTATAATAAATAATTGTTCTTCAGTAAAAATGAACAATTGGTAGTTTTTATGGCTAAATGAAAGGATAAAATGCTTTACACTTACATTTCACTTGCAATTGATCAACCGCATTTAAAAGACACCAATTCAGTTAATAATGTGGCTGAACTTCTTATGAAAGGCGGATTTATCATGATTCCCATTATTTTTCTGTCGATATTCAGTATTTATCTGTTCATAGAGAGATTTCTTTATATCAGGAAGACCACAGCTGTCGATGAGGATCTCATTTTCAATATAATAGCTGCAATCAGGAACAATAAGCCGGATGAAGCCCTTATTCACACAAGAAATAATGATACTTCAATTGGAAGGATTCTCGAGAGCGGACTAAGTCAGTCAGGAAAAACACCGAAAGAGCTTGAGAATTATATGGAAGCTACAGCTAACCTCGAGATATCCGAGATGGAAAAAAACACCGGTTATCTGGGTATCATTGCAGGAATAGCCCCCATGCTGGGGTTTATAGGTACGATCGCCGGGGTAATAAAGATATTCTATAACATATCATTGGCTGATAATATAAGTATCGGTATCATAGCCGGTGGTTTGTATCAGAAAATGATCTGCAGTGGTACCGGACTTATAGTAGGGGTTATTGCCTATAGCTGCTATCATTATTTACAAATGATGATAGACCGTTATTCAATTAATATGCAGAGGCAGGTAAATGAGGTAGTAAAAGTGTTATAACATGATTATTAAGAGAAAAAGACAGTTCAAGGCAGAGGTAAGCACATCATCGCTTAATGATATTATGTTTTTCCTTCTGTTGTTCTTCCTTATTGTATCATCACTGGCTAATCCAAATGTAATAAAGCTCTTGCTGCCAAATTCAAAATCAGCACAAAATCTTAATAAGCAGCAAATCACCATCTCAGTAACAAAAGATAAAAGATACTTTATCGACAGCCATCAGATAAACTTTGAAGATATTGAACCTCTTCTGAAAGCGAGAATCATCACTCTCCAGGAACCGACCGTCATTCTCAGAATGGAATACTCACTGACTGTTCAGGATCTCGCAGATCTTCTTGAGATTGGCACCCGTTTAAAAGTTAAAATGGTTATGGCAACAAATAAAACCCCGGGGTCATAGAAGAGAAATTTTTATAATTTGTTGACGCTGTCATTAAAAAGTAGAGACAGGTCTGAGACCTGTCTCTACATATAATGAAATTTGAAAGTTTAATACTTAAAGGTTAAACTAAAAGATTATGCTTCCCATACCGGTTTCTTAAATCCGCCTCTCTTGG
Source organism: Bacteroidales bacterium (assembly GCA_003157015.1). GTDB lineage: Bacteria > Bacteroidota > Bacteroidia > Bacteroidales > VadinHA17 > LD21. The sequence continues at coordinate 4,072 of PMIJ01000160.1, forward strand.
AGAATGTAATTGATGCAATTATTATTCCAAGACAGATTATCCCTGTGATAAACATTCCAACGGAGGTATGACCGGGTTTCTGATATGCAATGATTACAGGAGCCGCAAGAAGAGAGACCAGGTTTATAACCTTTATCATCGGGTTAAGTGCAGGACCAGCAGTATCTTTAAGCGGATCACCCACAGTATCTCCGACAACTGCTGCATGATGAGCTTCTGAGCCTTTGCCTCCATAAAGTCCATCTTCAATAGTCTTTTTTGCATTATCCCATGCACCACCTGCTCCGGCCATAAACACTGCAAGCAGTTGTCCGGAAAGGATAACACCCGCCAGGAAACCGCCTAAAGCTTCAACACCCAGAAGTGCTCCTATAAGTATTGGAGATATTACCGCGATCAGAGCGAGAGGAATAAGTTCTCTTTGAGCCGAAACGGTACAGATATCAACAGCTCTCTGATAGTCAGGTTTTACAGTGCGTTCAATAATCCCGGGGATTCTGAACTGACGGCGAACTTCTTCCACTATCTGTGCAGCGGCACGTGTAACGGCACTGATTGTAAGAGAAGAGAATAACCATGGAATAGTCCCTCCGATAAGGAACCCTATGAATATTATTGGAACATTTATGCGAATACCTGTCTCAATCAGCTGAGCTGATTTATCAAATCCAAGCTGAATCTGAACCTTGCTTACATCAGTAATGAAAGATCCGAATAATGCCACGGCTGCAATTACTGCAGAACCAATTGCCACACCTTTTGTAATGGCCTTTGTAGTGTTACCTGTTGCATCGAGAGAATCCATAATTTTTCTGGCATCCTTATCGAGATGAGAAAGTTCTCCTATTCCGTTTGCATTATCTGCAATGGGTCCAAACGCATCCATTGCAACATTGTTCCCTGTCAGGGTAAGCATCCCGATACCGGTCATCGCAACTCCGTACAGAACATATACAATAGGCTGACCATAATAGATCATCACAGAGGCAAAAATCGTGACAGCAATTACCAGAGTCTGCCATACGGCAATTTCAAATCCATAACTCAACCCTTTTAACAGAAGGGTAGCTGAACCTGTTTTCGAATTCTTGGCAATATCTTTTACGGGATGATAGTTACCATCGGTAAAATGTTTGGTAATTTCATCAAGCACAATAGCAAGTACAATTCCAACCACAACAGAAAGAAATGAGCGCCAATCATGAAGGTAGAAGAAGGAAAGAATTCCGAATGCTGCAATACTAATGGCAGCTGAGGAATAGAATCCTTTATTTATTGATTTAAGAGCATTATTTTCTTTACCCTCTTTGCTTCCTTTTACAAGGTAAGTACCAACTATAGAGGAGAGAACGCCGATACCTCTGACGAGCAACGGGAAAATGATCCATGACAGCTGGTGCGTCTGAGTAAACAAAACCACTCCGAGTATTAATGTTGAAACTATCGTAACTTCATATGATTCAAAAATGTCAGCTGCCATCCCGGCACAGTCACCAACATTATCGCCAACCAGATCCGCAATAACAGCTGCATTGCGTTCATCATCCTCAGGAAGACCTGCCTCAACTTTCCCTACCAGGTCAGCTCCGACATCTGCGGCTTTAGTATAAATTCCACCACCGACCCTCATAAAGAGTGCAAGTAACGTACCTCCGAAACCGAAGCCAAGCAAGGTATCAGGAGAAGCGACACCAAAAGTAATAAATATCATTGTTCCGCCGAGTAAACCCAAACCGTCTGTAAGCATTCCGGTGACTGTACCTGCACGATAGGCAATCTTAAGAGCTTCGCCAAAACTTCTTCTTGAAGCTGACGCCACCCTGACATTTGCCTGAACTGCCATTCTCATACCAAACTGACCAACCATCAGCGAGAAGAGCGATCCCATAATAAATGCCACTGCACGACCGAAGCCAATAATTAACTTAAGAGATTCATCTGAATAACCAACAAAACGCAGTTTCGACTCTTCAGTCGGAGGAACTACATAAACAGACAGGAAAAGAATAACCGTAAAGACGAAAATAAGCGGAACAATTGTTTTTAACTGCCTTTTCAGATAAGCATTTGCTCCCAAACGTATCCCATCCCAAACATCTTGCATTTTTTCATTTCCTTTGTCACATGCCAGTACCTGCCGGCGCAGGAACAATGCATAAGCCAATCCGAAAAATGCAATAACCAGAACAGTCCAGATTGCGACTACTTCAAAAGGGGTTGCCCCCGGTAAACTAACCATAATAAATATTCAATTAAAAAGATTAATACTATATAGATCTAAAAAACTCATAATTAATATTTTCCAACTCTGACAGACTTGGATACGGATAATAAATGATCTCATTCTTTGAACCAACATAGAAACCACTTTCTATTGTCCTGTAAAGAAGCGATCCTGAATAAAGCCGCTGAACGGTCTTCATGTGCTTTTCATACTCTCCTTTCAAAATCTCAAGACAGTCTCTCAGGTGACCAATATTGGAATATGGTAAATGTTCGACAGAACCCGAAAGAGGATTTGTTGCAAGTTCACCAAGCTTGAGATCAACAAAAAATAGTTTTGGAAGAACTATGGGAATTGATCCGTCCGTAAGGCGCTTAAGGAATGACGAGGGTGTTAATTCACTGGCAACCAAAGGAGTTACCGGGCATAATTCCTGAAAAAGATGAAGCTTGCCTAAAACTTCCCTTGTATTATCATAGGTTGCTTTCTTCAATTCAAGAGTATATCCGTTTTCAGTTGTGAGATATAGATTCTTAAGAGCTGATAATGGTATTAATTCCAACACTTTATAAACTGACAGATAAACCGAGTTCTTAGGTTTGCCATCAGCTTTGGCAACACACCGCTTGTTCAGACTATCCATATCTATCAATTTCTCAATCTTTGCCAGATCAACTTCAAAAAATATTGCCTGACCTTTGTTTCTTTTTTTTGTGCCGGTTGACAGGTATGAGCCAAATTCGGCCGGTGGTAGCATCGAAGCAATCAATGCTTCAGGAGTTGCTGTTAAATAAATAAATTTACTCATAGGTTAATTATTATTCAAATCAAATTACGACAATTCAGTACGCCAAAGTGTTGACAAAAACAAAAGTACGGAAGTTACAAATATAGAATACATTTAATTACTACCAAACAGAAAAGCAAAACAATTACGATTCATGGTATTAAAAAATGTTAAATATGCATATTATTAATATACAGCACATTACATTGTTTAAATTAGGTTATCCTATCCGGAAAAGCCTATATTTATTCCAATCTGTCTGATGTATTTTACTCTGCGGTCATTTACATGGCAACTTTCACACACAATTACCAAGTTATCTCAAAAACCTCGTTGAGAAAGCATAAGACGACAAGACTCTGTTAAATGACCCCGCTGGCGGTTTTGGTTAAAAAGTCACATATTGTAGGTGGTGGGTAGTGATATTTCAGCTGTTAATTAATAAGTAAGATTTGATTGTTCTAACCGGCAAAAGGTTTGTTAAGGTCTTCCAACAGTTCACCGCCCAATACTCCCCTGGCTATTTCACGTACCTCTCCGGTCATTCTGATGTTCCAGTTTTTATCGATTTGGATTTTCAGCGTCCCTCCATGCATATGCATTATTAGATCGCTTTTTATCAGACCTCTTTTAACCAGAACGCACGATGCTGCACAGGAGGAGCTCCCTGATGCAAGGGTGAAACCGGCTCCCCTTTCCCATATGAGAATCTCCGCATCGTGCTCGGACAAGACCCTAGTGAATTGCACATTAATGCGGTTGGGAAACATAGGATGATTTTCCAACAGAGGACCATAGGTGCGGATTTCTTTCTCATCCAGCTCCTGTTTGATAACAACACAATGAGGATTGCCCACCGACACGCAGTTCACTTCAAATTCCCTGTCTCCTGCAATTATTTTCTGTCCTATGAATTCCGGCAGATCGGAATTAACCGGTATTTTACGCGATGCAAAGATTGCCTTCCCCATATCGACCCTTATCAGCTTTGCCTTCCCTTCTTCCTCTTCAACGATATCAGCATAAACTATATCAGTCATGGTTTCTAGAGAAAACTGACGTGACTTTGCATGGCCATAATCATAAAGATACTTGCATAAGATACGAAGCCCGTTGCCACTTTTTTCTGCTTCAGAACCATCAGGATTATAAACCCTGAAACCAAAATCAGCTTTTTTTGACGGAACCTTCATAACTATGCCGTCAGAGCCAATCCCGAAATGAATATTGCACAAACGTATGATAGCCTGCTTTGAGAGATTGAAATCTATATTTGCACTCTCCAGCACAATGTACTCATTGCCCAGTCCGTGCATCTTGACAAAACTGTTTTTCTCCATCCTTAACTGATATAATCGGAATGTTAAAAAATAAAATTCCTGACGAGGTCATCAAGTGTGTCTCTTCTGCGTATAAGCCTGGGATTGCCATCAGCCTCAATCAATACCTCCGCCGGCCGCAGACGGCTATTGTAATTTGAGCTCATTGAATATCCGTAAGCACCACTGTCAAGCACCCCAAGAATGTCATTCTCAAAAATTTCAGGGAGTTTTCTGTCTTTTGCAATAATATCACCTGTTTCACAAATATTTCCCACAATGGTAACTTGCTCCTCTCCTGAAGACGGAGTATCATTTCCACGGTATACTTCAATATCGTGATGAGAGTCGTACATTACAGGGCGCATAAGAACATTAAAACCAAGGTCAGTTCCGATATATTTAATGTTGTAATTCGTTTTAAGAGCATTAACCTGACCAAGAAGGATACCAGATTCTGCCACTATGTAACGCCCGGGTTCAATCTTGAATTCAATCTTCTTTCCGTACTCTTTTACCCATGAATGAATAACCTCCGAAAGTTTTACCCCCAGATCTTTCAGATCGAGTCTGGATTGACCTGATTGTTTTTTGTAAGGTATCCCGAATCCGCCTCCAAAGTCAATAAACTCAAGATCGTCGAATTGCCTGGCTACTGAAAGAATATTGGTGGTACTTTTTAAATAAGCTTCTCCATCCATGAAAAGAGAACCAATGTGCTGGTTTATCCCGATTAATTTCAGGCTATATTCTTTGATAATTCTTTTTACCTGCGGAATACTGTTCATTTCTATTCCAAACTTGGTTTTTTGTCCGGCTGTTATAACCTTTGCGTGATGTCCTGCACCTACGCCCGGATTCACCCTGAATGCCACCTTGCCTCCCGGATTTATCCTGCCAAACATTTCCAGCTGAGACACAGAATCGACAGAGATCTTAACGCCAGCATCAATCGCGAATCTGAACTCGTCTTCATTTACATTATTGCTGATATATAAAATTTCCTCAGGTTTATACCCCGCCAGCATGTTTAAATGTATTTCGCCGGGTGACATTGCATCGACCCGAAGTCCTTCACTCTTTGCAATCTTTATAAGTTCTACATTGCTGTTTGCCTTTGGAGAAAAATTGACCGTGAAATTTGAATAGGAAATAAGTCCTTTCAGATCGCGACATCTGTTGCGCAGAACATTTTCGTTGTACACATAGAGCGGAGTACCATATTTTTCCGAAAGCTGAAAGGGATCAGTATTACCATAAAACTTGTTTTCGCTGCTTACTCTAGAATAAATATAATTCATTGTTTCAGGATGAAAAGTAACTTTAATATATTTGCGGCTAAAATATATAAAATGGCGCAGATTAACGATAATTATTTAAAACTTCAGGCTGGTTATCTTTTCCCCGAAATCGGGCGCAGGGTCCGTGAATTTCAGAACGCTCATCCACAGGCTGAGATTATAAAAATGGGGATTGGCGATGTAACTCAGCCACTTACACCCTCGGTCATAAGTGCTTTTCATGAAGGTGTTGAAGAATTGTCGAAAACCGAAACATTCAAAGGGTACGGGCCCGAACAAGGGTATGATTTTCTGCGCGAGGCTATTGTAAAAAATGATTACCAGGATCGCGGTGCTGATATACATGCTGATGAGATTTTTGTTTCAGACGGTTCAAAATGTGATACCGGAAATATCCTGGAGATATTTGGAATGAATAATGTAATTGCCGTGCAGGACCCTGTTTATCCCGTATATGTCGATACAAGTGTGATGGCTGGCCGGGCAGGAGAATACATGGGAAACGGTTACTACGACAAGCTTGTTTATCTCCCTTGCAATGCTGAAAATGGTTTTATACCTGATATTCCGAAAAAGAAGTTGGATATAGTTTTCCTTTGTTATCCGAATAATCCAACCGGAACAGCAGCCGGTAATCCGGAGCTGAAAAAATGGGTCGATTATGCAATTAAAAATAAAGCCATTATTCTTTATGATTCAGCATATGAGGCATATATTTCGGACCCTGAACTTCCTCATTCAATTTATGAAATAGAAGGTGCAAGGGACGTGGCTATTGAGTTCCGCAGTTTTTCGAAAACGGCAGGATTTACAGGAACACGTTGTGCCTATACAGTAATTCCTAAGAATCTTGTAGCTTCAAGTTCTGACGGAACAGATAAGCCACTCTATCCCCTATGGTTCAGAAGACACACTACAAAATTCAACGGAGTATCATACCCCGTTCAGAAAGCGGCTGCAGCTATATTTACTCCGGAGGGGAAAAAAGAGGTAAGGGCAACTATTAATTATTATATGAATAATGCCAGGATACTGCGCGAAAGCCTTGTCAAACTTGGCTTCCAGGTCTATGGTGGTATAAATGCCCCGTATGTGTGGGTAAATTCAGGTCGCCAGATTAAATCCTGGGAACTATTTGACAAACTACTTAATGAAGCATATGTTGTCGGCACTCCAGGATCAGGCTTTGGCCCTTCGGGGGAAGGTTACTTCAGGTTTTCTTCATTTGCTACCCATGAAAATGTGGTGAAAGCTATGGAAAGACTCGGAAATCTAAAATGGTAAATCATAAGCAAGTTATTTAGATTTATCATTTATTGCCTTTATCAAATCAATTCCAATGTATTTCCCGGATTGGAAAGATATGGCAAAAGTTAGGGAAAATGCAGATCAGAAACATTCTATTAATCAGGTATTTGGAAAATAAGATATCACGGCATGATAATTGCAGCATACCCTCTTATCAGGATATATCTTGAACTAAGATTATTTGATACACCTTAAAAAATTCCTGGTTGATAAAATTGTTAATTATTGATTTTGTGCTAAATTTGGGCACAATCTGAAACAATGTCAATGTATGCCTAAAATATCCGCTGTAATAATAACATATAACGAAGAATTGTTTATTGAAAAATGTCTTGCATCGCTGGATGGAATTGCCGACGAGATTGTTGTTGTTGATTCATTCTCAACGGATGCTACTGAAGAGATCTGTAAAAAATTTAATGTCAGGTTCATTAAACATGAATTTGAAGGTTTCCGCGATCAAAAGAATTATGCTCTGAAACTTGCAACCCACAAAAACATTCTTTCCCTTGATGCAGATGAAGCTTTAAGCGACAAGCTGAGAGAATCGATAATTTCTATAAAAGATAAATGGGATTATGACGGATATCGATTTAACAGGCTGAATAATTATTGCGGAGACTGGATTCGTCATTCTGAATGGTACCCTGACAGACAGTTGAGATTATTCTGCTCTGACCACGGCAAATGGGGAGAGCTCAATTTGCATGAAAAATTTATATTATCAAACGGAGCAACAATTGGAAAACTTCAAGGAGACTTGCTCCACTGGCCTTTTCTCTCCCTACAGGATCATGTAGATAAAATGGGAAGGTACTCAGTAATTGGAGCTGAAGAGTTTCATAAAGCTGGTAAAAAAGCCAATATTTTCACTCCATATATTCATTTTATCTGGGGATTCTTCAGATCATATATTGTGCATAAGGGTTTTCTCGACGGCCGAAACGGATACCTGATTTGTTCAATGTATGCAAAATCAACTCTTAACAAATACAAAAAGCTCAGGCAACTGAACAGGAATGGCGCCGGAAAATAATTTTCGCCAGATGACTTTTGAAGAAGATATAAAAGAGTCATTGAAGGTTCTCCGGCAAGGTGGAATAATTCTCTATCCCACAGACACAATATGGGGCCTAGGTTGTGATCCTACAAATGAGTCCGCAGTCAATAAGATTTTTAAAATAAAATCTCGAGATGAGAGCAAAAGCCTCATTATCCTTGTTGACAGTTTGTCGATGATAGAGCGATATGTAAAGGATTGTCCCGAGATAGTTTTTGAACTTGCAGAGGTTTCTGACAGTCCTTTAACTATTATCTATCCGGAAGGCAAAAATCTTGCAGAAGGTGTTTGCGGCAATGATAACTCAATAGGAATCAGAATTTGCAGGGATGAATTTTGCAGCCTTCTCATAGAAAGGTTTCGAAAACCAATTGTCTCAACTTCTGCCAATTTCAGCGGAAGTCCATCACCTGAAAATTTCAGTTTAATTGAAAAGACTCTGATTGAAAATGTAGATTATGTCGTAAACTGGCGTCAGAATGACCAGGGAAGGAGTGTTCCTTCCCCAATCATTAAAATTCATACCGACGGTACAATAAAAATTATCAGGAAATAGACTATTTAGATCTTACTTTGCCTGACCCTGATACGTGAGCATCAACTTTCGGATTGCCTTCATAGGTTACATTCCCGCTGCCGGAAACGCTTGCCCTGAGCGATTCAGTGACATTACAACTACAATTTCCGCTTCCCGAAATGTGTATCTCGGCCGACTCAATTTTTAGTGCCCCGCCTTCATAGTTGCCTGATCCGCTGATTGATATATCTGCTTTGCTTGCGGTTCCGTTACCACCGGGTACGATATCCCCGGAACCTGATATGCTGCAACCAAGCTTTGAAACCATTAAATCAGTTGTGAATATTTTTCCGCTCCCGCTGACACTCAAATCAAGGTCTTCTACTTTGACGGCATCTTTTATTTCTGCTTTACCGGAACCCGAAACACCTAACCCTTTTAACTCAGGCATAGTTATATAAATCGTAACTTTGTCATTAAAATTAAATCTCCAGTTATTATCTTTTTTAATTACAAGCCTGCCCCCCGATACATCGGTAATTATTTCTTCCAGATCTTTTTTATCTCCTTCGAGAACAACTTTAAACTCAGGACCTATATTGATGTAAAGGTTACCTGCAACGCCAAAGCTGACTTTTGTAAAGTCTTTAGCATCCCTGGTTTCTTTTACCGTAGACTGCCCCATGGCAAATCCTGACAGCACAGATATTGCTAAAATAAATGCCGATAAGATAATTCCCCTTTTCATAGTGTTATGGATTAATGAATATTAACATTTTACTACCAATAGACCTGCTTTTTCATATAAAGCTGCATAAATTGGAAAAAAAATTAGTTAATCTCTGTAAGCCCGTCCGGGATATTCATAATAATGACCTTCTTCCTTTTATCTAAGCTGATAATAAAATGTTCATGAAATGGGATCAGAATGTTTTTCTTTGTAACCGATTTTACATTAATGAGCCATTGTTCGCTATTTGTCATTACCTCTGATATTGAACCGAGAAGCTTATCTTCCTGTACAAATACCTTGTACCCGATCAGGTTTTCAAAATCCTCATTCCTTTTATTATTGATAAAGCCGGTAGTTAAAAAAATTCTGCAACCAATGAATTCACTTATTTTATTATTAGAATTGTATCCATCAAACCATAGCTTTAGAATATCGGCCCCGTTATATTCCGAGCGGGAAATAAAAAATGGAACCAGTTTTCCTTCAATTTCAAGGAAGACTGATTCCATTCGGGGAATATTTTCAATAAAGATTTTTTCTAACTTAACTGCAACGGCACCCTCGTAGCCGCTCAATTTTATAATTTTGCCCAGTAATATTTCGCTTTTGTAAGCCATTGGATCGCTGATCCTTATGTCCACTCAACTACTCCTGAGGCTTATCTTCAGCAACTGGCTCAGATGCAGATTCCTCTGCCGCCGGGGACTGGGTTGTATCATCTGCAGGTGCTGCCTCTTCATTAATCGCTTCAACTAAAGCTTTATCTCCTGCTGCTGCTTTAGCTGCGAGATCTGCATTCCTCTTTGCAAGTTTTGCAACTCTTGCTTCGTTGACTCGTTTTTCAACTGACAGCCTTTTTCCCAGCTCATCATCCTGAGATTTTTCAAGAGTAGATTTTTTAGCTTCAATTTTCGCTTCATTCTGCTTAATCCACTCTTCGAATCTTCTTGTAGCCTCAGCCTCATCAAATGCACCTTTTTTAACACCTTCAAGAAGATGCTTTTTCATCAATACTCCTTTATAAGACAGGATAGCTCTACATGTATCTGTAGGTAATGCGCCATTTTGCAGCCAAGTTAGCGCTTTGTCGAAATCGAGTTCGATTGTAGCGGGGTTAGTAAGAGGATTATAAGATCCTATCTTTTCAATATATCGGCCATCACGTGGCGATCTGCTATCTGCAACCACAATGTGGTAGAAGGCCAGCTTTTTGCGGCCTTTCCTAGCTAATCTGATTTTAACTGCCATTAATTATTACGCTTAAATATTTAACCTGTTTTTAAAATTGTGGCTGCAAAGATATAATATTTAAAATACTTTAAGGAATCAATAACGCGAATTTATTTATTTTCTTCGTTTATACCGGTTCCGGCAGCTGGCGGAGAGCGAAGAACCGACGATCCCGAGGAAATCGGGAGAGGAGCTCGACGAAGTCAAAATCAATTTACTCCCCCTGGGGATGGGGTAAATAAATTGATTTTCAAGCAATTTGTCGCATATTGTTAATCCCATTTCTAATTTAAAATATAGCAATTATTTACTTCAAAAAAAACGACAGCAAGGAGTGCTGCCATTAAACTATTCATAAAGTTATAAATTAATATCCCGGATTCTGTTGCGGTTTAAGATTTGGATTGAATTGAGGGCTCTCTCCGGTATAGTATAAAAGGAGGATTATTTTTACAATGGCTATCAGACTCACCTGATCCTATTTCAATTTTACCTATTTTTGTAAACTATTGTTACCGGCTTCTAAAGTCTCCTCATTATGGCAGGATTTGCACACTTACACGTTCATACTCAATACTCTATCCTGGATGGAGCATCAAATATCCCTTTACTTATCGACAAGGTAAAGGCACTTGGAATGGAAGCTATTGCAATCACCGATCATGGAAACATGTTCGGGGTCAAAGAGTTTCATAACGCTGCCACAAAAAAAGGTATAAAACCTATAATAGGATGCGAAATTTATGTTGCGAAAAGATCAATAGCAGATGTAAGCGGGAAAGAGGACCGTTCAGGCGATCATCTTATTCTTCTCGCCAAAAACCTGACCGGTTATAAAAATCTAATCAAGCTGGTCTCGATAGCCTGGATCAAAGGTTTTTACTATAAACCGCGGATTGACAAAGAACTGTTAATCAAATATAAAGATGGATTGATTGCTTCTTCTGCATGTCTGGCAGGAGAGATCCAGGATGAACTGCTTAATGGAACAATGTCGGGAGCAGAAGCCGCTTTAAAAAGCTATCTTGACATCTTTGGGGAGGATTTTTACCTTGAAATTCAAAGGCATGAGACATATGAGCCCGATGCTGACAGATCTGCTTTTCCCCTTCAACAGAAAATAATCGAAGCTTTCAAAAAGCTTTCTGTGAAATATAAAGTGCACCTGATTGCAACAAATGATGTTCATTTTATAAATGCTGAGGATGCTGAAGCGCACGACAGACTGATATGCATTAATACTGCAAAAGACATTGACGATCCGAACAGGTTGAGATATTCAAAACAGGAATATGTCAAGAGCGAAGAGGAGATGCTCAAAATCTTCAGTGATGTTCCTGAAGCCATAGATAATGTTGCCGGATTGGTTTCAAAAGTTGAAAAGTACAAACTCGACCACGAACCTATTATGCCGGAATTTGATTTGCCGGAAGGTTATACCGACAAGGATCAATACCTAAGATTCCTTACCTATAAAGGGGCAGAAGAGAGATGGGGAACAATGACAAAAGATCAGACAGACCGACTTGACTTTGAGTTGGAAATGGTTGCCAAAATGGGATTCCCGGGATACTTCCTTATTGTTCAGGATTTTCTTCGGGCTGCCAGGGAAATGGGTGTTTCTGTTGGCCCAGGAAGAGGATCAGCTGCAGGATCTGCAGTTGCGTATTGCCTGAGAATCACAGATATAGATCCAATAAAATACGGACTGCTATTCGAACGATTTTTGAATCTCGACCGTATTTCAATGCCTGATATCGATATCGATTTCGATGAAGACGGAAGAGAGTCAGTTCTGAAATACGTTGTTAATAAATACGGCCATGATAAAGTTGCCCACATAATCACATTTGGATCAATGGCGGCAAAAATGGCAATTCGCGATGTGGCACGGGTTCAAAAATTACCTCTGCAGGATGCAGACAGGCTCGCAAAGCTTGTTCCTGAAAGACCGGGTATTACACTTAAATCCGCCTACACCGAGGTACCTGAACTGGCCCGCGAAAGAGAATCTTCCAATAAACTGATTGCCCAGACACTCAAGTACGCCGAGGTACTGGAAGGATCGGTGAGACAGACCGGGGTCCATGCATGTGGTATTATTATAGGTAAAGACTCTCTCGATAATTATATCCCGCTCTGCACAGCTAAAGATACCGATCTCTATGCAACCCAGTACGATGGAAGCCATGTTGAGTCGGTAGGCCTACTGAAGATGGACTTTCTGGGTTTGAAAACACTTTCAATTATTAAGGATGCGATAGATAATATTAAAAAGTCAAAAGGAGTAGTTATCGATGTTGATACAATTCCTCTTGATGACAAAAAAACATTTGACCTTTTCAGCTACGGTGAAACAACCGGCATTTTTCAGTTTGAGTCGACCGGAATGAAAAGATACCTGAGAGATCTGGAACCTAACCGGCTGGAAGATCTGATAGCGATGAATGCTCTTTACCGACCCGGACCTATGGAATATATCCCAAAATTTATCCGCAGAAAACATGGTACTGAGAAGATTGACTACCCTCTTCCCGTAATGGAAAAATATCTTGACGATACCTATGGAATAACCGTTTATCAGGAACAGGTGATGTTATTGTCGCAGGAGCTGGCAGGCTTTACAAAAGGTGAAGCCGATTCCCTGAGAAAAGCGATGGGAAAAAAGAAACGATCCATAATGGATGAAATGAAGCTGAAGTTCCAGGAAGGCTGTAAGAAAAAAGGGTATGATGAAGCTATTGTAAATAAGATATGGTCTGACTGGGAAGCTTTTGCCCAATATGCTTTTAATAAATCACACTCAACCTGTTATGCCCTCATAGCTTACCAGACAGGTTATCTGAAAGCAAATTATCCGGCTGAATACATGGCAGCCGTGCTAAGCAGAAACATAAGTGATATTAAAAAGATCACAACCTTCATGGATGAGACCCGGCGGATGGGTATGGAAGTTCTCGGACCGGATGTGAATGAAAGTAATGTGAAATTCACCGTAAATAAGGATGGCAACATAAGATTCGGCCTGGGAGCAATTAAAGGAGTTGGAGAAAGTGCCGTATTGCAGCTTATTGAAGAAAGGGAGAAAAATGGTCTTTACTGCGATGTTTATGATCTTGTAGAACGGGTAAATCTTAACTCGCTTAATAAGAAAAATCTTGAAGCAATGGCAGTTGCAGGTGGACTGGATTGTTTCAGAAACATAACGAGGGCACAGTATTTCTCTCTCGACACAAAAGGATCGAGCTTTATTGAAAGTATGATAAGATATGGCAATAATGCAAAGACGGTAAAGAGTTCAAGTCAGCAATCACTTTTCGGTGAAACAGGGGGATTTGATATGATAAAACCGGAACCTTCCTCATGCCCCGACTGGCCGAAGCTTGAGAAGCTAAACAGGGAAAAAGAGGTAATAGGGATATATCTTTCTTCACATCCTCTGGATGATTTCAAACTGGAGATTACCACTTTTACTACGGCAACTCTTGCTGATCTTCAAAACCTCCGTGAATATCTCGAGCGTGATGTGGTTGTGGCAGGAATGGTGACTGACATTAGAACAGGTATAGGGAAAAATGGCAAACCGTATGGCTCATTTACCCTGCAGGATTATTCTGATTCATTCCGATTCATGCTTTTTGATAAAGATTATCTTGAGAACAGCAAGTTTTTTATTGTCGGTTATTACCTGCTTGTAAAAGGAAGAGTGCAGAAGCGAAGATTCAAGGAGGAGGAAATTGAATTCAAAATTAAAACAATCAATCTGTTATCGAGTGTCAAAGATGAACTGATTAAATCAGTCACAATCAAAATCGACCCTGAAAACATAGATAATGAAATGATCAGGAATCTGAAGAACCTTGTTAATGAACATAAAGGCGAGACTGAACTCAAGTTTCTATTCCTTGATTCAGATGATAAAATTTCGCTGCCTATGTTTTCCAGAACTCACCGGGTAAGGCTGAATAACGAGTTGCTCTCTTATCTTGAAGACCATCCGGGAATAGAATTCAAAGTTAATTAGCTATCTTTGCGACGGGTAATTATGGTAAAATCTTAAAATATTATTTATTATGGAATTAGAGGTAAATGATGGTAACTTCGACGAAATAGTCATTAAATCTGACAAACCTGTTATTGTGGATTTCTGGGCAGAATGGTGCGGCCCCTGCAGGATGGTTGCTCCGATAATGGAAGAAATCTCACACGAATATGAAGGGAAAGCCGTTGTTGCAAAATGTGACGTAGACAGCAGCCCTGCAGTTGCTGCAAAATACAGTATCAGGAACATCCCTACCATTCTTTTTTTCAAGGACGGTAAAATTGCTGACAAACAGGTTGGCGCAGTTCCAAAGAAAAACTTTGTTGTAAAGCTGGATGCTCTTATCTGAAATAATTACTTTATATAATCTGGCCGTTCGGGTGATCTCAAACGGCCTTTTTAATAAATTCCTATGACTGTCTGCATATTTGCTTCATCGAGCAGCCGAATAAATAAAGAATACGCTTCGGCTGCTTCAAGCCTGGGATTGCTTCTTGCCACTGCCGGGATGGATGTTGTATTTGGAGGCGGAGGCATAGGCCTGATGGGCAAACTCGCTGATGCTGTTCTTGAAAACGGAGGTAGGATAACCGGAGTAATTCCATCGTTCATGAAAGATGAAGGATGGGATCATTCTGCCGTCAGCAAGATGATTGTCACGACTGATATGGCAGAAAGGAAAAAGCAAATGTTTGCAATGGCAAATGCTATAGTGGCACTACCCGGAGGAGTAGGTACACTTGAAGAGTTAACTGAAGCCATGACCTTAAAGCAGCTTGGATTATACCATGGGCCGATAATTATACTGAATACCCAAAACTTTTATAAATCCTTCATCGAATTTCTTGAACATATGGTTTCGGGCCATTTTCTCAGATCTGAACACAAAGGAATGTGGGAGATCGCAACTACCGCTGAGGAGGTCATGATTCTTTTAAGGGAACATGAAGACTGGCACCAGGATCCGCGCAGTATTGCCAGAATTTAATTTTCAGGAATTTTTGTACCGACAAAAAGAATATCATCCACCTGATCAAGATTTCCCTTCCATTCAAGTATCTCTTTTTCCAGTCGCTCTTTCTGCTCATTCACAGGAAGGTACCATATCTCTGACAGAAGTTTTTTAACATTCGACGATTTATATTTCTTAACAGCTTCGGATCCAAACTGATCTGCATAACCATCGGAACACATATATAGCATATCTCCCGGTTGAATATCAACGGACTGATTGGTAAAGCTCTTCCTCTCAACCACTGAGCTCATACCAATCGGGTTTCTGTCACCTCTGTATAGGATCACTTCTCCTTTTCTGACGACATAAAGCGGATTAAATGCTCCAGCAAATTCAAGAGTAAAATTCTTCTTGTTAAAAGCAATCAGGGCAAGATCCATTCCATCGGTTATTGCTTTTTCGTGACGCTGCATAAGAGCCTTCATAACCTCAATATTGAGTTGGTCTACAATTGCAGAAGGCCGGGTTAAGCCATATTCCCTCACAACTTTGTTCAGTGAATTATGGCCGATAATCGACATAAAGGCTCCCGGAACGCCATGTCCTGTGCAGTCAACAACAGCGATAAACTGCCAGTCGCCATTATCATACATCCAGTAGAAGTCGCCACTCACAATATCTTTAGGCATGAAAAGTACAAAGGTTTCCTTGAACGTATCTTCCCGTGGAAGCATGGCCCTTTGTATACGTTCGGCATATCTTATGCTGGCTGTAATATCCCTGTTTTTCTCTTCTATTTCCATGCTCTTCTGAACAACCTCCTCAGTTCTTTCTTTGACCTTTTTCTCGAGAATAATCTTTTCTTTGATAAGGTTTTGTTCTCTGATTTTTATATATATCACCACTATAGCCACTATTACCATAATAGAGAGTAGAATAAACCACCAGGTAAGATAAAAGGGTGGCATTATAACAAAATGATACCTGACAGGTTTACTGTTCCATATTCCCTGACTGTTACTGGCAATTACATTGAACGTGTATTTCCCTGGTGGAAGGGCTGAATATGTTACCCTTGTTTGATCGGTTACCGGCTGCCAGTCTTCATCTGCCCCGTCAAGTTTCACCCTGTATCTTACAACATCAGGATTTGTGAGACATATACTGTAATAGTCGAATAAAACACGTTTCTCATTATAATTTAATTTTAGTCCCGGGGTCATTTCCCTTGATTCATAATTCACCTGCATGTTCAACAGATGAGTAAGAGGCTCAAGGTTCCGGGTTGGTATTTCAGTAGGCGAAAGTCGTGTTGCGCCGTTCGCTGTACCAAACCACAGATCACCATCAGGGCTTTTAAATACTGCATTTGGCTTTGTCTCAATCCCTGTGAATCCGTTTCTTTGTGTGTAGGAAAAAACCCTTTTGGTTTGAGGGAAATACCTGTTAAGCCCATTATTTGTGCCGATATAAATACTCCCATCTTCCCCTGTTGCGAGCAAGTTTATGATATTTGAAAGGAGTCCGTCATTCTGCGTGATACTCATAACAATGGAATCGTTCCTGAATGCTTTCAGCCCCTCATTCGTTCCAATCCAAAGAACACCTTTGGCATCCATTACCATTGTCTTGGGTATTATTCCCGATAGCGCCGGGACCCTCTTAAAATCGTCTTTAGCAGAAATATATTTAATCAAACCCGGCTTGCCGCCCATTTTCTCGGTTCCTATCCACAAATCACCTTTCTGGTCGCAATAGAGAACCGATATACCAGAAACAGTCAGGCTATCCAAAATTGTGTATCTCCTGAAATTTTGGTGATTGATAGTGCCAACCGCAACTCCCTCATTGGTTCCGATCCAGAGATTATTCCGATGGTCAATTTCAAGTGCTTTTATCTGGCCGTCGCGATATAGTTGTGAGTTTATATAGGGCTGTGCTTCAAATTTAGAAGTTTTCATATTAAAGAGATAAACGCCCCCCTCATTTGTCCCTATCCACAAATTACCATCTTTATCCTCCCTGAAAAACCTGCTGTCCTGTGGAATTGCATCATTCAACTGATTATAAATCACAAGATTATTTTTAGATTCAGGATTATACCGGGAAATACTAGCATTTGTTCCGAACCATAATGCTCCTGATTTGTCTTTATATATTGCGTTAACATTCGGATCAGGAAGAATATCTTTTTCGTTTATTGTTTCAAAGGCATCACCCTTAAATATCGTAAGCCCGTTATCGGAATCAGCAATGAGAATATTTCCCTCAACATCTTCTATAATATCATAAATTTTTGAAGCTTTCAGTCCGTTGCCAGAATCAAACTTATGCATGTTGTCCCCATCAAAAACTGCAATTCCTCCTCCGAATGTTCCAACCCAGATACGCCCTTTACTGTCCTCAGTCAGACAGGATACCGTGTTACTAGCCACTCCTGCTTTCGGAAGGTCAATCACCTCCATCCTGCTTTCTGACATAATGTATTTATATAACCCCCCTTTATCAGTTCCGAACCATAAATTTCCTTTAGTGTCCTCAACCATACAAATTGTGCTAAAGTAGGTTGTCATATGTGGCATCCTGTAATTTTCAAACTTGTTTTCACCAGGATTGTACTTTCTCAAACCTGCATCAGCTATGCAGATGAATGATCCGTTCCTCTCTAATTTAGACCCATAAATCTGGTCGCTCAAACCTGCCTTGCCCCTGAACTGTTTGGCTTTAATATGCTTTATATCTTTAATTGGGAAATCAGCTAGAATAGCGCCGTCATTCGAAGAAGTAAACCAGATTTTATCTTTAATCTGTATAATACTTGTGATACCATCCGTAATTTTTATTGAGTCGAACGCTGCCTGTTCAAAGACCTTGCCATTGTATCGTGAAATTCCTCCAGGCTTCAAATGACCAAACCAGATATAACCCAGGGTATCTTCAAAAATAGTCTGTACGCCTCCTAATGCCAGACTGTCGCGTGATGTGAAATTTATGAAATTCTTCCCGTCAAATCGTGAAAGGCCGTTCGCAGTGCCAAGCCAGATATAGTCTTTTGAATCCTGAAGAAGGGTATAAACTTTCTGTTCACTTAATCCCTCTTTAATACTGTAATTGTCAAAAAAATATTTTTGCCCGATAGCAGGTAAAAAGCTGAGAGATAAAAAAAGAAGCAGCCAGACAAATAATTTTGTCTGGCTCCTGAAAAATCTGATGGCTGACATATAAGCGCCTATTTCGTAATAAAAAAGAATGTTCCGTGAGAATCATCCATCCCCTGTATCGTGCCAAATTTAGGTTTTTGACCTTTATTATCTGAAGCGACAACAGAGGTAACTGATTTAACGATCGTTTCTATTGGAATACAGGCATTTCTGTTGTTCATCAATGTATTTGCAAATGTTGCAGCAAACTTTGAATTATCGGAAGCAAGCTCGTAAGCTTCCCCTGCGGAGGAGAACACCTGTGCTGATTTTGAACCTGTCGCCTGGGTATTATCGCATGTCGGAGCCTCATTGGCAGCGCGCGAGGCAGAATAAAAACCAGGACCCGACTCGCAAGCATCGGAAACAACAAGCGTATGGACAACTACATCGCTGTAACCCTGCAGGCCTGCCTTCAAAGAGTTAATGTTAAAGTAGGTGAATTCATCGTCGCGTTTTGCATCAACCGGGATCCAGTATCCTACATCATTTATATATTTACCATGTCCCGCATAGTAAACCATTAATGATTTAACCTGGTTCTTCTTTACCTGGTCGCGGAGTTCGATATTAAAAAATCTCTCCATCTCCACCTTTGTCATATCCTTTTTATGAATGAAATTATGAATATCATAATTTGCCAGGGCCCGCTGCATTGTACTTATATCCTTTATAGGCCCGTCAAGACTTGCGAATGTTTCGTAACTCGAATTCTCTATGAATACTACCCAGGTCCTTCCCATCGGATTGGTCGCTGCAATACCTGCTCCTGCTCTGTTAAGGGTAAATTCAGTTTCCTGCCTGTTCCCATAAATATCTTCAGCAACCACAGTAAATTTATTAAGATCTGAAACATTCAATGTCGCTGTAAATGCGGGGTTTAATTCATTCGGATTATAACTGGCCGTAAAATTTCCAACTGTTATCGATTTAATATGGCTTTCGTCTGAAATTTTACCCTGAATAGCAATATTGGGCGTAGGTGAATCGAGAAAAACCTGCCCTTCTTCAGATGTATACGGGGCGATAATCATAATTTTAGGAGGGTTGGTTTCCGTACGCTTTAAATTATAATTAATTACTCTTTCATTATCATAATCATCTATGGCTGAAAATGTTATCTTATTAACACCGGTAACATTAATATTTGCCAGAAAATCATTTACTCCATTTTTTTCTACAAGGATGACACTCTCATTATTTATCTTAAAAGATTTAATCTTGCTCTTGTCTTTAAGTGTACCGGAAATAAGAAGAGTAGTTTTATCTCCTTTGATTTCTACAGTATCTTTTGCCGGCACCGGGCTTATGAGTGCTATTTCAGGTGGATCAGACTCCCTGTTCAGTTCATAAAGTCTCTTCTGGGAAGCTTCGAGCATTTCGCGTGCTTTCTGATCATATTTAGAGAGAACAGTGATCTTATTATAGTCCTCTATTGCTTTATCAAAACTTTGAATTTCTTCATATGATTTTGCTCTTGCAAAATATGCTGTAGGTTCTTCTTTTTTAGCAGCAACTTCAAGTGAAATGCATTTTGAAAAATCGTTTATAGCATTTATGTGCTGACTGAATTCCTGGTAGCATTTGCCCCGCTCAAAATAGAACATCGGGTTTGCCGGATCGATCACAATTGTTTTGGAAATGTCATTTATGGCGCTGGGATAATCAAGGTTTTTCTTGAAAACCTTGCTTCTCTCAAGGTATGCTTCAGTATTTCTGTCACTGATTTTAATTGCTTCATTGCACTGTTCCATTGCTTCTTTCGGATTAGCGGAAATGAGCAGATCGGCGAGAGCAATCTTTGGTTCGGCAAGTTTCTTATCCTTTGAAATTGACTTTCTGAGTTCCTTTTCACCAAGAGCATCATTATGAAGTTTAATATATATGATGCCCCTCCAATAGTAATCCATTGGAGTATCTTTTATTTTTATTGCCGTATCTGAGGTCTGAAGCGCCTGGTCATACCTCTCAAGCATAGCAAGTGTAATTACCTTTTCAGGATACACCTTTGAATTTCGAAGGTCGAGAGTCGATGCGTGGTTTAGAAGTTTCAATGCCTCATTATAAAGCGTTAGTTTGTTACATATAGTGCCAAGGCTTATCATTGCATCTACATCTTTTGGTGAAAAAACCAGTGTCTTCTCAAAATCTCCCTTTGCCTCAATATATTTAGATAACTTTTCATAAGCCTGCCCTCGCGCATAATAATATTCAGGGTTTGAAGGTTCGAGACTAATGGCGCTTGAAAACTGAACGACAGCGTCATCATATTTAAGATTATCAACAAATTCCATCCCTGCCTTGTATGACTTCCGTGCACTTTGCCCAAAAACACATACTGCAATCAGGGTCATCATGGTTGCAATTAAAAATACTCGCTTCTTCATAATTTCAGACTAAGTTTAATTTCTCCAACGACAAATCAAAATTAGAAATATTTATTCTAATTAACAATCTCAGCCAATTCTAACTATCATTCTTTAAGTATATTTCGAGTGTACTGCCACTAAAATCAGATTTTGAAAATGGTATTCCCTTAATAAGAGGGGCCTTCACTCCCTCTCTGAAATGGCCATCTCCTGTAAAAATTCTGGCTTCATCCCATAGCCCTGTTGAAATAAAGTGATTAAGCACCACGGCCCCGCCTTCAATGAATAATGACTGAATACCACATGAATAAAGGTAATCACATATCTGGGCAGAGGCAGGAACAACTTCCCTGAGCACGACCATCACAACTCCAGGGATATCTTCTCCGGAATTATGAGTGAATACAATTGTTTTACCATCTGTATTATTCAGAAACGCGTCTTTTTTGAGAGATCCTGAACTGCTCAGGATTAATTTCATTGGATCAGCACCTTTCCATTCCCTGACATTGAGTCTGGGATTATCAGCCCTCACAGTTCCGGCTCCAACCAGGATGGCCTGTTCAGATGCTCTCCATTTATGAACCAGTACTCTTTCCGGCTTACCGGTTATCCAGTTTGGCTCTGTTGAATGATTTTCAGACCTAATTATATCCAGAAATCCATCGGAGCTTTGTGCCCATTTCAATGTTATATAAGGTCTTTTCTTTTCATGGAAAGTAAAAAATCGCCTGTTCAGCCGTCTGCAATCCTCTTCAAGAACACCTGTCCTGACTTCGCAGCCGGCTTCCATGAGCCTCATTATTCCTTTCCCCGAGATTTTTTCACTTGTATCATTCGTACCGACTACTACCTTTTGAATTCCGCTTGAAATTATCAGATCAGCACATGGAGGTGTTTTTCCAAAATGCGAACATGGCTCCAGGTTGACATAAAGAGTCGACAACTTAAGCTTTGTTTTATCTAAAACTGAGCTAATGGCATTAACCTCGGCATGTGATTCCCCGGACCTCAGATGAAAGCCCTCTCCTAAAATCTTTCCGTCATATACTATTACGGAACCAACCATTGGATTTGGATAGGTCAAACCTTCCGCTTTAGATGCCAGTTCAAGACATCTTCGCATGAATTTAATATCGTCTGTCTCCTCCATTTCAGTGAAAATACTAAATTTGACTTATGGGTGTTAAGATACAAACTATAAAAGATATCAGATTTTATCTTTCCAGGGAACTTGCCGGAATTTATAATGAACCTGAAATAAGAGTCCTTGCAGATATCCTGATTAAGACTGTCACAGGAACAACTAAGTTGCATGATTTATATGATAAAAGTTATGTGATCACGGAAAAGCAGGTGGAAAAATTTTTGGGGATTGCTGAAGAGCTGAAAACCGGTAGGCCGATTCAATATATAATAGGAGAAACGACTTTTTACAATTGTGCAATCAAAGTAAATAATTCTACCCTTATCCCGCGATCTGAAACGGAGGAGCTGGTGGATCTTATCATAAAGGAAAACAAGGATTATAAAGGAGAAATAATTGATATCGGATCAGGTTCAGGCTGTATAGCAATTGCTCTTGCAGTAAACCTGCCATCAGCAAGGGTGACAGGTGTTGAAATTTCTGACGATGCGATTACTATTGCACGTGAAAATGCAGTTTCTAATAAAGCTAATGTATCTTTTGTAAAAGGCGATATTTTCTCTATAGATGGTGAAATGGTTTCCAAAGCAGGTATTATTGTGAGCAATCCCCCATATGTCAGAAATTCAGAAAAATCACAGATGAATAAAAATGTCATTGATTTTGAGCCCCATCTGGCTCTCTTTGTGAGTGATTCTGATCCTTTGATCTATTACAAAGCCATTCTTAAACTCGCCGATACAATTCTATTGCCGGCCGGGTATTTATATTTTGAAATAAACGAGGCTATGGGTAAACCTCTGGATGAATTATTTAAAGCGTTTGACTATGCCCATATTGAAATAGTTTTAGATATCAATGATAAGGAAAGAATAATAAAAGGGAGAAAAAATGGCTGAGAAAGCGTTGTTCAGGATAGCTCTTGATAAAGCAATGGATCAGTGCTCGCGCAGGGAGTTCTGTTGCGATGATATCCGCAATAAATTGTCGCAATGGGGTGTTGAAAATAATGACGCTGATAAGATTATAAAAACCCTTATCAAAGAAAATTTTATTAATGAATCGAGGTTTGCAACAGCATTCGTAAGAGATAAATTTAAATACAATAAGTGGGGGAAAGTAAAGATCGCTGCACATCTGAGAGTTAAGAGAATTCCTTCAGACATTCTAAGTTCTGCCCTTGATTCAATTGATAATGAGCAATATAATAAACTATTGCGGGAACTTATTGAAAATCACAGAAAAGTGGTTAAAGCTAAGAATCAATATGACCTGAAGGCAAAACTGTTGCGATATGGTTTATCTAAAGGGTTTGAAAGCAGTTTATTATATGATATCCTGAATGGGCTGGAATAGTGAATTTGTCATACAACGCAGGATTTGATCGGAAGATTGCCACGTCCTCCTTCGTCGGACTCGCAATGACGGTAAAAATAATGTTATTTCAGGTTGGGAGAAGAACAGAATTGAGTTAAGCTCAACGTCATTGCGAGTTGCGAAGCGACGAAGCAATCTCACTCTCAAAGGTCGATTATGAATAGCAGTTTATCCCCAGACGGGAGGTTGGGGGATGTATAGTTAGGAGGCAGTGTAAAAAATTCCTGTAAAAATATTAGATATAAACGGCCAGAAAGCGGCAAGAAAGATTATTCCTGATCCTATGCAATCAACAATTATCAATTTCCTGCGAACGTCGTGATATTTAATGTAAAAAATTGAAAATGTAATTCTTAAAAGCAGTTGTGCGGCAAAAAAGAGAAAGATCCTCATACCATAGTGATTCCATTGGTATGCTTCTTCAACTCTGCCCCTGACTATCAGAGAAAAACTATGCGACAAGCCGCATGAGACACACGGCTGACCTGTTAGTTTCTCGTGAATGCAAACTACAGGATAATTATTTTTTTCAGGTGAAAAAAAGCCGGAGTATGCAAAAATCAACAGTATTACTCCGGCAAAAAATATATTGATTATAAGATATGGCTCTTTACGAAACCCTGCCTTAATATTATGTCCAGTTTTATTTCTTCTTCCTGATAATAACATGTTTCTGAGTACTATCATGTTTCTGAATAGTATCCTTTTTGGGAGTGTTTCCACCTTCAAGATCTTCAAGTTTCTTCTCCTGATCCTTCTTGTCTGAACTGGTGTTTATTTCCACCTTCGCTCCATTGCTTTCCACCTTAATTGATACTTTTGCATCTTCAATATCCTTGTTTACATTGTCCTGAACATCATTTACAATATTCTGAATGTTTAAAGGCCATTTATCCGCTTTATTAACAATTTTCCCGGCCACAAAAATCTGAGAAAACGAGATCATTGAAGCTATTATTGCAATGATCAAACCTGCAAGCATTACGCCACGCGGCGAGTTGCCCCTTGAAGCCTGGGAAAGTCCGACTGTGGCAAGTACTATAGCTATAATTCCGGGAATAATTGCTATCAGACCTACACAGGGAATAACTGCAAGTACAAAAGTTATAACAGCTGTTATCAGAGCGGCGATCCCCAGATTTTGTCCCGAATTATTTTTTACCTCTTCCATGACATTAAATTATTTATTATTATTCATTCCTGTAAGTATATTGACCAAATCCTGCTCTAAAGACGTCGCAGGATTTTCAATGATGCGTCCGGCCTCAAGATTATTTTTATATATAATAAATGTCGGTACTCTTTGTATATCAAGTTTGACATATTCGCCAACGGGAGATTGCTTGGTATCATCAACTCCTATAAAAGTCAGTTTATCGGTCGGGAACTGCCATGCATTCAAAACCCTCATAAATCGTGGAACCTCTCTTCTGCTGTCAGGGCACCAGGTTCCCATGACAATTTTAATGGATATATTTTCCTTATTTATTTCCAATAATTTATTAATAGCATCTGTTTTAAGCTGATATTCATCATATCCTTTAAGATACCATGTCGAATATGGATAACTGGTTAACTGGCCGGGCTTAAAATACCCCAGCAGCCATGTTGACTGATCGGCATAGTTAATTTCCACAGAAGCAGGCTGCGCAGCTGTCTCTGGTTTAACAACTGAATCATGTTTGCCGCCAGCAACAGGTTTTGTGGATTTACAATAAGTAAAACAAACAATTAGTATGAGGAATAAAAAATAAGTATTTTTCATTTAGTGATAATTAAGAGAATACAAATTAACGGGATTTTTTTTAATTGCATAAAATTAAACGAAAGGAATATGGTTGAATCAGGATCAGGAACAAATTACCCTGATTTTTTAAAACGATTTGTATAGTAGATAGAAATACCTATAGAAATTGCTGCAAGGAAAAGTAATGCAAGAACCCTGTAAATTATTTCGATGTGCGCCAGGTCAACTAAAAACAGATAAANNGCCATATATCTGTATTTTACATTCTTAAGCGCAAAACTAAGTAAGAAATATAACAGGGCAGCAATTGTCCAGGAAAGTGTAATGAATTGTTTGGGAATGGCATGGAACAATGCATATAAAACCATAATAAATCCCTCCACAAGATATAGGTTTCTCATCAGGTCCGTCTCAATATGTAACCGCGATCTCTTCCAGTTTATGATTCTGGCAGAAACTAGAGAAATCAGGGCAAATGAATAATTGACGTCATTAATAGATTTAGAGGAAATAAGATATGTAATCAGGATGATAAGTAAAAGAATGCTATTCATTATTGCTATTAACCTGTTCCGAAACCAGAGTGCCATTGATACTACAACAAGACTTTGCACAGCAAGAAGCAAATAAACCCGCGGAAATCCCAGTATTCCGTGAAAAGCAATACTCATTGCCATAAAACCATACAGGGCATAGAAGGCTGATGCGAAATTCCAGTCAAATCTGGAATGCAAAACAATTGAGTAGGTCAGACAACAAATTGTTAAACCGGAAAAAAGAACGACGTAATTTTTACTAAAGAACCCTAAAACAATAAAAATTAAGAGGAGAGAATAAAATAATCCATTTACGAATGTCACTCCGGACAAAAAATCATCTTCAGATTTATCTTTGTTTCTGAATAATAATGTAATGGAAAAAACGGCTCCAAGTCCCAGGAAATAAACTATACCGGAATTCTGTTCTGCAATCAGTTTCATCGGATGACCTATTAAGGGATTCCCCAGCAGCCATACGAATGCAGATATATAACTAAAAATGATTGTTACAATAAGCAAATGTCTCCACTTAAACCGGTAATAATAATAAACTGATCCTGCTGCAGCCAGGGTCAATAATGGGAGAATGAATTGTGCTGCATCGCAAACAATTCCCGTCGTCAGTGCAAAAATCACGAATAATGCGGCAAAACCCTGGGACTTTTCCCTGATTGACAAATATGCCTGTAATGCAATCAGAAACAATAACAGAGATACGGCGACAGGCTTGTCTGAGAGTATTGGAGTTGTGGAAAAAAAATGCAACCTGAGGGTTAAATAAAAAAGTAGTACCTGTGAATTCATCTTGAATATGAATGAAAGGTGGGCATTGGTTTTCTTCAAATAAATTGAAAGAAAATAGATTGAAAGAGCAGAAAGGTAACTAAGAATAACTGAGAGTAAGCGATGCTCCTGAATTATCAGATACTGAGTAAGAAAGATAATGCCAAAAAGTAAAACTATATTGCCAAGCCAGGCCAGGCCAAATTGCCCGATTTGTGATTCAAGGCCCTTCTCTTCTTCATTTGTACCTTCTGAATTTAGCAAAAGTTCTGATGTCTGAACCTGTTCTTCAGAAGTATTTACCTTTTCTTTTTCCGGAATAACAAATACGGATTCTAGCCTGGCTAGTCGGGATTCTAATGATTTAAGACGGCTCTCAATTTTTTCCAGTTCATTTTCGTGATCGGTCATGGCACAGAATTTAGTATTGTAAAAACCTGAAAATGCAACACCTGGAGAGATTATCCTCCATCGCCCGGAACCATTTTATTTCACTCAGTGTGCATCCCAATACAAAATACAAAATCTAACGGATATAAGGCTTTATAGCGTCTCAGAAATCTGAACTAATGATGAAAATTATCCTGATAAAATCCAGAACAGCAATCTGAAAAGTATTTTCAATAATGTTGAAACCTCTGAAATGTATGATTATAATTCGAAGTACAGATTTATATATGATAAATATGAGTCTTTTCTAATATAATTTTAAAATATTTATAAATTGACCCCCGTGCCTGATATTTGAATTTCTGACAAGAGAAATTGAGTCGAATCTATATTTAGTACAAAATTAAACTAATACCGATGAAAATATCAATTAAAGACTTGATAAAGAGTAAGCTTAAACCAAATTTAGAATATAAATTCAATTTATATTCTAAATTCATATATTTGTTATATCAAAATATTATGTTCAGACTTAATCTTCTTTAATTCTGACAATTAATATCCCTTTTTTCTAAAATGATCTACTAATTGAAAAAACAAAACAAAGATGAAATACTACCTAAAAACAAAATTTAAAATAGAATATCTTCTGTTTTTATCGGTATGTTTTTTAATAATTAGTTGCAATGAAACCACTGAAGTATACAAGCTGGGTACAACTGAGAATGAAACCCCAGGGAATACAGGCAGTGCTAATCATGAGGAAATAGCAGTATCTCCGCCGCCGTTCACCGATGGCGTTTTCCCCTGTAATGATTGTCACTCATTCCATAAACCTAATGGTGTCAGAAGAAAGTTAGATTGGCATGAAGATATTACGGATATGTTCAATCACGACAGTGAAAACCGGTGGTGCCTCGATTGCCATGATCTGAAGCAAAGAGATTCTTTAAGACTTGCCAGTGGAAAATTACTTGATTTTAAAGAGTCCTATAAATTATGCGGTCAGTGTCATGGCGATAAATTAAGAGATTGGAAAGTCGGAGTACATGGAAGAAGAACAGGTGATTGGAATGGTAAAAAACAATATTATCTCTGCGTAAGCTGCCATAATCCTCATTCTCCGAAATTCAAACCTATTAAACCGGAAGCTCCGCCTTTCAGGGAGGATGCAGAAATTAAATAGAAAAGGGTAAAAACATATATTTATGAAGAAACCAGTTAATTATTCAGGCCGTCGTAAATTTTTAAAGAATCTCTCATTATTTGCAGTTGGTTCTTTAGCGCTTTCCGGATGCGGCCCGGTAACAATGAAAGAATTTTTACAGAAAAACTTCAGAACCTTATCTAAAAAAGAGAAAGATGATATTATAAAAGCCCTGGAAAAAAAATACACAGCCAAATACGGTAAGGAATTCCATGTAACAGATGAACCTGCAGCCGATGGAGTAGAATTTGGTTATGCGCTCGATTTATCAAGATGCATAGGATGCAGAAGATGTGTATATGCCTGTGTAAAAGAAAATAATCAATCACGTGATCCTCAGATTCAATATATTCAGGTTTTGCAGATGGAAAAGGAAAAAGGTATTGACTTTGCACATTCCGACGTTCATTATAATCCTGACCTTGTTCCTGAGGAAGGATATTTTTATGTTCCGGTTCAATGTCAGCAATGCAGAAATCCTCAATGTACTGAGGTTTGTCCTGTAAAAGCTACCTGGCAGGAGCCCGACGGAATTGTTGTGGTTGATTATAACTGGTGTATAGGCTGCAGATATTGTATGGCTGCGTGCCCTTACGGAGCAAGACATTTTAACTGGGGCGAACCAAATATTCCAGCTGATGAAATAAATCCGGAAACTCACTATTTAGGAAACAGACCAAGGATGAAGGGGGTAGTTGAAAAATGTACCTTCTGCATAAAAAGGGTGAGGAATGGTAAATATCCTGCTTGCGTCGAAATTTGTCCGGTTGGTGCAAGAAAATTCGGGAATTTACTCGATCCTGAGAGTGAAAT
>PMIJ01000048.1 GCA_003157015.1 Bacteroidales bacterium
ATTTGGCCAGCCTATTAATTATACCCGTTTCTTATATAGCATTGCGCAAAACACAAAAAATAAATACACTTCACGGATATACAAGCTAATCTGCAGTTGGAGAAAAAAGGGAGGTTTTGTAATTTCCCTGGATAATTTTAGAGAACAATTAGGTATTGATTCCAAATACAAGTACTATAATGATATTAAACGGCAAATTCTTATTCCTGTTCAGGAAGAGCTTTTTGAGAAGGCCGACTGTTGGTTTAATTGCAACGGTGAGGATTTTACAACAAAGCATGGTAACACGGTCACTCATTTAAACTTCAAGGTGATCACTCCAGATCTAATAAAAGAGGATATCGAGAAAAAAGATTATGTTTTTTACCTTCTCAGGACACACTTTAAATTCGAAGATAAACACATAGAACTAATTAAACCTCTTTTCATCACCGCAACACCTAACGATATATTATTAAAAATCATGCAATTAACCGAGCATAACCTTAAAGACACTTCTAAAATTACTGATATTACAGGGTACGTTTTGAAATCTTTACAGAATGAATTTGATAATCCTTTGAAATTCTAGTTACAATTTTCTCTGAGTTCTATACAGGTAGTTACAATTTTCTCTGAGTTAATGTTACAATTTTCTCTGAGTTGTGTTACAAATCTCGCTGAGTTGTGTTACTATTTTCTCTGAGTTTAAACCTGTAACTCACTGCTAATATTGCAATTTAACCTTCCAACAAACTATCAAATGATTAAACAAATCTTAATCAAACAACTTTTTAAAGGTATTTTTATAAATAAAAATGTATTTCTCTGCGAAACAATGCCATTTTGTCAGAAAAAAAGAAAATTTGAAAGGAAAATCAATCAAATCAACCTTTTTTCCTAGGGCGGAGTCCAATATGTTACAAATCTCTCTGAGTTCTGCTTTTATTAAAAACCTCCATGTTACAAATCTCTCTGAGTTCTGTTTTATGTAACATATAATCAAGTAATTAAAAGCTCTATTCCATTATATCCTTTTTAATAAGTACTCTACAGCTGCTGGAACGGAAGAAAAAAAACAAAAAGGAAAAGAAAAAGGCAAAAAAACCAAAAAAATCCCCGACGGCTGCGTGTTTTTGTAACTGCTTAATATATAGGCTTTTAAAAAATTACTACTTAATATCTTGTCGAGGATCCGCAGCAGAGATAAGAAAAGAGATGTAAATTTCCCTATGCCTCATTCCGCTACCCATTTGATAAATTTACGCTAACGTACGTTAACTTCCGTTTCGTGAGCCGACCCCTAGTTCATCGGTATTAGCGTTTGTTTTTTAGATGCATTTATTATTGATTCCAGATTAAGTAAAGCCTATTTTAAGGAAAGTTTGGATTGATTATTGTTAATATTTAAGTAAATTTATAGTCTTAGATGATTATATTTGCAAGAATATTTAAAAACATAAAGTTTTCTATTATGGGCTGCATAGCTTATAAAGCAGAAATCCAGGACACATTTACAAGTGTGCGTGATTTTTCATATAATGAGAAACGAAGTCCATTTATGGATCAAGAAAGAATGAATGCTTTTTTGGATGTAATTTTGGAATTCAAAGATTCCTTAGGGGAAAAAACTAACAAGATATTTTCAATAAATGATAATATTGACAAAATAACTTGGTATAACGATCTCGATGATGAATGCCTTAAGCTTATCAATGATCTGATTTCAGCTATTAAAGATTTAAGATCCACCCTAATTCGACAATATGTTTCCATGTCTTTTTTAAGGCAGAAAGGAATTGCAAAAGAAGAAATTAAGAAATTCAAAATTGCAGTTGATGAACTAAAAGAAGTCTATGAAGATCTCGAATCAGTTTTCTTTTTTCTTCCTGAAATGCCTGATTTTAACGAAACTACAAAACTACTATCTCTTGTGTAGATGGAAATCTTTTGTCTAGAAGACTTTAAGGATGAATTTGACAAATTAAAGGTTAAGAAAGCCTACAGGACTCTTGAAAAGGATATAATCTATTATTTTTTCAATAAACCAATACAGGATCTAAACTCTGGCACTAGGCTTAATAATAGTGATGAAACGCCATATATCAAAAAGAGACTTCGGGGAAGTGGGGGGTATCGTGTTTATTTTCTAATACTTATTAAAAAGGAGAACATCTATTTAATGTTTATACATCCAAAGACTGGACCTGATGGAGCGGAAAACATAACTGATGAGAGTAAATCTGCACTCTATAAAAAGGTTTTGGCAAGTATTAAAACAAATGATCTGTACAAGGTTACTCTTAATAAAACTCAGGATTCTATTCTGTTTGAAAAACTATAATTAGCTATTCATTCATAATATTTATTGAGTACGTTGAAATAATTTACGCTAGCGTACTTTAACTTCCGTTTCGTGAGCCGACCTAGTTCAACGGTCTGGGCTATGCGACGTTGGGGATGTCGTGGACGCGAACTTATCACCCGTGCAGAAAGCTTGCAAACGAGAACGAAGCACACCTAACTACTTAAACCCCAATGGCGTATGAGTCCTTGTTAGCAGCTGGGCTTTATCGTACTAAGTTATAAATAGTCGTTCCTAACTTTTCAATAAAATCAATTGTAACTAAAACATCAGTATCTCTTATCGGTCTCTTAGTTTTAAAAATTGGTTCTATGTCAGCTTCGTGAGCAATCATATTACGTCTGTCAACAATTAAGTTTAGCTGATTTTTAATATTGAACTCTGTATCACACATTACTACTGCTACTTGTTGCCACAATTGTAAGGGATTGAAGAGTGCAATAGCATCCTTAATTTTATCAGGCCTTTGAAATGTTTGCCAACCTAAACTTCTTCGAATTTCAGATTCAAATGTAATTAGAGGTGGGATTGAAATAATTGCGTGCATAAATCCTAAAGAAACATTATGGCTATTATATTTTATAGTAACTAGTCTTGTACCATTAAATATTTCACGCATACCAATTATTGTAAGCTCATGAATTAAGTGATCAATAGCGCTAACACTTAATACAATGCAAGAACGCAGAATACTGCTTGTATCCAGAATTGAAGAAGTAGGCACATTTAAGCTTGTTGAAATTAGATGCGTTTTTCTCACTTCTTCTATGTTGGTAGAAAATTGGGAGAAAGCCTGATTCATTAGTTAGTCATATTTTCAACGTCATCCGCAAGTTGATCAAAGACCCTTAGAAATCTGTCACGGATTATTTTGTATTGTTCTAAAACAGTTCCTACCCCAAGTAAATTATCAGGAACTTCGTATACAGGCATTCTGCCTCTTTGTGAACGTGGTATTAGACCTGAAAAGCTTGGAATCTCAGCCAAGCAATATCCATTTTGTGGTTGGTCAGCTTTGTACTTTTGAGAATCTAACATCATTCCCTCAGGATTTATCGCAGGCAAAAGTTTTTCATTTACGGCTTTAGCAACTTCATCAATCCATTTTTGAAATGCTTCTGACGGTTCTCCATTTCTAATAGTAAAATTCTGCACAATGGTTCCTAAAAACTTTGTCGAAGTTGTTGGAAAGGGATATGAACTGTCATTAAAAGCAACTCGAGCCATTTTTGCCCATTTCTCCCATTTAGGAAGTACACTACTTAAAGAATTTATTGCCATAACCGAAAAATAATCTGTTGAAGTTGGTACCATAAAAAAGTCGGAAAGACAAAAAAGATTTTGATTTATTGAACTTAAACTTGGATTCATGTCGATTATAATATAGTCGGCATTATATTTTTCTGATACCAACTCTAAAAAACTATTCATTGCACCCGGCAAATTTTTTAATGTTGGAATTGTATTTGATAGCTGATGAGCAATACTTAAAGGAACTTCGTATTCTGATAATCCAATATGTCCTGGAACTAAATACAAGTTCGTATTCTCTGGTATTTGAAAACAATCAATTGAAGACAGAGGAATAGGTGTCGCTTCAAAAGCAGCTGAAATTCCTGCTTTTAAATTGTCCTTAGGCCTTTGAATATAAAAATCATCAAAGCTTTCACCTAATACAAGTCCAGTGAGATTGCACTGAGGATCTGCATCTACAAGAATTACTTTTTTGCCATTTCTGGCAAGTTTCCAACCAAGGTTGTAGCTTGTTGTCGTTTTACTTACGCCCCCTTTATGGTTGAATAGGCATATTTTTTTTGTCATGATATTTTTGTTTATTGATTATGTGTTGTCATTTTTTTTAGCCTTGCTGCTCTCCTTTGTACCCCTGAACTTTTCAGGGGCAAACAACAATATCCTGTTTGTCCCCCTGTAAGAAGTCAGTTTCATTTCAAAATTTTAATCTGCCAGGTTCAACGATATTTTATTTTGGGACAAAATATATTCAAATATACTGCTTTTAACTTTTATCCCCGCCGAGCTCCACCGTTCCAAAAAATTAATGAGGAGAAAAATCAAACAGCAAGACCCCCAAACAACAATTATAGACCCTTAAACTTCCCTATAAGCCTTTTGGATGTGCTGGCTGGCCGAGTTATTTCCCGTCCTGACGATGGGTTTTCTAAGGACCCTCGTCAGGCCGAGAATAACTCTACTCGTTTGCCATGCTGTTTTTTCCGCCCACGCCTTCTTCTTTCATCTTTTTCCTTTCTTTCAGGATATATACAGCGTGTATTTAGACATTAAGGATTGTTGTAAAAGGTCGTTTTTAATTTGTTTCCTTAAGAAAGCAAGATGGAATCAGGCGAATCTGATTCTGTTATCATGCTATGCCTGATATACTATTGATATACAAATATATATAAGTATACATAAAAATAGTGATAGTTATCTTTGGTAAAAAAATAACTATTTATGATTTTATATAAAAGAAAATTAATATTTTAGCATCTGAAAGTAACTATAAAATAACTATTATATGGCAAAATATGAAACTTTAAACTCAAATGGTGATACAAAAATAACTATAGCCAGATTAGCCAAAAAGTTTGACATGAGCCTTGTTGATTTTTTAGATGCAATGGCAAAATACTTTGAAGTAACGGGGCTTAATCCCAAAGACCAGGTAGTACTTTCCCCTGCAGAAGAACTGAAGAAATTCCGGGATACAATAGTGTCATTCATGCGAAAACAGGAGAATGATTTTATAAAACCAACCTTCGGAAAAATGGACACATTGATTGCAAGGTTTGTAACATATATAGAAGAAGAAGCTCCAAAAAGAGGAGAGGCGGTGGGACAAAATAAGGTTAAATCTTTAGCTCTTTCCGGGGAAATATACAAAGAAAAAAAGAGAGGATCTTTGGTAAGTGAAACTGTAAAAAATGATGTAACTTCTGATCTGTATAAAGATCTCCAGGAGAAGCTTACTAAAGCAGAATTGAAATTAAAAACAACCAAAGAATATCTTGAAAAAATCCTTTCTCACACTGAAAATAAATCTACAGGGCTGGAAAGAAAACCAGTTATTGATCTTCCAATAGGAGATATAAACGAGTATAAAAAATACGTAAAAACGCTTTAATGTACGTTAAAATTCATTCATCAAAAAAAGATAATAACAGGGGTAGCTGCAGGGACCTTATTAATTATCTGGAGAAAGAGAACCTGGAGAAGGATCTCTTGAGCCAGACGAAGTTTTTTGATCAAAGAAGCAGTGACGTATCTTTCTATTCAGCCCAGGCAATTATTGATAATAACAAAGGAAAGCTAGGGAAAGACGAGACCAAGTTTTACATGATCTCTGTTAATCCAAGCAAGGACGAATTAAGACATATTGGCAGAAAGGCTTCCGGGAGAGATATAAAAAATATATCACAATTAACCGCCATCGAGCTGAAACGTTATGAGGAAGCTTTGAAGGATTATACCCGGAAAGTTATGGATGAGTACGGTAAAAACTTCAACCGGGGATTAACAGGCGAAAGCCTTGTTTACTTTGGAAAGGTTGAGCATACCAGGTATCACGGAAGGGACTCAGCGGAAGTGAAAGAGGGACTATATAAAGCCGGAGATAAGAAGGAGGGATTACAAACACACGTGCATATTGTAGTTTCAAGAATGGATGAGTCGAAGAAGATCCGTTTAAGCCCAATGGCAAATGCCAAAAACTCCAAGAATATAATAAAAGGCAAAGAGGTTCAGATCGGCTTCGACCGAATGAAATTTGTACAGAACTGTGAAAAAAGCTTTGATACAAATTTTGATTACAAACGCTCACAGCAACATAAGTTCTCTCATTATCACACGATGAAGAACCAGATGAAAAATACTGCAAAAAGTGTTGTAATGAGCCTGGCAAAAGACGTACCTCTGGTAAAAGAGTATAATAAAGCTTCACAGATTGTAAATACTGCCGTGATCCTGGCTAATACGAAAGATCCCCTCGATGCTCTATCTGCAGTCTTTAAACAGGTACCTGGAGCCAAAGAATGTATTAAGGCAATTAATTACGCCTATAATCCGTCAAAAATTATCCTGGATATTGGTAAAAAGGTTTTAACCATGGGCTTAAACGCAGGATCTCTATAAAATATGATAATGTTAAAAAGCCGTGCTTATTGACACAATTCGCTGGTATGGTTTCAATTTACAGACATAGCTAAACAACAAATACATAACTCCACCTTTTGATGGTCAATATTGTCCACCCAACTATGGTCTATATTCAATATTAAAATGAAACGAAGGTTGGACATTAATAAATTTATAAAATAAACAAGTTAATAATGATCTAACTATGAGAATGATAGACACAATAACCACATTAAGAACTAAAATAAAAAAGACTTCATTAAATAAGAGAGTTTTATTGACTTGTTCTGTATGCTTTCTTTGGATACTTCTTTATAAACTTATTCTTCTTGACATTAATAGTTGTTTCCAAAAGGCAAGTGAAATTGGAGAGATAACATATTACTTATTTTGCTCTGTTATTGCCTCGGGTATATTTTATTATGTGGTGGTGTACTTGGAGAATCGAAGGGTGGCAAAAACTTTATGTCCATCAATTAACAGCAGACTTCATACCTTTGGGGTAGGTTTATTTATAATCAAAAAGGACTTATATAAGCAATTGAAGGGATTAGAAATCCCAGACAAAATTCCTGAATTAGAAAGTTTCAGACCGATTTGCGATAACATAATCTTAACCTCCAAGCCACCTGAAATTTCAGGAAATCCAAGTTACATTCCTAACGATTGGTTTGAATATTTTGATTATTTCTTTCAATCTGATAAGTTTTTATCAAATCAACTTTACTCTCACATTTCCTATTTGACCCCAGAAATTTTAAAAGAACTGGACGAGATTCAATATAGTGTATTTCAAAGATCCCTTGATGTATATAGATTAAATAAACGATACGATAAACTAGCTGGAACATCAGGACCTCTGTATATGTATTTAAAAACTCTTGAAAGATTGTCTTCATTTGAACTAAAGTAGAATATTTTGCTTACAATAGTTCGTATATGTAAATCAAAGATAAAATTACGATAAGATATTCTGAACAACTACATAAGTCTCCCTTCATTGACAGGCACATTTGCGGTTCGCATAATTCCAGCCCTGGCATTCCCCGGGTGATGGTGTTCTCTTCGCTCACCTTATTACTTTAATCTGTGTCACTATGTTACGGGCTACGCTTCGCCTACGGAAGCCTCTTAGCCATCCTGTCTATTCGTGTTCTAAACCCTTCACAGCGCTAATGCGATGATTTGAGCGGTACAATGGTACACGCTAAATCACAATTCAGAAGTGGTGTTCGCCTCAGGGCTCACTCTATAAACAAGTTTTTTACAAAGTTAGCCATAAGTCCTCAAAACGTTGGCCATTCCCGCAACCGGCCTACCCACGCAAAAGACTACGGCATAAAGCCGCTGCACTATTTATTCCGTTTCCTTTTGCACTTATTTAGTCCTTCTGGCTGGCAGCTGCGCAGTAAAAACTTTGTTTAACTTAATCTATCACATTATGAAAAGCACACAGTCCATCCAGCAAACAGTTGATTTTCTTCATGTAGCAGAAGTTACCCTTACCTACTTGACTAAAGTTAAACCATCGGATCGCCTTACAGTTAAATGTTCCGGGGATGCACACAAGATCTTCTTCGACTCCTGGAATCAAAACACAATTGAACAGAAAGAAACTTTTAAAATGCTCTTGCTTAACAGGGCAAACAAAGTCCTGGGAATTACCACGATATCTGAAGGAGGACTATCCGGCACTGTAACGGATGTTCGGCTGATTTACCAGTACGCTATAAAAGGCAACGCATGCGGAATAATTATCGCTCATAACCACCCTTCCGGAAATAGCAACCCAAGCGAAAGCGACCAGAAAATAACCCAGAAAATAAAAGAGGCAGGAAATCTTCTTGATATTCAGTTACTCGATCACATAATCCTTACCCCAGAGAAAGAAATTTTCAGAAGCCTGGCGGATGAGGGCCAAATATAAAATTAATACCCTTCGGNNGTATTTTTTTCTGTTTAACGAGGTATAAATTTAGCCCTTGCCACCGCACGGTTTTTAGCCAAACACAGGAGATAAAGAATGTTTGCGCTCCCCGCATTTTATCCCTTACTGCAGAGAAGGATTAAAACAAAAAATGCAAAGCGGAATGATTATTTACTTAGCTCAAGTATTATCACAAAGTTAGCCAACGGTCTGAAACGCTGGCAACCGCTCAAGNNCTGGTTCCCGTTCAAAGCTTGAAGCAATTCCGCTATCTGGCATAGAAAGGTGAGCCACACCATAATAACTGGACTATCCTATGAAACCTAACTTTTTTATTAATTGCACTTCGATAGAGGACGTTAAACAACTCTACAAGAAGCTAGCTATGCTGCATCACCCCGATAAAGGAGGCGACACGCTGACGATGCAGCAAATTAACATCGAGTACCAACAGATCCTTAAGGATAAGAGCTTCTCCTTTGATAATGAGGAGCAGGAGAAAGATTTCATCATTTACCCTGAAGTAATCAGCAAGCTTATTGTCCTGGATCAGGTTCTTATAGAGCTTATCGGCAGCTGGATTTGGGTAAGCGGAAACACCTATAAGCATAGAGAAACCCTAAAGAAAGCAGGGTTATTCTTTGCCCCAAAAAAAGTGATGTGGTACTATCGCCCCAGTGAAGAAAAATGCTTAAACAGCAAACCCAAGGATATAGATGAAATCCGAAAAAAGTACGGCAGCGAAAAGATAAATGGCCACAGTCCAAAAAACTTTAGCCTGACTGCCGGGTAAACGACATTAAAAGAAGCCCCTGAAAAACGATTCTCAGGGGCTTCTTTTAATCTATTGCTACTTCCGGGTGCGCTTTCCCTTTCGGGATGTTGCCTCCGGCCAGAGATGATCAGGGCCACTGGTTTTTCCGGTAGATACCGGGGATGGGGGAAAATGTGCTTTACAAAGATCATTTTTGCCAGGGAGCAAAAATGTATAATCAATCATTCCGGCTTGGGCTTTTGTGCCGGAATGGTAGTGACTAACACCACTTTTGTATTGGAAAAATTCTTAATCAATGTTTTTCCTCTTATAACCAGTTAAAAATTATCCTGGATATTGGTAAAAAGGTTTTAACCATGGGCTTAAATGCAGGATGTCTTTAAAGTATACGTTACACATAATATTTATTATCCCCTATCAAGGATCATCTCCTTGATAAGGGATAAAATGATTTTAGTTATGTTTTACAATTAAAGTTTGAGTATAACTGGTTTTTCCATCACTAACTTCGATAATATAAGAACCATCACGCATATTTGTTAATGGTACACTAAAACTCGTACCACTTCTTTTTATTGAAGATATCAATGCACTTTGGCTGTTATAGATTCTGATAGTAAAATTGATCGGAACATCTGATGTCGATATATTAGAATTCACATTTGTAATAATAGTATCAGTGGCTGTAGAATAAGTAGAATTATCGATCATCGTAATAGTTATATCATTTGAAGCCGGATTGGGATAGATCGTAAAATAGTGCGGACAACTACCCGGGTAAACGGTAAGTCCTGAATATCCAGAGGTACCACATTGATTCGTTATTGATACTCTTACAGCTCCATAAGCCGGATTATACATGGGAGTTTGCAATGTTACAGTATTTTGATACTGGTTGTTCTTCATCCAATTGCTTGGATATGTCCAGGATACAGATGAATATGCTCCTGGTATTTGAGCTGTATAATTATAAATTGAATTAGGGCAAACTCCTGATTGTCCTGTAACAGGTGTACTTTCATATGTTCCGGACCAAACATTTATAATCGGTCCTGGTAATCCATCGTAATATGCTTGTATCCAACCTGGACCGTAACCGTATCCATTTGCCCTGAAGATGGCCGGATTTGTTCCTGAAACATATGAAATATTAGAACTCATTTGCCAGGTTAATGCACCTACAACGGGATTAATTATAGTATATGAGGCACCGGAAGAGCAAAGAAGCCAGGGACCAGAGATACTCATTTGTGTTGGTTGTGTCCCAAGACCAACAGCATACCATGCATTCTTAACCTGACTTACTCTAATTGAATTTGCATTGCCATTTGATAAATCTGTAGCTGCGCTAATAGAGGCATTCATTGCGTCAGTATAAGTAGAAGATGAAAATAAGTATGCTATTTCTGTTTTATATGCTATTCTTTGTGCAGGATCTATTCCAATTCCCAAAACTGAATATGAATGTCCTATATCATTAGTACCACTACCTCCTTGAGACAATAAATAAAACCAATGACTTAAAACTGTGGAATTACAATGAGGTTCACCATTATAGTCCCAATAAGTCCCATGATAAGTATTAGGATGTTGCCCTTCGTATGCAGTCGTACTTTTAGGATTTTGTATATCCCTAATACAATTATATCCTGTAACTTTAACAATTTCTTCACCGATCCTCCAAGTTTGCTTAGTTGGGGCGGCCCAATACTCAATGGAAGCGCCCCAAATATCACTTAAACCTTCATTTAAAGCTCCTGATTCTTGGGTACCTGGAGTAAGGTTAGCTGTAAATTCATTAATCCCATGACCTGTTTCATGTGCAGCTACATCTAAGGAAGTAAGTGGTTTGAATATAGTATATCCGTCTCCGTACTGCATAAAGTGGTTGTTAGTCCCTGCTACCCATTGAGCATTTTCCCAATTAGTTCCAGCATGTACATAACCAAGCATTCTTAAGCTATTCCCATCGACACTGTTTCGATTAAAAACAGAACTCCAATAATCTAAAACCTTTTCTGTTCCCCAATGTGCATCTAATGCCCATTGATCCTGTGTAAAACTTGGCCAACTTCCACTAATCCAGTTTGTATTGCTATTTGAAAAATCTGTTGCATTTGAATAATTATATGTACTATTCAAATTCAAAGTTTGTATAAGTACTCCATTTCTAGTTTCTTGTAACCTGATTCCTCCTGAATAAGTATCACCGGTTATCGATTGAGTTCCACTATATGATGTTTGAGCTGTACATGATGTATTTGCATCAAGTATTAATGGTACATTATTAATTATATTCCCATTATTAGCGTCAACATATATTAATTGCTCATTGCTAGGCAACATTGATGATATTTGAAATTTCCATGATAATTTAAAAACACTGCTGCCTGTTAAAAGGTCTTTAGAAATTAACAGTTCCCCATGAGGATAATATGTTGCAATGGGATTATTTGTACTTTGTTTCACAAACCTTTCCATTTTGGGATCTTCCCATTTATACATCTTTGCACCAACAAATTCTAATGCTTTTTCTAAAGCTTGTTGTTCATTAAATGTCGGTTTTACATCATCAATATTAATGTGCTGAAAATCACCATTAATTACTTCAATGTTATCATCTTTCCCATGTAATAAATATTCGGCGTTTTCTACTTTCAAACCTTTATAATATTGTTGAAATCTTTTGTGCTTTATGCCCAACTCATCAGTAAATTCTTTAGCAATTTTAAATTCGTCTTCTTTATTGCTATGCAAAATTGATCTTAAAAATATTGTATCATTTTGCATTTTTCTGTTTGCGTTGACGTTCACTTTAAACCTTGCAAATTGAACTTTGCCTTTTTCACTTCTTTGAATAAACAAAGTGTCATTGTCTTGTGCGTACGAGTTAATACAATACAAAAACAAAACAAATGTAATAGCTAATTTTACAATATATTTCATAATTGAAATAATTAAAGTTTTGATTATTTTGATTTTATAAAATGATAAAATATGGCATCACTAGAATTATCGTGATAAATTAATGTATCATTATAAATTTGTTCTATAACATAAACCCAAGGGACTCCTTGTATATCTTTAATGGCCATGAGATATGTGGAATCAGCATTGGTATAGGTTCCGACATCTCTTACCCAATGAATAATTGTACTGTCACTTGTTATTGCATATGTATTGCTAATAAACTTATTATCTGATGTAAATTCAACATAGCAATTATTACAATAATGAATGCAAGAGCCACAGATACCTCCCTTCCCATATACAAATTTCCATTTTCCCAATATATAATGTTGAATAGTGTCAAGAGGTTGATTGTACAACACAATATTCACTGGATTTACTTGTTTGTCATCCTTTTTGCATTGAAAACAACAACAAAACAGAAATAATGATAATAGAAAGATAAAAAAGGGCATTTTCATTTTTATAAATTTTAGATTGGATTGATATCTAAAGTTATTGTAACAGATTCCAGTGCCTATTTTATTGCAGGAGACCTGCATTTTTCAAACACAGAATAACTTTTATCACTATTATGTGAGATGATAGTTTTTGTTATCGAATTTGCAGTTAATAGGGCTAACATTTAAAATATTAATTAAAATATTAAACTTTCAGAAATGATTTAATTGGGATGACATGCTTATTGTTACCTCGTTTTACAATATTTATTTAAACTTCTGTTAATTTATAGACATTCTAAATAAAGCATTTTGATTATTAATATTTTATTGCACTATTTAATAAGGATAAAAGAGAATTTTAAAATGGCATAAACTAGATTTATAAATATTTGACGAACACTTTTCATAAGATTTAACTTTGGTGAGTATCCCGGATCAAACTGAGCCACTAATTCCAGAGTAACCTTTGGCATGGTTTTATTAATGTTTAAGCGAAAGTGATCAGTACTATACATGTCTTGATATATATAAATGTGACACAGTTTTTCAGACTTTTTTTAAACAAAACATTTATTTATACTCATACTAAATAAAACACACTGATTATTAGTGTTATATTGATCGCTATGTACCGGAGTAAAAATGGCTAAAGGATCGGAAAGAGAGGATATTATCCCATGGCTTTTCCCCCCTTTGCCAAAACAGATCAAAAATCAGCCAGATGGACCTTGCTTTTAAGATTGGTGTTGCTCAGGCAAGGAACAGCAGACTTCAGGAGAGACACGTTGAATGTTATCCTGAACCACTTAAACTGACAAATAAATTATTGAGGAACTTATTCTGACAAAAAATGACATTTTAAAAACGTCTTTTTTTGTAACTGCCTAATAATCAGTACTGGCGTTTAAATATTTTTTAAGTATTTATTTCTACCCGGGAGAAAACATTTAAAGAGATCCCGACTACAAAAAAAATAAATACTTTATAAGATGATAATACAAGAGAACACAACTGAAAAACGTTATTGGGAATTAAAACTAGAAACCATTAAACACAAGCTTAGTCGTTATCCACGCTCCAAACAACTAATTAAGAAAAAATTAGAATACTTAAAGAGACTTCGAGAAATTTGAAAAACTACCAAAACTTGAAAAACTTATTTCAGCCATAAAATCAAAAAAAACCTGCTCTGTT
Organism: Bacteroidales bacterium; assembly: GCA_003157015.1. Lineage (GTDB taxonomy): Bacteria > Bacteroidota > Bacteroidia > Bacteroidales > VadinHA17 > LD21. The sequence continues at coordinate 13,806 of PMIJ01000048.1, forward strand.
TTTCTTAGAAAGCCAACTATTATTCAAATTTAAAGACTAATTGGCTATGTTTTAACTTCCTTCATTACTTAAGTTGGTCAAATTGTGAACAATAATGATAATGACCACCTTAGGTTTTTGGTCGATTGTCCACTTTTAGTCCATAGATAACTATTTGGCTGTAAGGCTAGTCTTAATGCAATGAATTGTAAAAGCAAGCAAGCGTTTGCATTCCGTCTCCGCTATCGTATTTTCGTTGCCAAACAAATACTTATTGCTCCCAGGTTTCTGCAAATAAATATTTAATAAATTTTGGCTAAAGCGCAAACTTCTAGAAGAATTCAACAATTATCTATGCTTAGTTTCGATCTTGACTATGTAAGCGCTTGCAATAATATTGACTAATTGCGTCATCATAGTATTATAGATTATCTCTCAGTGGTTTTTACTATATATCAATAGATCATTAATTTATATTTAGAATGAATATAAATTAAAGTACTGTTATCAAAATAACGATAAACCTTGTCACAATCTTTGACTACTCACGTATAAGTGATCGTTCTGCAAATACATGTCAATAATTTAATATCATGATTGATCTCAATTTCATCACTCAGTCTGATGTATCTATTGCCATTGCCGTAATGATCAATAGTTTATGTAATTTATTTTTTATACTCATAAGCAAATAAGCAAAAAATAATATCACTCTAACCTTTAACAAAAATGAAAATGAATCTCAAAAGAATACTACTGATAATCTTGACTTTGTCTCAAATGGTGACTCTACTTAGCCAGAAAGTCGAATTCACCTACGATGATAACGGCAACAGACACACCAGAACAATCACCGTGCAGGAACTCCAGTCAAAGTCTGTTGAATTTCCTATCATTAATCCGAAAAATTTAAAAACTACGGAGAATGCCATGGCAAAAGGATTAAACGCAGGTGAAAGCTCCCAGAATGATGATGCAAAATCGCTTGCGGATTCTACAAGGGAAAGAATTAGCCCGGCAGAAGGAGAAATCGTAACTCGTGTCTATCCAAACCCTAATAAAGGACTGATAAAGATTGACATTTCAAATATGCCATTGAATTCTATTAGCGAGCTAAGACTTTATGATTTGTCAGGAAATGAAATTGTGATGAAAAAGAATATTGAAAATCATACTGAAATTGATATAACCAGATTTATAGACGGAATATATATACTTCGTGTCAAGATAAATGAAAAGACCTTTGATTGGAAAGTTATCAAGAATCTTCCATATAACAACTAGTACTGTCCCTCCATTTGTAACCTGAAAAAAATACTATGATGAACTTCTATTCAAAACTAAGAATATCATTAATTCTACTCATTGTATCGGTTTCCGTTAGTAATTCTATGGCCCAGGAGGTTTTGCCAGACTCTCTGGCTCAAAAAGTAATTAGTAGTGATTCCTTATTTGTCAGCGACTCTCTAACTCAGAAAGTTATTATTACTGATTCTTTGAGTGTAAAGGACTCTCTGACTCTGATGAAGCCATTAGTGACATGCTCAGTTACTTCAATATCTCCCACATCTGTGACAACCGGACCAAGTGCTGGTCAGGTAACCCCATCAGTAGTTGTAAATACATCTCCCTCAAATTGCACTACTTATTCAATATACACTTCGTATTCGTGGATTCATTATCAGGTTGTCCCCGGAAGAGTTATTGTATCAGTTGATGCATTGTATGGGGCTACACGCAGCGGAACTATAACTATTGGTAGCTATACTCTGAATGTTACTCAGACTTGTGGAAGTAACCCTGTTGCACCCTCAAGTCTATCTGTTGACAGAAATAATTTCTGCTCAAACGCCGGTGGTAACATTACGCTTACGGCAAACGGAGGATCGGGAGTTTATACCAGATGGTTTACAGGGAGTTGTGGTGGGACACAGGTTGGATATACTGGTAGCGCTTCTTTAACGATTGCTGCACCAACCACAACAACTACTTATTATGGGCGATGGGAAACTGGCTGTGGCAATTCGACTTGTAGTAGTATAACAGTAACCGTAAATCAAGCTCCGGTAATATCTTCAATTACAGGAACAACCCCTGTCTGTCCCGGCTCAACATACAGATATACAGCTGGTAATACTGGACTAACAACGTACAACTGGTCAATTCCTTCAGGTGCGTCAGGTAGTAGTTCAACATATTATATTGATGTCACTTTTGGTTCAACCTCAGGGAATGTTTCGGTGTCAGGCACTGACGCACACGGCTGTACAAGTAATACTGCTTCCTATGGAGTAACAGTAAGTTACTTAACTCATTATACGGCTTCCGGAGGCGGTACAACATGTCCAGGTGTTGGAATAAATGTGGGATTACAGGGAACCACTGCCGGTGTAGAATATAGATGCTATCGAAATGGGTCTCTTGTGTCTCCTCCAAAGACGTCAATAAGTGGAGAGGGATTATGGTGGAGCAATTCTTCACCAGGTACTTATACTTTTACTGGCAAAACCGGAACTTGTGAAATCCCTATGGATGGAAGTGCAACTATTAATAACAATACACAATCAACTGCTCCATCCAGTATATCTGCGTCTGTTAACCCTATCTGTCAAAATGGGTCAGGCACGACTTTATCAACAGTGGGTGGCGGATTAGGTACTGGTGCCAGTTGGAAATGGTACACCGGAGCATGTGGAACAGAAAATGGGGGAACCTTGGTGACTACAGGAAATTCTTGCCCGGTAAATCCTCAGTCAACCACTACTTATTGGGTCAGAGCCGAAGGCACATGTAATACTACTGCATGTGCAAGCATAACAGTCACAGTACTTATTCCACCAGTTGTTACCCAGCATCCGACAGATGTAACAATTTGTGCCGGCGCATCAACCAGCTTTAGTGTGTCGGCTTCTGGAGCCATTTCATATCAATGGCAGAATTTAATCAGCAGTATCTGGAGTAATATATCAGGAGCAACCGGTACAACATATTCTATTTCAAATACGACAGGAATGGATGGAAGAGGGTTCAGGTGTGTTGTAACAGGGTCCTGTAGTTTTACTACAACTTCTAATCCAGCATACATTCATTTCAGCTATCTAAACCCATATACAGTGCATAGTCAGTGGACAACAATATGTCCAGGAGATGCCAATGAAATAACACTTGATGGATCATCAACAAATACAGCTATTTGGTATACTTGCTATCTAAATGGTTCCTCATTAAATCCACCCGTTCATGATCCGACAGGCCAAGGGGGACAGCTTTCATTTGGGAACCACAATGTTGCTGGTACATATACTGTCAGTGCAGTAAATACTGATGGTTGCGTAATACCTATGAATGGAAGTCCCATGTTGACAGTCAGAACACCTTCAACACCCGCTTCATCAATAACTGCAAATCCACCAAGTATTTGCCCAGGAGGGAATCCTGGTGGGGGCTCTGTTTTAACTCTGTCTGGAGGAAGCCTGGAAACTGGCTATGGAGTTTGGCATTGGTATTCCGGAGGAACACCTTGTGGTAGTACAAATGAAGGGACTGGTACAACAAGTATCACTGTTAATCCAATGGTGACAACTACTTACTCGGTACGTGCCGAAGGGGGTTGTGTAACTACCTCATGTGCTTATACTACAGTGAATATTAAGGACATAACTTATATTACGTATCAACCTGAGAACTCAAATATAGATTTTGGAAGTGATGCTTCATTCGGATTAATTGCAGTTGGTCCAAATCTACAATATCAGTGGCAAGTATCTCCGGATGGAAATTCATGGACAGATCTTACTGGATTGCCTGCTCAAGGTTATCAGACATCGAGTTTAACTATCAAGGCGCCCGGTACATTTGATAATTATTATAAATGTAGAGTAACATCTGATTGTAGCACAATTTACTCAGACAAGGTACAAATAGTATTGAACCTTGCTAACAGTAATTATTTGACTGGAAATGATATTCCTGATCCAGAAACTCGTGCCCTAAACACATCTTATTTAGTTGGTGCAACCAGTGGAAGCTTCAATGTAAACCCTATGGGAGGTGCATCTTATTCTCTTCCAATAGAAGTGCCTCCAGGGGTCAATGGTCTAGGTCCAGAACTTTCTATCTCATATTCAAGTAGTGGTGGTTCAGGTATTGCCGGATTTGGCTGGCATTTTGGTGGAATCTCATCAATTGGTAGGGGCCCACAAACAATTTATAATGATGGGGAGGTAAGTGGAGTTAATCTGGATATTAACGATAGGTTCTATTTGGATGGGCAAAGATTGGTAAATACATCATCAACTTATGGTGCTTCAGATGCTCAGTACCAGACAGAAAATGATATATTTACACGAGTCACCCCTGAAGGAACAGATTCAAATGGACCTGCTTGGTTCAAAGCAGAGACTAAATCTGGACTCACATATGAATATGGCAATATTACAGCTTCAAAACAGGTGATAAGTGGTCATTCTCAGGTATTGAATTGGTTTGTATCGAAGATAAGTGATCTATTTGGCAACCATATTGATTTTTCTTATATCCAAGATCATCATAGTGTTTATCCTTCGGTAATTACCTATGGTCCGAATACAATAACATTCTCATATAAGCAACGAAGTGACAAGATGTTTTCATTCTTGAAAGGAGGCAAAATTGAGCAGTGGCTCTTACTTGATAAGATAATCATAAAATACAATTCAACTCAGATTAAAACCTATGAGTTTAAACAATCTTATGAAGGTACTGATTATAACTCTTATTCAATTTTAAATGAGGTGATTGAGTATGGAACAGGCACTAGTAGACTTAATTCTACAGCTATATCCTATCAAATGCCTGAAAATATTTCATTTGATCTTAATACCTGGAATACTAGCAATCGCTATGTTACCATGAAATCTTTTTTATATACTGGGGACTTTAATGGTGATGGTAAAGCTGATTTTCTTTGCCTTCCAGATACCGTAAATGGTGCAACATGGACTGGTATTCGTATATTTTTTGGTGATGGTAATGGCAATTTCCCGGACTCTGCATCAATAACAAGTAATATTTCACTCCATAAAGACAAATTAAAAGATTTAAAAATTTTAGACATCAATGGTGACGGGAAAGATGACATTTTGTATGAATACGGGAGTCCTTCAACATCTAACTTTAATTATATAATGTGTAATGGAACTTCTTTATCACAGCCCGTTTTATTAACATCACATCCATATGACTCACATACTGGGTACACTGGCAAGATGAGTCGGACAGATCGACGAGAGTTAGATGATGAACGTTCAGGCAGACTTCAAAGAGTCAAAGCGGCCTATGTAGCTGACTACAATGGGGATGGAATAAATGATATATTCATTAATAGTTCTTCAGGAGGTTGGGAAATAATGTCTTTTGTAGATGGTACAGGTCAATTGACATCATCGATACATACTTTAGCAAATGGTAACAATTCTACTTTGCCAGGTGATGTAGTAAGTTGCGATTTTAATGGTGATGGAAAATCCGATTTATGGAGCTTCGAAAATGATAGCTTAAAAATATATTCCTTAAACGGAAGCTCATTGGATCTCTTATATAAAACCAATACAATTTCAAATAAAAGTTATTATGTACTTGGTGATTTTAACGCTGATGGGAAGACTGATATATTTGTATATGGAGGGGGAAAAGGTACCGGATCACCCTATGATATGGCTAATTGGCAAATTTATCTTTCTACAGGTAGTAGCTTTGAATTACACTCAATTCCTCAATTAAAAAGCAACCTGAAAGATGATTATATTCGTTCTGGAGATTTTAACGGAGATGGAGCTACTGATCTTATGGTTAATTATACAATTGGTACTAATTCATATTCCAACTTTTATTTTTCTAAAAATAATGGTACAGATTTAAGAAGTGAAAGCTTTTCATCACATCCGAATTTTTCCTATGATTATTATTGTGCTGATTTTAATGGAGATGGGAGTACTGAATTCATCTGCAGTGACCCTGTTCCTCCTGGTTTGTATGGCTATCGATTTTATAAAAATAGTGGGAAATCTTCTATTCTTATGGAAAAAGTAGCCAATGGACTTGGCTCATTAACCAAATTAGTTTATACAAAATTATCCCAGGCATCTTCAAACATATATCAACCAGGTACAGGAGCAATATATCCAGTTATAGACTTTCATGGACCCTTGTCTGTGGTAAGTTCTGTTCGGGTTGATAATGGAATAGGATCAAAGAATACCTACAATTATTATTATGAGGGACCAAAAATGCATTTGCAAGGCAAAGGATTTTTAGGCTTTTTTAAAACAATTGTTACTGATGTTACATCAGGAATTGAAACTGGCAATATTTTTGGTTATAATTCTTCCTATTATTATAGTACATCACTTAAATCTTTTTCAAGATTGGTTGGAACTACTGATACAATTGAAAGGGTATCCAATTCATGGTCACATACTGTTTTGGATGCCACAAATAAACGTATTTTCCCATATATTCAGAGTTCAAACCAGGTTAATAAACTCACAGACTTTTCAGTATCGTCAAGTGCACAGTATGATAATTACGGAAATCCTACCTCAATTACAAAAGTGTATTCAAATGGACCGACTCGATCGACTTCAAATACATATGATAACACGATATCTACATCTCAATGGTTATTGGGTAGGCCAACTGCTACGTCAATTCAATTTACAGGTGATACTACAATAACGAGATCCGGAACGAGAGTTTTTGGTACAACCAGCAATCAAATATCAAGCGAGACATGGTATTCTGGAACCAACAATGAGGTTACAAAATCTTATGTCTATAATACAAATGGTACATTGCAAAGTCAAACTGCAACAGCTGGCAGTGTATCTCGCTCAAATAGTTGTACATACGAGTCAGATAACATAAGAATTCATAGTGCAACTGATCAATTAACCCACGTAACCACAAATTCCTACGATAGTTATGGGAGGTTATATACCCAACAAGATTATCTGGGTAACTCGTCTACTTATGGATATGACGAGTTAGGTAGGCAAAATTCAGTCCTATCTCCGGACGGTAGCCAGATAACAACAGCGTATGCTTGGCAAGACACAACTGCTGATCCTGTACCTGCACGGTATTCGATTGATATAATAGGAAACAATGGTTCTGAGAAAAAAAGCTGGTATGATAAATTAGGTAGGGAGATAAGATCAGATGTAAAAGGATTTGACGGGACCATGATCTATACTGCAACCGTTTATAATACCAAGGGACAGGTAGAAAGTATATCAGAACCTTACTATTCTGGAGGATCTCCTTTATTAAATACTCTTGAATATGATGATTATGGAAGGAAAACAAGTATAACAAGGCCCTCTGGAAGGAATACAAGCCTGGAATATAACAATAATATAGTTACTGAAACAACAAGTGGCAAATCATATTATAAAACATACTCCTCTGATGGAACTATTTCTTCGGCAACTGATAATGGAGGAACAATTACCTACACTTATTATCCCGATGGGAAAAGCAGAACAATTACTGCTCCTGGCGGCAATGTGACTAGTATGTATTATGATTTAGCTGGCAATCAAAAAAAACTTGTTGATCCAAGTGCTGGAACAATCAAATACTCCTATAATGGCTTTGGTGAATTAACATCTCAGGTTAGTCCTGGTCCTAAAACAACGACAATCTCATATCTTGATGATGGTAGAATATCTCAGAAAGTTACTAGTGAAGGGACAACAAAATATAGGTATAACTCTAACAAACAGTTAAGAAATACCCGTGCCCTTGGTAGCAGCAACATTAGTAAAACTTTCCGTTATGACTCAAAAGGAAGAGTCCAATCAGTTACTGATACAATTTCAGGTACAGATACATTAAGAACTGCATACAGTTATGATAATAATATTGGTAGAATTACCTCAGTTACTCATCCTTCTGGAATAACTGAATCTTATACCTATTCAAATGGATATTTATCATCAGTCTCAGCTAGTGGTGCCACTAGATGGACTATTAATAGTATGAATGCCAGGCAGCAAATTACAACTGGACAATTCGCAAACAGTCTTAACGCGACATATGATTTTGACGATTATGGATTTCCGACTTTTACTTCTATAGGAACAATTAAGAATGATTCTTGTAAATTTGATCCTGTAACAGGGAATATGAAACGAAGGCGAAATAATAAATATACCGCTTTGATTGAAGTGTTTCATTATGATAATCTGGACAGGCTAATAAGCATGCAAAAGAATGATACTACAACATTAACTTATGATAGCAGCACAGGAAGTTTCTTGACTAAGAGCGATGCCGGTACATTCAATTATGATAATAAACCCTACTCAATAAGCAGCATTGATCCATCCATTGGCTTTACACAAGCGGACACCGCTGATGCTCAATCTATTAATTATACTTCACTTGGAAGTGTAAGCTCAATTACTGAGAAAAACTATGAAGCAGATTTTATCTATAATTCAGATAATGAAAGAGTTCAGATGCTTGTCAAGCAAAATGGAAGTGCTATTCTAACACGTTGGTATTCTGATGGTGGTTATATTAAAGAGATTGATGGGAGTACAACAAGAGAATATACTTTTATTGGAGGGGACGCTTATTCTGCACCAGTGGTTGCAATTACTCAAAGTGACACAACAACTTATTATGATCTGCTCAGAGATAATTTAGGGAGTATAACTCATGTGGTAAATAGCTCAACGAATGCTGTTGTTGCTGAATATAGTTATGATGCATGGGGTCGAATGAGAAATCCTTCTACTTGGGTAAATTATACTCCAGGATCAGCACCAGCATTATTTGTGGCAGGTAGAGGGTATACAGGTCATGAACATTTGCCCTGGTTTAATTTGATTAATATGAATGGAAGACTTTATGACCCTCTTATCGCGATGTTTTTAAGTCCTGATAATTATATACAAGATCCAACATCTACTCAAAATTATAACAAGTATGGATATTGCCTGAATAATCCGCTGAAGTACTCCGACCCTTCAGGTATGGTGGCTAAAGCCAGGGATCCTGAAAGCGATGCTGCTTTTGACGCCTACTTCTACTGGCTCTGCGATGGCAGTATGAGTTTTGGAAATATGGCTGGTGGCGGTGGTGGTTCTGGTGGACATGCCTATCATTATGGTACTTTGGGTAGTGGTTACTATGATTCTGGAAGTCAAATGGATGTTTATGAGGCAGTAAATTCAATTTCTAATTCTACCTTCGGAGGATATTGGTCCTCAGATTCAGGGGTACATTACTATCAGAGTGATGATGAGGCTTTCTTTAGTAGCTGTCTTTTTATTACTTCAAGCGGGACATGGTCTTCAACAATTGGTGGAAGCCTAACTCTTTCAATTGCACGGTACAAAAATTTTATTAGTAGTAGAGATTTATTAGCTTCTAATGCAGGTATTATAATACCCTCAGGGGCCCCATGGATGATTACAGCACTTGGTGAATTAGGTGAATCTGAACTTAGTAAGGATGTAAATTCTGGTAGAATAATTCAATATTTCGGTTCAACAAACTTCAAAGGAGATACTGGAAGTGCGCCTTGGTGTTCTGCCTTTGTGAATTGGTGTTTTGCTGCAAACTATGTATTAGGTACTCAAAATGCAACTGCAGCATCTTGGTGTAATTGGGGTCAAAACCTTCAAAACAAACCTGCTTTTGGTTCAGTAGCGATTCAAAATGGTCACGTTGCGTTCGTTGCAGGTTATAACGCTGATGGAAAGATAATATTGCTAGGCGGCAATCAACCTAACGTTTCATTATGGTCGGTATCATCAAACACTATAAACACGTATGTTTATCCAACTGGTTACACACCAAACTATACACTAAATACGTATAAGATTCCTTTTGTTAATTCTTATAATGGATTCCACTACTAAATTAATTAAACAGATGATCAAAACTATAACTTGCTTTATAATCCTTCTTTTAACCTTTTGTTCAAATAAAGAAATAAAGAATAAATTTGATAGTACATACTCATTTAGTAACGACACTATTAATCAAAAATTAGAAGTAAAATTCCTGTCTGAAAATAGGATTCTCTTTAATCTAACGATCCAAAATTTTCAACAGAGACTTATCTATTCCATTTTAGATACTGCCAGTATCTTATATAATAATCCAGATCAGTATGAGTTAAATATAGATATGGATTTTGATATAGAATCACAAAGTCCATATTTTGTTACAAGGTTTTTCTATAAAAAACGCTGCGATTATCTAACCATTAATATTGAGAACGGCTCAAGGGATAGAGCCTCGATTGGAGGAACAGATGATTGTAATTTGTTTTTTAGTAAATATTGTCCTCTGAGATCAGTAGAAATTTTAAGAAAGGCAACAATGGGTCCATTAAAGTAAGCACATTTTTCGCAGCCTATTTTGCCAAAGTAGGATTTAGATTTATATTTCATAATTTTAAATCAACAATTAAATATTATCTGTCAAAGCAAGTGTTTATAGATTGAATAAATGTTTCAGTATAGTCACATATACCAAATCAAAAAATCGCATTAATTTATCATTTGACTGTTTGCGCTTCTTTATCTGTGGGTTGTACTGGACTCGAACCAATGACCCCTGTTATGAGTCATGAAGCATTAATTTGTACAATGGTTGGTTAGATCATTGATTTACTTTAAACGCATAAGTTTTATTAAACGACCGTATGATCAAACTATTTTAAAAATTCATTTTTAAACATTCAAAGTTCGATTAATCGCTTTTCATAAATCAAAGTTCTTTTTATATTTGCTAGCACATATATTAGAACTATTATGATTTTTG
>PMIJ01000208.1 GCA_003157015.1 Bacteroidales bacterium
ATCACTCACTTCCTACTCGATTACCAGAAATAATTATAAGGCTTCTATAGCGTTTACCACCTTTACAGCCTTTTAATCCAGAACTGGTAAGTTACGGTTAGGAGTGACATTAAAGATATTTGACAGCCTCCGGCCCCATATTAAAGATCAGATCAATGATACTAAGCCTGTGATCAACACCTTTAGAGGTACCAAAAACCTGAATGTATTCCTTCACAATAAACTGAGGTTTTCTTTTGGGCGATATGGTGTATCTGAAATCATATTCAGCTTCCAGGACAGGTTTAAAGTCAGTGGTCCGGGCCATATTTATATTCAGACCAAGCATCTTTAGCACTGAACCGGTAAGTTCCATATTCAGATCAAAAAGAAATTCTGTCTTCCTGGCAATTATCTTTTCAATATTTTCATAATAAAATTGAAAATATGGAGATGAGCTATATGATGCAGTTATGGCCCTTAAATGGACCTGTTGCCATCGTTTGGAGTAGTCTATCCTTATTTCTTTTAAAGGAGTTTTATGCTGACTCCCAAGATAAACCGGCACGGAGAGGGGTTGCGGACCATGAGCTGACAGAATATAACATCTGTTTCTGTATGACTGCTTAAGGTAATTCTCCTCTGATTCTACCAATACTTTGTCTGCACGCAAGATCAGCGAGAAATATTCAGATGGTGGCAGGTAAGCAGTTGATAGCAGAATTTTTCCCGACATATTTTACAGGATCATTCAATTTTGTTAATCATACTAGCTGCAAAACCTGCCCCGAATCCATTATCAATATTTACAACGGTTACCCCTGTTGAACAACTGGTGAGCATAGCCAGCAAAGCTGAAATACCTCCAAAGTTTGCACCGTAACCTACACTTGTAGGAACAGCTATTACAGGTTTATCTACAAGTCCTCCCACAACACTTGCAAGTGCTCCCTCCATGCCTGCTATAACAATAATTGCTCTGCAATTTCTTATTTCAGGCAGTTTATCTACCAGCCTGTGAATTCCTGCAACGCCTGCATCATATATTCTTAAGACATTATTTCCCAGCAGTTCAGCAGTTATTGCTGCCTCTTCCGCTACAGGCATGTCAGACGTTCCCGCGGTGATAATTGCTATTCTGGTTTCAGTTATTTTGGGTTTCTTTTTCTGCAAAGAAATAATCCTGGCTACAGGGTAATATACGGCACCAACTGAGATACTATGTACTGCTTCGTACATTTCACTATTTGCCCTTGTACCTATAATATTATTCTCCTTTTCTGACATTACCCTGAATATTTCCCTTACCTGCTCGACTGATTTGCCTGCACAGTAAATAATTTCCGGATATCCGGTCCGCATTTCGCGATGATGATCTATTCTGGCAAATCCAAGATCGGTATAAGGAAAATTTTTCAGTACCTCCAAAGCCTCTTTGATACTCGTTTCTCCCTTTTTGACATTTATAAGCAGATTTTCAACCTCTTTTGCATTCATAATTGTATGTTTTCCGGATTTGAACTGCCAGTTCTGTATCCTTCAAGGTCCAAAGATACATATNNATCTGAATCCTATTTTTTTCAGGTTGGAAATAATATGTTCTTTATCAGGATTACGAATAATTTTTTCGATATATCCGGGCAGACATTCAATCCTCGCAAGATCACCATGTAACCTGACTCTTGTACCTGGGTAACCCAATTCCAGCAGCATGTTTTCAGCTTTCTCAGCCAACCTGAGGGCCTGTTCACTTATTTCAGTATCGTAGGGGATTCGTGTTAGAAGGCAAGCCATTGCAGGCTTGTCCCATATATCAAGATCCGCTTCTCTGGACAATTCCCTTATATCTTTTTTTGTAAGGCCGGCTTCAAGTAGAGGGCTCCTTATACCCAGTTCTTTCAGTGCATTCATGCCTGGTCTGAAATCATTGATATCATCAGCATTTGTTCCGTCTATAACAAACCGATAATTATTTTCCGATGCAAAACTCAATAAATCTGTGAAAAGAGTTTTCTTACACATATAACACCTGTCGATCGGGTTGCTTTTTATCATTTCAGGGAAGCCAATATCAATTATTTTATGCCCGATGCCAAATGAACTTGTAAATTCGATAGCTTCTTCTATTTCCCGCGAGGGAATATATGGAGTTCTTATTGTTACGGCTATAATATTAGAGTTTTTTAAGGTATGAGCACGGTGTAAAAGGAAAGTGCTGTCAACCCCACCGGAAAATGCAACCACGAACGAATTCAGGTACTTAAGTATTGAGTTTAATTTTAATGATTTCTGATTTTTTGAATCCATTTCTATTTCTGATTTATATTTTACTTCCGGCTACTTATTTTTAAGCAGGGCGGCGATAATATTATTGTAAACCTCTTTTATGGGAATCTGATTTTCAGAAGCGATTTGCTTAATATCCTCATATTCAGGCTTATATGATACTTCTTTCCCTTCATAGTATGATCGTTTGACCTTTATGTCACCATAAACAGTCTGAATCGTTTCGAAGTTTCTTACGAGTGTGTCTTTTCTAAAAGGAAAAGTTCTGATTCCCAATGAAGTTGATTCAGTAAAAATGATATTTTTTACTGTTTCGGCAGTTTCTTTTTCGCAAATTACATTAAGCAGGATGCCCGGACGTCCCTTTTTCATGATAATATTTGAAAAGAAAACATCTGATGCGCCTGATTTAAAAAGCCTTTCTGATATGTAATCAAAAAATTCAGGATTCATATCGTCGATGTTGCATTCAATCTGAACGGCATCATGTCCTGATTCCTGATTCAAACCTGATTCACCAAGAAAAACTCTAAGGAGATTGGGTACATCCGGATGTTCTTTCTGACCTACGCCATACGCTGTTTTTTCAATTTTAAGATTGAGATTGTTATTAAAGCTGGTTCCTAAGGTAGCAAGAATGGCAGCTCCGGTAGGAGTTGTAGCTTCAAAGTCGACGCCACCTGTTTTAACAGGAATTCCTTTAAGAATTTCAGCAGTTGCGGGAGCCGGCACAGGCAGTTTCCCGTGATCGCATAATACAAAACCGCCTCCAAGTTCAACGGTGGAAACATTTACTGCATCAACATTTAAGGCATTAAAGCATATTGCGGCACCAACAACATCAATAATTGAATCAACAGCTCCAACTTCATGAAAATGTACATGATCAATAGGTATAGCATGCACAGCCGCTTCAGCCCGGGCAATATTCATGAATATTTTCAAACTCAGTGTCTTATTTTCATTATCAAGCGTTGATTCATTAATAATCTTTTCTATATCAGAAAGATGCCGATGGGCATGTTCTTGCCTGGTCCGCTTGACAGTTACTTTTGTTCCGGTTATGCCATGCCTCTGATCTTTACTGACTTCCAGTTCCCAACCCGGAAGATTCAGCTTAATTAATTCCTCAATGAGATAGTTTTTATCAACGCCAAGATCTATCATAGCACCGAGATTCATATCTCCGCTGATACCTGAGAAACAATCATAACCTATAATTTTCATGCTATTAGAGTAGTATTAGATGCAACAATTAAAACAGGAGAATGTTAAAAAACCTTAGAATATATTTATTATTAGTTTGATCTGCTAATATACTATTTACAATCTTTACGGAATAAGAAAAAAAAATTGTATTTTTCGGCACGTTTCCAGGTTCGTTTTAATTAACCAGATTATTAAGATTATGAAAAGAAGGGATTTTTTTAAATCATCAATTGGTGGAAGTTTAGCCGCCGGTGCAGCTTTAAAAATGGGAGGATTTGATAAGCTCTGGTCATCAGCCCCCCCGGCCGCAAAGTACGACATGGTGGCTGTAATGGGTGGTAATCCTGATGCAATGTTTGACCTCGGGATACAGGAATTGGGAGGTATGGGCGCTTTTGTTCAGAAAGGACAAAAAGTTCTTATCAAACCAAATATTGGTTGGGATGTAATTCCTGACCTGGCCGCAAATACAAATCCTCTGCTTGTAAAAAGGATAATTGAGCATTGTTTCAAAGCAGGAGCAAAAGAGGTCTATGTGTTTGATCATACATGTGATAACTGGGTTAATTGCTATAGTAATTCGGGAATTGAGAAAGCTGCAAAATCTGCAGGCGCTAAAGTGGTTCCGGGCAATTCGGAAAGCTACTACCATGGGATTGAAATTCCGGGCGGAATTAAGCTTCAGAAGGCAAAAGTACATCAGCTTTTGCTCGAGACTGATGTTTTTATAAATGTACCGGTTCTTAAGGATCATAATTCCACTCTGATGACCTGTTGTCTTAAAAATATGATGGGTGTCGTCTGGGACAGAGGTTACTGGCATTCGAATAATCTGAATCAATGTATTGCTGATTATGCTCTTTATGAAAAGAAACCTGCACTTAATATCATTGATTGCTATAATGTTATGGTGAAGCATGGACCACAGGGTGTCTCAAAAGAAGATATAGTTCCAATGAAGTCACAGATACTTACAAACGATTGGGTAGCCGGAGATGCTGCTGCTGCAAAAATGCTGGGCGTTGCGATTGAAAAGATAGAATATATACCGATAGCACATAAAATGGGATTGGGGAATATGAATCTGGAAACCCTGAATATCAAAAAAATTAAAATGTAATTCCTGATGAGTTCATCTTTATTAAGAAGAATCCGGATCGTTTTTTCAACACTTGTTTTTATCTTCTTCGTACTGGTTTTTGTGGATTTTAAATCAATCATCCCGGCAAGCTATATTAATGCCTTAACCTTTTTACAGTTTATTCCTTCCGTATTAAAGTTTTACGATCTGAAAACTTTAGCTGCAGGAGGTTTTCTGATCATTCTTCTATTGACACTGGTTACCGGTCGCACTTATTGCTCATTTCTTTGCCCGCTGGGGATAGGACAGGATCTTAACAGCCGGATTGGCGGAAGAATTAAAAAAAAGTTTAGAAGATATGGGTTTAATCGACCATTTACAATATTACGATACTCTGTACTTGCAATTACGCTTATTGTTTTATTGTTGTGGGGCACATACATGATTACTCTTCTGGACCCCTATAGTATATTTGCCAGGTTTATGACCTATTTTGCAAAACCTGTTGTTATTTTAATAAATAATTTTCTGGCAGGCATATTCGGGAAGTTTGATATCTATACTCTCAGCAATATTCCGGTTAAAGGATTTCCTTTAATTGTATATTCCATTCCTGCAGCTTTCTTTATTCTGATCGGTGCTCTATCCTTAACCAAGGGACGTCTTTACTGCAATATGATTTGCCCTGTAGGGACCTTTCTTGGTCTGATTTCGAAAATTTCGCTGTTCAGAATAAAATTTAATGAAACTGCATGCACCAGGTGCGGTAGATGTGCTATGAGATGTAAGTCATCGTGCATTGACTTTCTTAAGCCACATGTCGATATATCAAGATGTGTAAGTTGCTTCAACTGCATACATACTTGCCAGGATAAAGCTATTTCATATGGGATTGTGAACTTTAAAAAGAAGGTTCATGAAACCGACGAAAGTAAACGGAAACTAATAGCCGGATCACTTTTACTGCTGTTCGGCTTGTCACATGTTGCAAATGGACAGAGCAAGACAGCACCAAAGCCCAAGAAGGATTCAACAGTAAAAGAGAACAGGACGTGTCCTGTTTGTCCGCCGGGGGGAGGAGGGATTGCAGCCTTTAATAAAGATTGTATAGCCTGTTCACTCTGTATTAATGTATGTCCGAACGGTGTATTGCAGCCAGCTTACAGACAGTACGGTTTAGCAGGTATAATGCAGCCGGTTATGGATTATCATAAGAGCTTTTGCACTTACAATTGCACAAAATGCACTGAAATTTGCCCTACAAATGCGTTACATCCTCTGCTTCTTGATGCTAAAAAGCTTACCCAGATAGGGAAAGCAAAATTTATTAAAGACAACTGCATAGTTAAAACGGAGAAAACAGCCTGTGGAGCGTGCTCGGAAGCTTGTCCGACCAAAGCTTGTCATATGATTCCTTATGAAGGAAACCTGGTCATCCCGGAGGTTACCGAGGACATATGTATAGGATGTGGCCATTGTGAATTCGCATGTCCTGCCTCTCCTTATAAAGCAATTTTTGTTGATGGAAATCTTGTGCATATGGCTGCAAAAAAGCCTGAAAATGTGCAATCGGAAAAAAAGACACCTGTAGAATTTCCATTTTAATCTTCCCCTTCACACCTAAGGTGGGAATTCTCAGTAATATTTGAAAATTTTCTTAATGACCGAAAACAGGGGGCCAATTCTTAAAACAATTAATTTTAATTCATATGAAGCCATCACATATTGAGCATATTGGTATAGCAGTCACCAACCTTAAAAAGGCAATAAGTTTTTATGAAAAGGTTTTGGGACTGACCTGTTATAATATCGAAGAGATTCCTGATCAGAAAGTGCGGACGGCATTTTTTCAGGTCGGACAAACAAAAATAGAATTGCTCGAATCAACCGACCCGGAAGGACCAATTGGAAAGTTCATTCAAAAGAAAGGAGAAGGAATTCATCATATTGCTTTTAGTGTTGAAAAAATTGAAGAGCAATTGATGTATGCCGCCAATATGGGAATCACTCTTATTGACTGTAAACCCCGAAAGGGGGCAGAAGGGCTGGATATTGCTTTTTTGCATCCGAAAGCAACTTCCGGAGTTCTGATAGAGCTTTGCGAAGATAAACATATAACTGGCTGATGTTGGTTATGTTTAAAAAATCAGTAGGTTTGTATAACACTACCAACTGTACAGCGATATGAATGAACTCGTCGCAATCGCAGGGAATTCCGGACCAAAAATCAGGTCCGATTGCGAAATTGTTTTAGAAATCAGATCTGATGGCGGGATTGTGATTGATCTTAAATCCAAGGTTCAGGTATTATATGGCGAATCAATAAAACATCTTATTAAGGAGATACTTGTTTTTTTTGGAATTAAACATGCTTCTGTAACCATCAGTGACGCTGGCGCTCTTCCCTTTGTTATAGCGGCAAGAATGGAAGCGGCCGTTAAACAATTAATCAAAACTGATCTTGAATATCTTCCGGCGATTCTTGAGGAAAATGGTTATGAAACAACGCGCGACAGGTTTCGTTTTACGAGGTTATATTTACCTGGCAATACGCCGGGATTAATGATCAATGCGGGTCTTCATTCTGCCGATGGAATAATTCTTGATCTCGAAGACTCCGTTGCGGCTGAAAAAAAGAATGAAGCCAGAATTCTTGTCAGAAACGCCTTAAGGCAGATTAATTTCTATGGTGCTGAAAGAATGGTAAGAATAAATCAGGGCGAGAGAGGGCTGGAGGATATTCGATATGTGGTACCTCATAATGTTAATCTTGTTCTTATTCCAAAATGCGAAAGTGCAGAATATATTAAAGTGGTAGATAAAGAGATTTCAGCTGTTAAGAAAGAATTCAATCTCTTTCATAATGTGTATCTTATGCCTATCATTGAAAGTGCATTGGGGATTGAAAATTCTTTCGATATTGTACGCGGGTCTGAAAATGTTGTTGCAGTTGCGATAGGTTTGGAAGATTATACTGCCGATATAGGTGTTTCAAGGACTGCAGATGGAAATGAATCGTTTTATGCGAGAACGCGTCTGGTTGTTGCAGCAAAGGCTGCAGGTATTCAACCGATTGATTCAGTGTTTTCCGATGTTGCCGATATGGAGGCTCTGAAAAAAACTGTAATGATATCAAAATCACTGGGCTTTGAAGGTATGGGTTGTATTCACCCCAGACAGATAGCTGTAATAAAGAATGGATTTGCACCTGAAGAACATGAAATAGAAAAGTCGAAAGACATCGTACTCGCCTATGAGTCAGCAAGACGCATGGGGCTTGGAGTAGTTTCACTGGGGTCAAAAATGATAGATCCGCCTGTAGTTGCCCGTGCCCAGAAAATCATTAGTCTTGCTGTTAGTATGAATATTATATCACCTGAGTGGCAAAAAGAAATTCCTTCTGAAGAGATTTAGAAACCTAAATAGATAATATGCCAACGAAAACTGTGATAAATGCTGCCGGCAGAGCCGTTCCTTTAGAAATAAATGGTAATCCGGTTATCCCTTTTAAAGGAGTTGGTAAATACAAACCGGAAAGCAGGAAATATTCTCCGCCTATACCATCCTGTTCTGATTTTCCTGATGATGGAAATAAAGTTGTCAGTTCACTTGAAGAAGCTCTAAGAAAATGTGGCCTGAAAGATGGAATGACTATTTCAACTCATCATCATCTGAGAGATGGCGACCTGATAAGCAACAAAGTATTTGAACTGGCATCAGCAATGGGAATAAAAGATCTGGTATGGTTCCCCTCTGCCTCTTTCCCTTGCAATGATCCGATAATTAAATACCTTGATGATGGCACAATTAACAGGATAGAGGGAAGTATGAATGGCCCGTTGGGGAGATATGTATCTGATGGAAGAATGAAGGGTACTGCAGTTTTAAGATCGCATGGAGGGAGAGTTCAGGCGATTCAGGATGGGGAGGTCAGAATTGACATAGCTGTTCTTGCAGCACCGACATCGGATTCTTTTGGAAACGCAAAGGGAACAGGAGGCACATCTGCCTGTGGGGTGCTCGGTTATGCAAAAGCTGATTATTTGTATGCTGAAAAGGTAATTGTGGTTACGGATAATCTTATAGATCTTCCATGTTCTCCAATGGAAATTGAAGGAAATTTTGTTGATTACGTAGTCGTTGTCGACAAGATCGGAATACCTGAGAAAATAGTATCAGGTACAACTCAGATAACCAGGAGCCCCGACAGGCTTCTGATTGCTGAACTGACTGCAACTTTCCTGGAAAAATCAGGCATATTAAAAAATGGTGTCACAATGCAGGCTGGTGCGGGGGGAACATCTCTGGCCATTGCGGTTTTTGTGCATCAGATACTCAAGAGCAAGGGTTGGAAATCGAAATTTGGATTCGGAGGAAGTACAAAATACATGGTTAAGATGCTCGAGGAGGGACAGATGGGCGCAATTCTCGATGCGCAGGCATTTGATCTTGAAGCGGTGAAATCAATTGTAAATAATCCCAACCATATTCCATATTCGGTATTCAACGCATATAATTATCACTCGAAAGGAAATCTCACCAGTCTGATGGACATAATGATACTTGGTGCAACTGAGATAGATCTGAATTTCAATGGCAATGTTGTTACACATTCAGATGGCTATCTACTTCATGGCATCGGTGGCTGGCAAAACTGCCTTCATGCCCGGAATGTAATTCTTCCACTGCCTTTATTTCGCGACCGTATCCCTGTCATTGTGGATGAAGTCACAACTTTGTGTGGCCCCGGCGAGCTCATTGATGTGATAATAACAGAGAGGGGTATTGCTATTAATCCCTTAAGGCCTGATCTTATTGAAAGCGTCAGGGGAAGCGGCCTTCCTTTAAAGACCATCAGGGAACTAAAAGACGAAGCTGAGAAGATATGCGGTGTTCCGCAAAAGCCTCAGTTTGAAGACGAAATTGTTGCTGCAGTTAAGTGGGTAGACGGAACTGTAATTGATGTGGTGAGAAAAATAAAAGCAAGTTGATCGTAAAATGGAAAAATTCAAATGCGTTGTATGCGGCTATATCTACGACCCGGATGAGGGAGATTCTTCCAGCGGGATTCAGCCCGGCACTTCATTCAGCGAACTGCCTGCTGATTATATCTGTCCTGTTTGTGGTGCTGGCAAAGATGAATTTGAAAAATACGGGTAGAAAAAAAAGAGTTCTTTCCTGCTAAAAGCTATCCCTGATTAACCGGCATATTTATCACAACATCAATAAGAAGATCCCAGAACATCTGTGCTGTCTTGATTTCAATCATCTCTTCAGGTGTATGAGCTCCTCTTATTGTCGGTCCGAATGAAATCATGTCAATGCCTTTAATTTTTTCATATACCAGGCCGCACTCCAGACCGGCATGTATTGCCCTGACAGATGGTTCTTTTCCGAACAAATTGATATACGATTTACGGGTTATACTAAGAATTTCCGAATTCAGATTTGGTTTCCAACCAGGGTATCCGTCAGAATGAACAACTTCTGCTCCTGCAAGTTTCAGACAAGATTCAACCATTGCTCCTGCATTATTCTTAGCCGATTCTACTGAACTTCGCTGCGTTGTAATTATTCTAATTGTATTATTCTCACTGAACTTCGCTGAAGCAAGATTAGTTGATGTTTCTACAAGATCATCCATTTCCAGCGACCATGCGATAACACCGTGAGGACAGCAGGTTAATGCATTCAGAAACCTTATCTGGCTTTCTTCATCCATAACAAAAGGAGGAACAGTTGTTTCCTTTACCCATATTTTAATATCTTTTTCGAGGGGCCCAAACTCATCGATTTGAGTCGCATAGAAATCATTAATCCAGTATTTTATCTTAACTAATAATGTTTTATCGAAAACTATTGTTGAAAATGCTTCTCTTGGGATTGCATTACGGAGGTTACCTCCGTTAAAATCGGCAATAGAAATCTTAAACTGATGTGAGACATTCCAAAGAAGCCTGGTCATAATTTTAACCGCATTGCCATATCCTTTGTGAATTTCATCTCCTGAATGACCTCCATGAAGACCGGTAACTGATACTTCAAGAGCTGCTGAATCTTTTGTTGTCTGAATTGCTTTATAATTCATTGTTCCCACGGTATCCATTCCGCCGGCACAACCTATGAAGAGGATCCCTTCATCTTCTGAATCAAGATTAAGAAGTGTCCTGCCGCTGAAAAAATCAGGTTTAAGATTGATAGCTCCGGTCATTCCCGATTCTTCATCAACAGTAAAAAGGCATTCGATTTTGCCAGCTTTCAGGCTTTGATCAGAAAGGATTGCCAGTTGAGATGCAATACCTATTCCGTCATCAGCACCCAGAGTAGTTCCTGAAGCAGTTATCCATCCATCTTTTATAGTCGGTATAATGGGATCAGTTGACCAGTTATGCGGATAGTCAGCATTCTTTTCCCCCACCATATCCATATGACTCTGAAGAACAACTGTTTTTCGGTTTTCCATACCCCTGGTCGGTGGTTTGATAATCAAGATATTACCGACTTCGTCCTCTTTTGATTCAAGGTTGTTTTTTTTTGCGAACTCAAGAAGATACTTTCTGATTTTCCCCTCATTTTTCGAAAGACGCGGAATACCGCAAATCTCTTCAAAGTAAAACCAGATTGGCGCTGGATTCAAATTACTTAAAATGCTCATACGTGGAACTATAGTGCTATATTTGGCGCAAAAATACTATTTTTTTTTTCATTTTTCGGGTATAACCGTAAAATTATAGTCAGGCTTTATCTGCTGACAAAAATTGATTATTTTTACGAATACCGAGATATTCTGAAATAAACTAATTGAAATCGTATGGCTAAACGTGCAATTGTTACATTACCCGGCGATGGGATAGGGGGAGTGGTTCTTCAACAGGCAATAAGAGTGCTTGATGCGGCAGGATTTAATGCGGATTATATACATGGTGATATTGGATGGGAATTCTGGTGCAAAGAAGGAAATCCATTGCCTCAGAGGACAATTGACCTCATTAAGAAACATAAAATTGCCCTTTTCGGAGCTATAACCTCAAAGCCGGTTGATGAGGCTAAAGCAGAACTTTCGCTGGAACTTCAGGGTAAGGGTTTTAGTTACTCAAGTCCGATTGTAGGTTTAAGACAACTTTTCAACCTGGATATTTGTGTTCGTCCGTGCAAGTCATATAAAGGAAACCCGCTGAACTTTGTACGGAGAGGAAAAGGAAATACAATCGACGAACCACTTGTTGATGTGGTAATTTTTCGGCAGAATACCGAATGTTTATATTCCGGGGTGGAGTGGTCCAGCCCTCCTCCGCAGGTTCATGAGGCTTTAATGACCCATCCTAAATTCGTTGAGAACTTTGGAAATGTTCCAGTTGAAGAGCTGTCAATATCCACCAGAATCTTTACGAGAAAAGCCACAACCAGGATATTGCTGGCTGCTTTTGAGCATGCAAAAAAATATGGATATAAATCAGTTACAGTATGTGAGAAGCCAAATGTTATCAGAGAAACATCAGGATTAATGTGGAAGCTTGCGAAAGAAATTCAGAAAAGCTCTTTCCCCGAAATAAAACTGCTGAATACCAATATTGATGCCCAAATGATGTGGCTTACCAAGAATCCTGAGGAATATGGCGTGATCGTTGCAGGCAACATGTTTGGCGATATTGCCTCAGACGCTTTTGCCGGACTTATTGGTGGTTTAGGATTTGCCTGCAGCGCCCAGTTCTCATCCGACGGAATCGCAGTATTTGAACCGACTCATGGTTCAGCCCCGAAATATGCGGGGTATGAAATTTCAATTGTTAACCCAATAGCAATGATAGAGTCAGCATGCATGATGCTCGATTTTCTTGATGAGAAGAAAACTTCTTCTAAAATCCGTAAAGCTATTGCTGCAGTTATAGAAGAAGGTAAAGTGAAAACCTATGATATGATGAAAATGGCCGGCAGACCTGACGTAGTTAAGAATGGCGCTGCTTCAACATCTCAAATGACTGATGCCATCATTGCTAAATTAACTTAAAGACTTTCCAATGAATGAACAGGTTAAAAAGTTGTGGCCGGAATTAGAGTGGATTAAAGACCGGTCTCTCAGGGAACAAACTGCTAAAACATGGGAAAGGGCTCTGGAACGGAGTGTACTGACGGTAGATGATCTTGAAAAAATCCCATTTACACTATTGTGCGGACCTGACCTTAAAGTTAGTTTCATGGCACATAAGCGGTGTGTTGTTCATATCGCACGGGCGAGTGGTGAAAAGATGAACGAATTTTTCGCCGATGACCTACCGGTAGATATGGACGTCCTTATCTCAGGAGCCATTCTTGCCGATGTGGGGAAATTGCTTGAATATGAACTTAATAAAGAAAAGAAGGCAGTACAGGGTAAATATGGACAATACCTGAGACATCCCTTTTCAGGTGTGGCACTTGCAGAAGAGTGCGGGCTTCCGCCTGAGGTTTGTCATATAATTGCAGCGCATGCACATGAAGGTGACCTGGTGAAAAGAACCACCGAGGCTTATATTGTTCATCATGCTGATTTCATGACTTTCCTGCCATTCAAAAGCCGGTTGATAGTCTAGTTAAAATCTGCGAATATAAGGGCAATCGGAGATATCATTTTCCCTTTCTCTCGCAGATCACGCTGATTTAAGCGTATAAAATTGCATGTTAATTGAACAGCCAGATGGCTGGAACAATGGCTTTAGGTCGGCCAGTACCTTCAACCAGGAACTCCAGTCCCTCACCGCCCTCACACTGAAAATATTCAATTCTTAATTTATGGTAACCTTTTGTTAGCGGATAACTTCTGCCTTCTTCATTCATGCCATGAATCCCATCATTAAGGACCGGTTCGGATTCATCAATAATCAATTTACTCCCGTCATCAGAGTTTATAAATAGCCCATAAACTCCGTTTTCGGGTATAAGGATATATCCCTCAAACACAACTCCGAAATATGAATCCCTGCCGGCTATGGTATGAAAAACTCCGGGTACGGTTTTTGTCACTATTGGCTTAAGTTCAGAAAAATCAGGCAATTCACTATACTTTCCGAAATAAATGGAGGCTTTTAATCCAGGCTTCAATTGATCTGTTTTAACCGGAGCCATCGCACTCCTCTTTTCTATAAGATATGATGCAATGCGACTTTGAGCATCGTTCCATTTTGTGAATGTTTTAACTGTAGTTGTCTCTGTTATCTTAAAAGGCCCTGTATAAAGTGTCGATTTTTCATCCGGGTTATTGCCATTTAAAGTATAGAAAATTTTTCCTCCGTCTCTGATATTTTTTAAATCAATCATAAAACTGTCGGTAAATATTCTGTCACGCGAAATAAGTGAAGCCGGAATCATGTTATGATTTGCCCTGAAAACGTTTTCAATTCCCATCTTATTTACTTTCCTGTCATATGTAAGCAGGCCATTTGTTTCTGTTTCAACGTCAGTTGTCTGAGTGTATATTGTTGCACTTAAGCCATTCTCTGCAACAAATCTGTGAACCAGGTCAAAATATGATTCATATTTTGACAACAACTGAAGAGTATCTGCCATGTTTCTGTATCCCCAGTTCTTTTGTTCCCATGTATGACCCTGGAGAGGAAGTCCAAGCCCTCCAAATTCACCTAGCACTTTCGCTCTCTTTTCCTCGGAAGGTTGAACTACCGGATCGGGATAATGATGAATATCATTTATATTGCCAGTACCTCTGTCTGTCCAGCCGGAAGAGCTGTTAACAAGCCTCGTGGGGTCATAATCAGCGATCAGGCCTGTAATTCTTCCAGTTTCAAACTGACCCCAGCCTTCGTTGAAAGGTATCCACATGATAATTGACGGATGATTATATTTTGTCTCTATCATCCTTTTAAGCTCGAACTCATACTGTAAAATTGCATCTTGCGATTTATTTATATCTGGCATATTCCCCCAGATTGACTGATCACCGCTTGGCATATCCTGCCAGACAAGAATTCCCAGTTTGTCGCACCAGTAATAAAAGATCCTGTTTTCCACTTTTACATGTTTCCTCAACATATTGAACCCCATTTTCTTTGTCATCTGAAGATCGTTAACCATCGCTTCTTCAGTTGGGGGAGTGTAGATGCCATCAGGCCAGAAACCCTGATCGAGAGGCCCATTCTGATATACGAATTCGTTGTTGAGAAGCATTCTGGTAAACCCGTCAGATGTTTTTCCAATCGATATTTTTCTGATACCCGTATAGGATTTCACAAAATCAACTGTTCTGTTATTATTTTTTAATTCGATAGTAATATCATACAGGAAAGGCTTATCAGGCGACCAGAGAACAGGATCTTTAATTTTGACCGTAGTCTCACTATTCGTGTTCCCGTTTGCAGAGGCAATTGTTTTCCCATCTCTTTTTATCTTGAAAGAAAGAGAACCTGAGCCTCCGTTTTTAACCTCAGTTTTAAACGTAATTGTTCCGTTATCAGCATTAGGTACCGTTCGGAAGGAAGTGATATAGCTTTCGTTTACAGGTTCGATCCATACGGTTTGCCAGATGCCAGTTGTTGATGTATACCAGATACTGCCTGGTGATGAGACCTGTTTCCCCCTGGGTTGGGTTCCCTTGTCCGTCGGATCCCATATGCAAACAACCAGCTCATGCTGTTTTTTGTTGCCGAGCGAACTTGTAATATCGAAAGTAAAGGGATCATATCCGCCACGGTGCGTTCCAACCTCATTCCCGTCGACCCAGACAATGGTTTCCCAGTCACATGCTTCAAAATTTAACAATATATGTTTCTTCTTCCAGATATTTGGTATCCTGAATGTTCTCTTATACCACAGATTTTCATTTTCAGATACTTTTTTTCTGACTCCCGAAAGAGCCGATTCAACCGGATAAGGAACCAGGATTGAGCCATCCCAGTTTCCAGGTTTTATTCCTTTGACAGTGATTGCATAATCCCATAGACCATTGAGATTGATCCAGGAGTTTCTGGCCATATCGGGACGGGGATATTCCATCCATGGTTTTGACGGATCAACCTCTTGTGACCATTTTGTCAGAAGAGGATTTTCTGCAATTTTCCAGCTTGTTTCTTTTTTCTGAGTACATGAAATACTAAAAAACAATATCAGGATTATGACTAAGCCTGTAGATCTCATATGATATTATAATAAGTTGAAGTTAAAGTCAAAAGTCAAAAGTCAAAGAATCTTATCTACTCTGAGCCCTGAGCCTCTGATGCTCCTTCGTCGGTCAGAGCCTTCGGCCTGCGTCCTAATCTTCCTACCCCAGCTTCATCTTCTCTACCTCTTCAATATTTCTTTCATTGGTAACTGCTTTTGCGTCAGGAGTATATAAATAATCAATCAGTTCCTGGTACTTGTCCATCACTTTTCCACGTACAATCTTAATTGTAGAGTTCATAAGACCATTGTCTTCAGTAAAACTTTCCTCCAGGATACCAATTGCAACCGGTAACCAGCGTTGTGGAAACATATTCCCGAATTTTCCGTTGGTGCGGTATTCATTAACCTCACTTTCTATCAGTGTAATAACTAAGCGTTTACCCTCATCTGAGTCAGCAGTAAGGTTCTTTTCTTCAAGATATAGTTTTAAAGCGTGCTGGTTGGGTACAACAAGAGCCACTGTATATGGCTTCTGGTTATTGTAAAGCATGCACTGATCTATGTACTTTGATTGCTCCGAGATCGATTCCTCGATGCTTTCCGGACTAAATTTCTCCCCGTCATCTGCAATGAGAAGACTTTTAAATCTTCCCAGAACGTAGAGGAATCCATCTTCAGACATGTATCCCATATCCCCGGTATAGAGCCATCCGTCTTTTACTGTCTCTTTTGTGGCGGCTTCATTTTTCCAGTAGCCGTGCATTACATTTCCACCCCTTATGACAATTTCTCCTTTTTGACCGATAGGAACCTCTTTCCCCTCGTCATCGCATATCTTAAGGTCCATATTATTTACGAGGGCACCCGATGATCCCAGTTTATGTTTACCGGCAGAATTTGTAGAGATGACAGGAGAGGCTTCACTTAAGCCGTAGCCCTGGTACATAGGCATTCCAAGAGCATAAAAAAACCTCTGAAGCTCTATTTCAAGTAAAGCGCCACCTCCTATAAAGTAGTCTAGCTCTCCACCATAAGCCTCCCGGATTTTGCTGAAGAGAAGCTTATCGTAGAACCTTAATAGAGGTCTCTTGAGCTTTTGCAGTCCTTTACCTTTATTCCAGCCCTCTTTATTATATGCATATGAGATCTTAAGTGCATGGTTAAAAAGCATGTCAATTGCGCTCCCTTTTTCCTTGATACCTTTTTCAATATTCTTTCTGAAATTTTTTGCTATGGCAGGAACGCTCATCAGCATATTAGGCTTAATTTCTTTCAGACAGATGGGAACATTCCTTAAAGTTTCCATGGGAGTTTTCCCTGTCTTCACAGAGGCAATGCTCGCTCCCTTACCCATAAATGCAAATATTCCCCCTGTGTGGCCGAAAGAATGATCCCATGGGAGAATAAGCAACGTCTTGTAAAATGAAGGGATATCTATAAGACTGTACGCCTGGTATACGTTGGTGACATAATTTCCATGAGTCAGAATAATACCTTTCGGATCAGCTGTAGTTCCTGATGTATAACAGATATTAGCAAAAGAGTCAGGAGTAAGACTCTTGAAAAGCTGTTCGAACTTTAATAAATTTTCAGGCGATTCGAGCCATTCCCTTCCAAATTTCCTTACCTCATTAAAATGCACCTCATTTTTTGCGTATTCTTCCTGAGTATCGAAATGGATCACTTTTTCTATTAATGGGCATTCACTGAGTATATCTTTAAGTTTAATAGCCTGAATAGAAGAGACAAGGATCATTCTTGACTCTGAATGATTGATCCTGAACTTTAATTCATCGGGATT
This sequence comes from Bacteroidales bacterium, assembly GCA_003157015.1. Lineage (GTDB taxonomy): Bacteria > Bacteroidota > Bacteroidia > Bacteroidales > VadinHA17 > LD21. The sequence goes on from PMIJ01000208.1 coordinate 17,448, forward strand.
GAGTTTTACAGAAAGCGGCACATTAACTGCCCCGGCGTATAGAATTCCCATTTCCCCTATAACCCAGCTATTCCGTCCCTCTGATATAAGGCTAAGCTTGTCCCCTTTTTTTATACCAAGTTTAACTAGTCCGGCTGCAAATTCATAAATCTGCTTTCTAGTCTCGCCATAAGTGGTACCTTCATATTTATCGTTAGGTTTTTCCCACAGATAAACATTATTACTGAACTTCTCAACACTTTCTTCAAAGAATTGTATTAACGATTTCATCAGCAAGGTATTTATAATTGTCCTGAAATTTTATTAGCCGAATATACAAAATCCTTAATACTTTGATATATAGAGGTAATAAATATATCTTTTGGTTTGGCTTTCAATTATTTGTATCTTTGGGTAGTATGTTCGAAATATTTCAGAGTGTGATTTCAACTTAAATTCTAAGATTCTGTTATGAAACATTTGCCAGTACTTTTTTTAATGGGATTTTTGATAGTACTTCCGTCCTGCAAATATTTCAAGAACGGCGGTCTGTTTGGGAAAAAATCGAGAGCCATGGCTATAATGAAAGCTCAGGAGGATAGTACCCGGCTTGCAGATTCGCTTCAAAAAGTTAAAGATGAATTAAAGGCAACTGAGAGTGCGAAACCCGATTCAGTGAAACAGGCTGTTGACGCACGTCTTGCTGTTAAATCGAGTCACCGGTACAATATTATTGTGGGAAGTTTCATTACTCATGCATATGCTGAAGCATATGCGAAAGAATACGGTAAGAAGGGCTATGATCCCAAAATATTAAAACCTGAAGGCAGCAGGTTTGAACTAGTATCTGTTGAGGCTTCTGATATTTTCAGAAAAGCAGTTTCAAGGCTCAGGCAATTTCAGGATTCGGTTCGGATTGAAGCGTGGTTGTATATTAAAAAATAACCTGATCAATTTAAAAGCCACAAACTTTTTCACTTTAATAAACTGTTGTTATCCTCTTTCAGGAAGAGTATCCGAAGGGGCAGGTGGTGCAAAAATTAAAACATCTTTGTTTAGCTTCTGAAAATAGTTTCTTCTCTGTCAGGGCCCACAGAAACCATTGTGACCGGCACTCCGGTCTGATTTTCAATAAATTCTATAAAGTTTTTAAGAGGCAATGGAAGTTTATTGAAATCACGCTGACCCGATATATCTTCTTCCCATCCCTTAACTACAGTATATACCGGTTCAATAACTGAGTCGTTATTGAAAGGTAGCTCATGACATATTTTCCCGTCAATTTTATATGCCGTGCATATCTTTATTGATTCAAATCCTGACATAACATCTGCTTTTGTCATGAATAGCCTCGTGACACCATTAATCATTATTGAGTATTTCATTGCTGGCAGATCGAGCCAGCCGCATCGTCTGGGTCTACCAGTGGTTGAACCGAATTCACGTCCGATATTTCTCAGATTGGTGCCTGTATCGTCATGTAGTTCAGTAGGAAACGGACCGGATCCGACTCTTGTACAGTAAGCTTTAAATATCCCGAAAATTTCGCCGATTAGTTTTGGAGATGCACCTAAACCGGAGCAGGCACCTGCACTTATTGTATTTGAAGAAGTTACGAAAGGATAAGAACCAAAATCCAGATCGAGCATCGTTCCCTGTGCCCCTTCGGCAAGAATCTTTTTATCTTTTTGGGCAAGTTCATTGATAAGATATTCAGTATTGCTTATAGGAAATTTTTTTAGCATTTCAATTCCTTCAAACCAGCCCTTCTCATACTCTTCGATATCGAATATGAAATCATAGGTTTTAAGAATTGCAAGATGGTTATTCAGATGATCTTTATACTTCAGTACAAAATCTTCCTTTAGTATATCTCCTACTCTTAGTCCGTTACGCCCGGTTTTATCAGTATAGGCTGGACCAATTCCCTTTAGTGTTGACCCTATTTTAGAATTGCCTTTTGAGCACTCATAAGCAGCATCCAGTATTCTGTGGCTTGGGAGAATAAGGTTTGCTTTATTGGATATTATGAGCCGCTTAGAGAGTTCATCGACTGAGGGACCCAGTTCTTCAATTTCCTTTTTGAAAACAGCGGGATCAATAACAACTCCATTTCCAATAATATTCAATTTATCGGTATGAAAAATACCGGAAGGTATGAGATGAAGAATATGTTTAACATTATTAAATTCGAGTGAATGCCCGGCATTCGGGCCCCCCTGGAAACGGGCAATAACATCATAATCCGGACTTAAAGCATCAACAATTTTACCCTTCCCTTCGTCACCCCACTGCAGTCCTAACAGTATGTCAATGTTCATATTAGATAAATATAATATATATAAAAATGCTTTGCAAGGTACAAATTTATTTCGGAAATCTTTTCAGGAGTCAGACTTGTTATTGATTCTGCTTAAAATGAATTATTGAACAAGATTTTTGCTTATGTAAATATTTAAAAATGACTATATTATATTTTTAATCTATAAAATTAGGTTTAAATTTGAATAGGAATTTAAAATTCTTTCTAAATTATATACTATGAAAAGTAACCAGAGAGTTTTTTTCATAACGTTTATCCTGTTAATTTTTCTAGGCCAGATAGAAATGCTTTCTCAGGTTAATGTTTCTGATAATCAGACCAGAAATGTTTTGATCACACTAAAAAACGGTTCTGCATTCCATGGAAAAGTCGTTGCTGAAAATGCACTGGAGATTAATCTGGAGGCAGAAAACATCGGAACGATTGTTATCAGGAAGGATCAGATTAAATCATCGGTTAATTTGGATTCAACAAATTTCAAAAAAGGGAAATACTGGTTTCCTAATCCCAATTATTCCAGGTACTTCATTAGTCCGGGAATACAATTGAAACAAGGTGACGGATACTATCAAAACATTGACCTTTCAGCAAATACCGTGAGCTATGGTATCACTAATTTCTTAAGTATTGGAGGCGGTTTGGAGTTATATACCACATTAAGCGGACATCCTGTTTTCATTTTAATGCCAAAACTTGGATTTAAAGTTGGAAAATCTTTTTGGTTGGGTGGTGGAATATTTTATCTGAATGCAGCTGAAGTAATTTCTGATTTCAGAGGACTGGGAATAGGATATGGATCAGCTACTATCGGAAATGAAAATAACAACTTGTCGCTCGGAGCCGGATGGGGATTTGTCGGAACTCAATGGTCCGAAAAACCGATCATAACTCTAAGTGGAATGACAAGAGTAGCCAGAAGAATTGAACTTGTTACAGAAAACTGGATAATTCCCGGTTATACTGTCTTTTCTTATGGATTACGTTTTTTAACTGAAAAGACTTCTATAGATGTAGGGCTTGTAAACAGCAAGGATATAATTAAAACTTTTCCAATCGGATTACCGGTTTTTCTTGATTTTGTCCTGAAATTCTGATATTGATTAATATAATACCTCAGGTTAATTATTAATCAAGAAAATACAATAAGATTAAATCACCGGTGAAGGAGTATATTATTCCTTATCCTTTCCTTTGTAATTACCATAGATGTAAAGAGAATGGTAAAGAGGAGTGAAGTTGTGCATTTCACTTGCAGTGTTAATAATCTCATGAATCCTGGGATCACAGAATTCTATTACCTTACCTGTTTCAATATCAATGAGATGATCATGCTGGCCACATTGATATGCTCTTTCAAACTGGGCAATGTTTTTTCCGAACTGATGTTTTATGACCAGGTTACAGTCGAGTAGCAGCTCAATTGTATTATATAGAGTTGCTCTGCTGACCCGATAATTTTTGTTTTTCATAAAGATGTAAAGCGACTCAATGTCGAAATGTCCTGACCGTGAATAAATCTCATCAAGAATTGCATACCGCTCGGGTGTCTTCCGATGCCCCTTCTTTTCAAGATATTCAGTGAAGATCTTCTTTACAGTTAATTTGGTATCGTCACTAATCATATCTGGTCTAATTTAAAATAATAGCAAAAGTAGGCAATTTCCCCGGATATCGGGGATTGAACAGAAGAAAATTTAATTCGTGAAATCTTCCACTCTCCTTACGTTTTCAATACCGTTTATATTGGAGATTTTAAGAATGAGATTGTTCAGGTCTTTTGTATGGTGAACATACAAATCAATCGTGCCCTCAAAAATACCATTATTTACAGAAATATTTATTCTGGTCATATTTACCTTAAGTTCGGCCGATATAATATTTGTAATATCGTTAACAAGTCCGATCCGGTCGATTCCTGTCATGCTTATCCTGGCAATGAAAGAAACAAGTTTATGGATAGCCCATTTTACAGCGATAATCCTGTTTCCTTCATTCGACATGATCCTTATTGCAACCGGGCATTTAGGTTTGTGAATGATAATGGTTCCTTCAGGTGAATGGTAGCCTATGACCTCATCTCCGGGGATCGGATTACAGCATTTTGCTATTTCGTATGATTGTTCTGCATTATCAACATTTTCCCTGAGAAGGAAAGGGATATTCTTATCAATATTGTTTTGTTGCAGTCCTGAATCTTTTTTCTCTTTCTTAGATCCGATAAGTTTTAATTCCCAGTATTTGATTACATTATTTGCAGGGCCCTTCTTAATCGTTTTCTTAAGATTATCCAGATTTATTCTTCCTAGACCAATGCCTGAATACAGTTCCTCTTTATTCAGTACATCATAGGAGAGGATAAGGGATTTAAGAATTTCATTGTTTATTGTAGATCCGATTTCCTTAAGTTTGGATTCAAGAATCTCCATCCCGGTCTGAATTGTATCCTTCGAGTTATTCCTCAACGCGTTTTTAATTGCTTCTTTGGCTTTCGAAGTTCTTACGAAAGAGAGCCATTCCATTTCGGGTTTTGCTATATCAGAGGTAATTATTTCCACCTGGTCGCCACTCATCAGTATTGAGTTAATAGGATTGAGTTTGTAATTAATTTTGGCACCTATAGCTTTATTTCCTATTTCAGTATGTATCTCATATGCGAAATCCAGGGCAGAAGCCCCTTTGGGTAGACTTACCAGAAAACCTTTCGGCGTAAAAACCATGATTTCTGATGAGAAAAGGTTCATTTTGAACTCGTCCAGAAACTCAATAGGGTCTTCATTCGGATTTTCAAGCATGATCCGGATCTTTTTTATCCATTTGTCGAGTTCGGTTTCCTGGGCTTCATCTCCCTTATACTTCCAGTGTGCTGCATAACCCCTTTCAGCTATTTCATCCATGCGTTTGCTTCGTATCTGCACTTCGATCCACTGACCTTCGGGACCCATTACGGTAACATGCAAAGCTTCATATCCATTCGGCTTTGGGCGGCTTACCCAATCCCTGAGCCTGTCGGGTTTGGGCATATAAGAATCAGTAATGATAGAATAAATATTCCAGCACTGGGTTTTTTCAGGGATATTTGCTGCCGGTTCAAATACAATCCGTATAGCGAGAACATCATAAATCTCTTCGAACGGTACATTTTTAGCCTGCATCTTCTTCCATATAGAGAAGATAGACTTTGGTCTTCCGCTTATGTCAAACTTAAGCCCTGCCTCGGAGAGCTTTTCAATTATTGGCAGGGAGAATTTATTTATGAGTGCAAGGTTCTTTTTTTCACTATGCTTAAGTTTCGACGATATCTCCTCATAGATCTGAGGTTGTCGGAATTTGAAGCTGAGGTCCTCGAGTTCACTCTTTATAGCATATAATCCAAGCCTGTGAGCAAGGGGAGCATATAGAAAAATTGTTTCTCCCGCCACTTTCATCTTTTTATGTTCAGGCATAGAGTCAAGCGTTCTCATATTATGCAGGCGATCTGCAATTTTAATAAGAATAACCCTGAGATCATCGGAAAGGGTAAGCAGCATCTTTCTGAAGTTCTCCGCCTGAAGTGAGGAAGAATTTTCTTTATTGTATGTTCCCGAAATTTTTGTGAGGCCATCTATCAGAGACGCTATTTTAGGGCCAAAATCTCTTTCGACATCTTCCAGCGAGTATTCGGTATCTTCGACTACATCATGCAGAAGAGCAACGGCAATTGATTTGGCTCCAAGGCCGATTTCATTGTTAACTATTTTTGCAACTGAGATCGGGTGTATTACGTATGGCTCACCTGATTTGCGGCGCATGTTCCAGTGAGCTTCATTTGCTATTTTGAATGCTTTTTCAATAAGCTCATGGTCCCCCGGTTTGTTACACCTCAGGAGATTATTTATAAGACTATCATATTCTGTCTGAATACGTTTTCTGTCCTCATCATCAAAAATATCTTTGCTACCCATAAAATAACTTCACGGCAAATGCTTATCAAGATTACAAATATAGCTTTTCCGGCTCAAAGTTGCTAGCTTAAAGCCAGTCAAACAGATCAAATCAACAAGTGAGTATGAATTTATTGTTCTTTACCTGGTCCTTATAATCGTTATAGTTCCAGTTTTGGATATTACTTTTCCAGATGGAGTGGTTAATTTTAAATACCATAGGAAGACTCCCTGCGGTTGGGGTTTTCCATTTCGGGTACCATCCCAGCTTGCCAGATAATCTCTGGTTTCAAACAGAATACTGCTTTGCCTGTCGCTGATTATAAGATGATATTCCTGTGGAGTGAAAGAAAGGACTGGTCTGAAAAGATCATTTATCAGGTCATTATCCGGAGTGAAAACATTTGGAACCGTAATTATCTCAGTCGGTGATGTACATATTTCCGATGAAATACTTTCGCCGGAAATGCCATGGGGATTACCCGTTTCTGTAGCGTCGATGTAAAAACAAACCTTATTTCCGGTGACTTCATACATGATTTGCTGATATCCCTGCACAAAAAATGTATCAGAAGCAGAAATAACGTCATTCTCCTTAAATCCATTTCCGCTGTTGATAAATAATTTGTACGACGATATAGTTCCAAGCCAGCTTCTGTATGGATTCCACGACAGTACTATATTATTAGCCGATCTCTCCAGTGACAGCACTATGTTAGAAGCAATATTTGAAGTTATTACAGGAAGATTGCAACTGTTGAGGGCTGAGAGTCTGTAATAATTAACTAGACCTGTATCTGCCTTAATATCAATATAGTAAACTTTTCCACCTACTGAAACAGGTCTTGATATCTCCTGAAAAGTGCCTGTTGATCCGGTTTCCTTTTCAAGGCTGAAATGGTCAATCTCTGATAATGGATCAACTGTAAAGGAGATTGCAATTTCGCTTTTAGGATTTATAGTTGCCTGGTCGGCATTGATCCATTGGGGAGGGCGTTGCATTTTTGTCGATATGCAAGATTTGTTTGATGTAGAAATTTCTCCGGGTTCCAGATTTGCCCGAACCACAAAACAATATTGTGCATCAATAGTAAATTCATTCAGAACATAGCTTGTGTCAAGGGCACTTAAATTTTCAGATTCTGTAAATGTGTCACTATTTACAGACCACAGAACAGTGTATCCAGTGACTTTTTCAGGGTAAGATGGATAGCTGTTCCACGAAACTGCTATCTTTTTTTTACAGGTATCAATTGCGACCTGCTCAAAAATTGAATTAATTACATTTGAAAAAATACTGGTGCACCGGGGAAGTCTCATAGCAGTAACGACATAAGAGATACTAAAATATTTTGAGGCTGTGCTTGACGATGTATAGCTTGTTGCCGTAGGATCCCAGATTGTATCAATTGGCATCCCGTCTCCGTTTTTATACGAATAAAGAATATAAGCTGCTATATCAGATGAGGGACTCAGGGTCCATCTAAATTTTGTATTTCCTGTTTCAGAATCTACGGAAACTGATCTAAGAACTGGTGGCAGGGGAGGATCAGTGATGCAGTTGATTTGAGAAAAAGCGTTGCCTGACCAAAAGATGATAAAAATGAAAATAATATAGAAATGAAAGATTTTCATTCAGCGCCGACGGTTATTTCATAGAGGTCACCAATATTGTAATACGTTCTTGCAAGTTCAATTATTTCATCTGCTTCAATTGTTTTTATTTTTTCAGCCAGCCTGTAGTAATAATTATTGTCAAGACCGAATTCCCACGCCGATTTAAAACTTTCAGCAAGAGCAAAGGGTCCGTCAAACATTCTTAACATTTCACCCGACATGTAATTTTGCACAACCGCCAACTCACTATTCTTAACCCTGACATTCTGAAGGAGCTTTATCTCCTTGTAAATCTCGTCTATTGCTCTCTGGCAGTTTTTCTGACCGACTTCAGTTGAGATTACTTTGTATCCTGAAAGATCAAGAGATGAAATTGTTGAACTGATCCCGTATGTTAATCCTTTTTTTTCACGAATATTCCTCATTAATCGTGAACCAAAATATCCTCCCAGTATTGAATCGAGTATCTTCAGACCCGGGTAATCAGAATGTCTTTTATTTATGGTCGCTGATCCTATTCTTATAGCATTCTGAACTGTTCCGGGTTTACTTATATGGATCTTTTTGGATTTTTCTCCTTTTAAAGGATACGCCGGAACTTCTGTAATGTTTTTGTTAGAACCTCGCTCTCCAAAATATGAATTAAGCAGATCGGGAGTTTTGCTGTGTAATTTCCCCGATATTATGATCGTCATATTTTCAGAAGTATAATATTTCGTGTGGAAATCAGATAAAACTGCAGGAGTCATGTTTTCAAAATCCTGTTCACGAATCTGATAACCGTAAGGGTGGGATTTCCCAAAGACAGATTCAAAAAACTGATCCATTGCAAGATTCTGAACTTTTTCCCTGTTTACAAGGTACCAGCGAAGTCGTTTTTTCATCAGAGAGTTTAATTCTGCCTCTGGAAACACAGGACGAAACAAAATCTCATGGCTGAGCTCCAAAACTTTTTCAATGTGTTTATTCAGGAAAAAGAGAACAACACCGGCGCAATCTTTCTCGGCTGATTGGTTAAAAAAAATACCATAAAAATCGAGCAATCTGTTAAGTTCTTCAGAACTGTAATTCTGTGAGCCTTCTGAGAGCATTAAGTTGCAAGTGGAAGCCAGAAGCGGAAGGTGCTCCTTAACCTGTCCCGCCCTGAAAACAAATTCAAGACGCATTATCTCCTCTGTTCCAGCTTCAATCAGGAAGACAGGTACCCCATTATTCAATCTGAATGACTTTGCTTCCTGGATTGACACTTTTTCTATTGGAAATACCGGTGGTTGCAATCTTTGCAGGATTTTCATCAGTTCTCCTTTCGGGTTGATATATAATTAATTGTACTACAATTTTGAGGAGTAAAGTATTTATCCAGGGCCTCTTTTACCATTCCATGACTGACATTTCCATACTTTTTAACCTCATTATTTATTAATTCAGGGTTTCCAAGAAGCTCAAAATATGCAAGGTTAGATGCCTTGTTAAGAATACTGGTATTTGAAAAAACTGTTGAAGATTCAAATTTGTTCTTCACTTTCTCCATTTCATCCTCAATTTGGTTTTCCCTACGCAAATCAAGGATCAGCTCATTTACAGAATCCTCAGCTTGCTTAATACTGACACCCTTCATCAGCTTCCCCTGAACAATTATGAGTCCAGGATCAATATCAGAAGTCAGATAGGCATTTATTTCACTGAACAACTTTTTCCCCCTTACAAGCTTTGTTTGCAATCTGCCTGATTCTCCTCCGGCAAGTATATCAGTAATCAGGTCAAGTGTATAGAAATCCTTGCTGGTCCTGGGTCCTATATGCCAGACTTTATATAATGCCGTTGATGGCACGTCTTTTTCAATAGTAATAACCCGTTCTTCTGTCTGTTCCGGTTCAACAGGAAGGTTTCTTGATTTTACTTCTCTTTTTGCAATCGGGCCAAACCATCTCTCTGAAAGTTTATACGCAAGGTCAAATCCAATATTTCCTGTAAGTGACATTATAGCATTATTCGGAGCATAGTGTGAAAAGAAGAAGTCCTTAACCTGATCTATATTGATGTTTTTTATATGAGCCATATCCCTTCCGATTGCCGGCCACCTGTATGGATGGATTTTATATGCAAGGGGCCGCATTTTCAGTATTACCTCTCCATAAGGCTGATTCAGATATCGCTGATTGAATTCCTCAATGACAACATTTCTCTGGGTGTCGAGATTCTTCTGCGAAAAGTCTAGTTCGAGCATTCTGTCGGATTCAAGCCAGAATCCAGTCTCTATATTTGCTGATGGGATTGTTAGATAGTAGTTGGTAATATCATTATTTGTAAATGCATTGTTTTCACCTCCGACAAGTTGCAGTGGAGTATCGTAATCAGGAATATTCAGCGAGCCGCCAAACATTAGATGTTCAAAGAGATGCGCAAGACCTGTCATTTCCGGATCCTCGTCTCTCGATCCAACATCGTAAAGAATGTTCATAGCGACAAGAGGAGTAGAATTATCTTCATGTACAAGAACCCTCAGTCCATTGTCGAGAGTAAACTTTTTATAATCTATCATAAATTATTTCAAATATTCTTTATCGATAAATTTTGTCCCCCCTTGCTTCCCGCATTGCGCGATGATTCAATCTGATGCCTTTCGCCACGGAGAAGGACCGATAACTATCAGCAGGGTAGCGTGGGATTGTGGTAAAATAATATCATAAGTCTGACCAGTTCCGAAATTTTAAGTTAAAAACTCTTACGGCCATCTGAATAAATCATCAGCGGATTTTCATGCAGACAAACTTAATTAAAAAACAATGAAGGTTTAGTATTGTTTTTATATTTGCATAATTATGTTCAAAAATCGCTTTTTCAAAAAAATAACTCGTCAAACCCTTTTAGAAGTTGATCAGGTTAAATTAGTGTACTTCCTAAGTCTTGTTATCGGATTACTGAGTGCACTGGCTGCAGCATTGCTTAAATATTCGATTCATTACATTCATAAAATTCTTACTCAAGGAATTACGTCTGAGCCGGGAACCTATTTATATCTGGCATTTCCTCTTATTGGTATGTTCCTGACATTTATGTTTGTGAAGTTTATAGTCAGGGATAATATCAGCCACGGCATCAGCAGGATACTATTTTCTATTTCCAGGAAAAAGGGCAAGCTGAACACACACAATACATGGACATCAATAGTTGCAAGCATTTTAACAATCGGTTTTGGAGGGTCTGTTGGAGCTGAAGCACCGATAGTATTAACAGGTTCTTCAATAGGATCCGTATTAGGCAGATTTTTCAAACTGAATTATAAAAATGTAACCTTACTGATAGGGTGTGGTGCAGCAGGAGCAGTCTCAGGAATCTTTAAGGCTCCTATAGCCGGAATTGTTTTTACTCTTGAAATATTAATGCTTGATCTGACTATATCATCAATTGTTCCTCTCCTGATCTCTTCAGTCACAGCTGCAACGGTTGCTTATTTTCTTATGGGAAATAATGTATTGTTTAACTTCAATGTGATTGGTGCCTTTAATATTTCAAATATTCCATGGTATTTACTTCTTGGAATAATTTCCGGATTAATATCTCTGTATTTTTCAAAAATGACTTTATTTCTGGAAGGAAGCTATAATAAAATTACCAATGCCTACTTAAGACTTGTACTGGGAGGGATTGTTCTCGGAGGATTGATTTATCTTTTTCCTCCCTTCTATGGCGAAGGGTATGACACAATCATGTCGCTGCTCCAGGGAAATACCGAATCGGTCATTAATAGCAGCATATTCAGTCATTTTTCCGGAAGTTTTTGGGTGATCATACTTTTCATGTCGTGCCTTGTTCTGTTAAAAGTGATAGCCAGCAGTTCAACAAACGGAGCCGGTGGAGTTGGAGGAATATTCGCGCCTACTCTGTTTATAGGAGGAATAAACGGATACCTCATTGCCGGGATATTGAAAAAAGTCACTAATCTGGAACTGCCCGATAACAGGTTTGTTCTTGTGGGGATGGCCGGTATGATGGCAGGAGTCATGCATGCCCCACTTACTGCAATATTTCTTATTGCGGAGATCACCGGTGGCTATAATCTGCTTATCCCGCTGATAATTACATCCACGGCCGCATACATTACTACCAGGAGTTTTGAAAAACATTCAATCTATCATGTTCAACTTGCAGAAAGCGGAGACCTTATTACTCATGATAAGGATAAAGCAGTACTGACAAGGATGAACTGGAAAAGGGAGATTGAGACCGATTTATTAATGGTTATGCCTTCAGACACACTTGGTGAACTGGTAAAAGTAATTGCCAGGTCAAAAAGGAACATTTTTCCCGTGGTTGACGAATACAATATTCTGGAAGGGGTGGTGTATCTCGATGATGTCAGGGAAATTATGTTTCAGCAGAACTTATACGGCACAACCTTTATGAAGGATCTTATGACAATGCCTCCTTCTTATATTGACAGGAAAGAGAATATTGAAACAGTAATGGAGACGTTTAGGAAAACAGGTGCATGGAACCTTCCTGTACTGGATAATGGTTATTATGTAGGATTCATCTCGAAATCCAGGATCTTTTCGACATACCGCGATTTGCTTGTTGAATTTTCAGAAGAATAAATGTCTTAAAATAATATATTATGAATAGAGATAATTTGATTTTTGACCTTATTGAAAAGGAACGTCAGCGCCAGATTAACGGAATTGAATTAATCGCTTCCGAAAATTTTGTAAGTCCGCAGGTACTTGAAGCTATGGGTTCAGTATTGACAAACAAATACGCTGAAGGGTATCCCGGACACCGGTATTACGGTGGTTGTGAGATTGTCGATCAGACCGAGCAGATCGCCATTGACAGGTTAAAAAAACTTTTTGATGCCGAATATGCAAACGTCCAGCCTCATTCAGGAGCCCAGGCAAATATGGCTGTGTTTATGACAGTTCTTAAGCCGGGAGATACTTTTCTGGGATTAAATCTTGCACATGGCGGGCATCTTTCTCATGGGTCGCCTGTCAATTCTTCAGGACTGTTTTATAAACCAGTTGCCTACAGTGTCAGAGAGGATGATGGACTGGTTGATTACGATATAATGGAAAAAATTGCGCTGAAAGAAAAGCCAAAAATGATAATCGGAGGTGCATCGGCATATTCACGGGAATGGGATTACGAAAGAATGCGAAAAATTGCTGATATTATTGGCGCTATCTTCGTGGTCGATATGGCTCATCCTGCAGGGCTGATAGCGGCAGGACTTCTTAAGAATCCATTGAAATACGCTCATATTGTCACTTCAACAACTCATAAAACCCTCAGAGGACCAAGAGGAGGAATAATCCTGATGGGAAAGGATTTTGTTAATCCCTGGGGTATAACAACACCAAAAGGCGAAGTGAAAATGATGTCATCTCTTTTAAATTCTGCCGTTTTCCCGGGAATCCAGGGTGGCCCGCTGGAGCATGTCATCGCCTCAAAAGCAGTCTCTTTCGGTGAAGCACTCACCTCAGAGTTCAATGAATACCAGAAAAGAGTTAAGAAGAATGCATTTGTGATGGCAAAGGCGTTTATGGATAAAGGATACAAAGTCATATCAGGTGGTACTGACAATCATTTGATGTTAATAGACCTTAGGACCCGATTCCCGGAAATTTCAGGTAAAAAAGTTGAAAACACCCTTGTCCAGTCACATATTACAGTCAATAAAAACATGGTACCGTTTGACAGTCGTTCTCCTTTCCTGACTTCAGGTTTGAGAGTCGGTACTCCTGCTGTTACTACCCGTGGACTTAAAGAAGAGCACATGGGAATAATAGTTGATTATATTGATGAAGTTATATCGAACATTGATAATGAAGCTGTTGTAAAAAAGGTTGGTGAGAGTGTTGTGAATATGATGAAATCTTTCCCTCTTTTTTCAATGTGATTTTAACTAAAAAAAACTGAAATATTAAAAACTACCTGATTTAGATTTTTATCTTAACTTTGTGTGTATCCACTTTCAATTTTTCATCGATGAATAGCCAGAAACTAATTTTTATTGTTGACGATGATCCGTTTATTAATATGTTGGTTGTTAAACGTTTTTCTTCTGCTGGTTTCCGACTTGAAGCATTTTTGTATGGTGAGGAATGTATAAGCGCTCTGAATAAAAATCCCGATCTGATTATACTTGACTATTATTTCGTCAATAATGAGTATAAGGTAATGAATGGAATGGAAGTTTTTGATAAGATAAAAGAGATAAAACCCGAAACTCCCGTAATAATGTTATCGGGTCAGGAAAAGGGAGAAATTGTACTTGAGCTTGCCAGGAAAGGTATTGATGATTATATTATCAAAGATAATAATCTCATTGATAATCTTAATGTTGCAATAAACGAACTATTCTCCAGAGAACATTTATAATCTTATTTAAGTATAAAATTATAGGTAATTGTACCTTTCTGAATTGCAGGTGCATCTTGTTTCACTTCAAACCTGGCAGCAAGAGCGGCTTCTTTGGCAACCCTAAGCAAATATTCATCAAGAGTGGTTGATCCTTTTGTACCGGGAGTTGCCTGAACCACTTTCCCTTGCCTGTCGACGCTTACCTCAACTACAACCCTTCCTTCGCCCTGGTAATCGTATTTAGGAGAAGGAAGCGCCTGAAATCCACGTCCCTGAAGATTATATGATATCCCCTTATCTCCTGTACCTGAACCTTTGTCTCCAAGACCGCTGCCAACCCCACGGACTTTTGAATCAATTGATCCGTTAGGGTCACCCTGGTTCCCCGGTCCGCCTGCAATACCTTCACCTGTTGAGTTTGTTCCTCTATTTTTCGAATTTGCCAGGGCATTTTTGGTACGGTTCATGATATCTGATTCACGTTGTTGTTCTGCTGCGATCTTCTTCTTTTCAGCCTCTTCCTGTCTTATTCGTATTCTTTCAGCTTCCCTTTCTTCATTTATCTTTTTGTCAGCCTCAGTCTTCTCCAGTTTTTTCCTCACAGCTTCAGGGTCAGCTTTCTTAACGACAGGTGCTTCCTCATTGTTTTGAGTCAAGACAGGTTCATTTTTGATTTTTGTGCTGACTTTAGATGTAGCCGGAGGAGAAACTACTTCTCTGGTCGGAGGAGGTGAAGTCTCTTGTTTCCCGGCCGGTGGGGAAGGTTCAATATCACCAATACCGGTCTCGCCTGTCCCGAAATTAACTAGAATACCCTCTCCGGTTTCAGAGACAGGAGGAGAAGTTGAAAATCCTGCCAGGATGAGTAGACCGAACAGCATTAAATGTATTAATGTAGTGCCCAGAAGTCCTTTCTTCCTTACAGATGATGAACTCCTTAAATCTCTATTTAATCTAGGTTGCAATTATCTGATTATTATATTTTATTCCCTGCTTTCAACTGAACTTAACAGTGCGAATTTAAGAATAAACGAAATGATAACCGGTTCTATTATGCCCCTTTAATAACAATGAGAGAAAAATTATTAACCGGAATCGGACAAGATGTATTAAATTTTTATTATTTATCTTTTGGTTTTGTTTCATCCTCTTTCTTCATATCGGCTTTTACCTTTTTCCTGAATAAATCGGAGAATTTATTAAAATCACGATTGTAGAAGATCCCAACACCCTGAGTATATGGACTTAAGCCTGATCCTATGTAAGTATCGTTATATCGGTTAAATACCTTGAACCGCAGTTTTTCCGTAAGCTTTATTTCAGCATTAAAATCACCAGTTAACTGGTTAGTGTTGTTTGTTAACTGAGCAGTAGTGGCATTGGTTCCCCTCACATCAAAATTGCCATTAAGCACAACTTTATTATTTAAAACCTGCGTTGATAATGCCAGTTCGGCTTCCGGTGTTGTTATTGCATTCAGTCCAGGCCTGAAATTTACTCCGATATCAACATTTCTTGAAATCTGTGACAACATATTGCTTACCCGGTTAGAGATCATTTCCATAGACGTTGCCTCCATTGCCGATGTAGCAGTTGATGAGACATTCGAATTTCCACTTGCAATGAAATTTTGTATTAAAAGAAGAGCGGTAACCTGCCTGGTCATTTCTTCGGGTGTCGAAATTGCATTCCGGAGTCGTGTTCTGGTTGCTTCGTCTGCATCCGGAAGATAGATATCGAATCCGACCACAGGATTAAAGAGTTTACCTGATAGATTCAGCTGAGGTTCAACGCGTATTCGTTCAGTATAATCCTCATTGGCAAGTATGGAGGCAAGTGATGCCTTCAGGTGCAAATAGGAAGCTTTCAAATCTATTTCTGCATCCTTGAGATTTCCGTTGAACATAATCCTGCCACCGCTCTCAACATCAAAAGGTTTGTTTATAATTGGGCCAAGAGTAAAATTATAGGTCCCGCTTTCAATTATATAATCACCTAATATACCAAAATCACCTTTCTTATTAAGAGTTACATTCAGGTTAGGGCTCGATCCATTACCTTTCATGATATCGCCTGCTTTTGCGTCAAAAATAATCTGCACCTCTGCATCCGGCGTCACTTCAAGATTCATATTAAGATCCATGGTGATTTTTGAAGCAGCAGGAGGAGGTACTGTCTTCACATCACTCAGTTTCCCCTTACTTGAGTCAACAAATGAGATATATGAATATTCTGATACTGAGAGGCCCTTGCTTATAGGAATAATTAATTCTGAAGTTTTTCCTGTCTTGGTCGATTTACTCGTTTTGGCAGATATATCAAATGAGAGAGAACTCTGATCACTCTTTATTTTAGCAACTCCTGTACCATATACCAAACCATAAAACATCGGATTGTCCTTTGACTGGGTATTTAATACCTGGAAACCTTTTGCAGCAATATTAATTATCAGATCGGCAGAATATTCTTTTAAATTTTTATGGTAGACGGCTCCGGAAATAGTTGCGACATTACCTTCAATGTCTTTAATCTTAACAGCATTGAACTTAATTCCCTGCCTGTCGAACCTGATTGTGTCATTCAGTGAGTATTTGGTTTGCAGATAATTGATTTTCAATGATGCATTATCGACCATAGCTGCCCCTGTAAGAAAAAGATTTTCTTTTTCCCCTGACAATCTAAGTTTACCTGAAGCAAAACCTGATATTTCCGAGGCAAACACTTTAAGCAATGGATTAAGAAAACCTATCGGCAATTTCAGAGCATTTGCATTCAGATCTATTTTTTTTGCTGCAGGGTTGTACATTCCTGTGATATCGAATGTTTTTACAGAATTCAGATTATTGGTGGCCCTGATATTTATAAGTTTTTTTTCGTTGTCGAGTGCTGAGTTGATCGAAATATTTCCAAATTCGCAGCCAAGCATTGAGAATTTATTTACAACTATATTTCCAAACAACAGAAAACCTTTGTAAACATTGGTTAATGTTATTCTTCCGTCAATCCGGCCCTTGAAATCTAGAGGAATAGCATTTGGATCGTTCCTTCTCCGTTCCAGCCAGTAGTTAAAAGGAGCAATATCAATACCTTTAAACTCGAGATGCAGTGTATCAGCTGGATTTGCTGAAACAGAGCCATCTACGAGGTAATACCTTTGTTTACTGGTCAGATATAGTTTATTTATCTTAATTGCATTTGAATCAATCAGAACAGATGAATTGTTTAATTTCCAAAGGTTGTTCTCTGAATAAAAATCAGATGAATCTATATCTACTTTCAATATTGCATATTTTTTACCGGCGATATTTTTTATTACGGTGCCCCGTGCGATAAAATTGCCCCGGTTAAGGACTGTATCTTTACTATCCCAATTAACTTTAAAGGTAAAATTATCTGGAATTGTCTTTAAGCTTACTGAGAAATCTTTTAATTCTGATTCTCCAAGCAATGTAACAGATGAACTATTGATACCCAACGATAGTTTGGATCTTGTAACTGTGGTATTAAAAGCGAAATTCTTAAATACAATGTTTTTTATTGTCAGCAGATCTGTCTTACCTGCAACACTTATTATGCTGTCGGGGAAAACAACTCCCTTAATATAACTTTTATCGGCTATTAAGATTCCGGTTTTGAAAAAGTTGTTAATCTTATCGGTATTTTTAAAATTAATATCAAAAGTGAACATGTTCTTATTAGGACCTTTCTTTTTACCACTGACGATAAATTGAGAAGGCATAAGTGATTCCAGGGTCGATTCTACCATTTCAGCCAGGCCGGCAAAGTTGTAGTAGCCCTTTATGTCCGCGTCAACAAAATCTGTTCTGAGGCTCAAAACAGGTTTTGAATTTTCTTTGTAGGTTTTTATTGAAAAGTCATAGAGTTCGAGGTTTTTGTTATATTTTCTGAATTTTGAATTAAGAAGTTTTATTTCGCCGTCGAGATTATCTATGTTATTCCCTTTAAAGTTAGATGTAAGGAGCATTGTAACATTAGAAGAACTATCAAGTTTATCAAAATTCAGTTTATAAAGATTCGCATCAGCAATATTAAGGGTAAAGTCAAACTCCGGCAGTTTATTATTGAAATTCAGTAAACCCAGAAGGTCTAGCTTAATATTCTTGTCATCGATATTTACACTTCCGTCCCACGTCTTTTCCGTAAATGATCCTTTCAGGGTTATGTTCCGGTATAAATATTTGTTTATTTCAATACTGTCGATTCTCCCTGTTAGATCTCCTGCAAATTTCTTTAAAGAGTAAGCATATCCATCTACATTAGCCTGCATACTCAGGTTTCCTAAAAAATCAGGATTATCGGACAGCGCTCCGATATTTATATCACTTCCTTTAATAAGACCTTTTACCATATATTTTTTAGAACCTCCGGGTCTGAGTGAAATATCTGTCCGGATGTTTCCCTGGCTGGTCTTTATTTCTCCATAAGTAACAAAATCTGTTGTAAACCCTGTAAAGCTTCCATTAAATGATATGTTCCCAAGCTTCTTCACAGCTTCGGGAATTTCTAAAAATTTCTGACTGGGTAATTTGATTTGCTGCAGATCTTTAGCATTTGTTTTAAGGCTGGTCACTCCGATATTAAAATATGCATTTTCAATTCTGGGAAGTCCTGAAAAATCAAAATCACAGTTAAGCGAAGAAAAATTCCTGTATTTAACTTTTATGTCTCTTCCTCGAAGTTCAGATATGGTTCCCATAATTTTTCCTGACAACCATACCGATTCATTCAAACTATCGGCAAAGGGCATAAAATATTTCAGATCAGAAGTATTTATAAGCGATTTATCGAGCTGGAGATCCAGTTTTACCTTATCTGTAAAATTTTTGAATGAACCTGCTGAATCTGCGGTCAAACTCAATCGGGGAATATTTAAAATACTGCTGTCGCATGTTATAAAAGCGGATTTTATGAAGATATTTTGTTTTGCCAGTAAGACAGCACTGCCCATCTTCTTTACCCTGAACCCGCTCGACTCTTTAAATCCCAGATCATAGATATTAAATGAAGTTGAATCATTTAATATATTCAGTTCTTCAATTATACCATTCATTTCTGAGAGCTTCAGATCGTTAAAATCTATTTTGGTTTTCCCTTTAGAAGCAGACTTGTTAATAAGAGAAAACCTGGCATTATTTATCTCAATCTGATCAATCGATATTTTGTTTCCGCTTGTCTTTACATTATCAGACTGATTTTTCATAAGATTCAGATACCATGTGAGATTCATGACTCCTGCAGAATCTGTAATTAATGCAATAACAGGTTTGATCAGAACTACTTTACCAAGCCGGAATGATTTATTTTTAAAATCCATTCTCCTGATTCCAACCTTAATTTCCTTTGAATATAACAGAGTATCATTATTTTTGTCTTTGATGATTACATCATTGATAGACAATTTATTAAAGAACTTATATTCAATAGAGCCAACAGATATTGTCGATTTGATCTCGTTTGAAAAATGATTTGTAATTCTTTTTACCAGGAAGGTTTGGACCTCAGAGGTATTCAACAACAAATAAAGGACCGTGGGGAGAAGTACTATGACCCCGAAAACAATAATTAAATACTTAAGTGATCTTTTAATTTTTTTCAGCATATAAGCGTAAAAAGTCTTAAAATATCATTTATCTGATGCGTTACATGTAAAGATGTAAAGATAGTGAAACTCAGGTAAAATGCAGGGAATTATTTATTCTGTGAAAAAGTTAGTTACTGCTATTAATGAATTCAGATATTAAGGGCTCTGCTTTATTAAAATCTGATTGTTGAATCCCCGCGAGTAGATTCTCCGTTGCTTGCTGCGAAGTCAGCGAGCATTAAGAATTCCCTTAGGGGATCGAAGATTAGCTGCGCTGAGCTCCACTTCGTTCCGGTTCTTCGTCGCTTGCTGCGAAGAGCTTCAATATATAGATCTTATATAGTTATGTTTGGTCTTTAGCTCGATTATATAACCAAAGTTACAAGTTCAATTTTTATTTTTGTTTATCTTTAATGTTCTTTTGATATTTAATAACGGAGAAACTGCATTTTTCTCAATATTTTATGAGCATTAAACCCTGAAACCCAATATTTTTGATCTTTATATTAACTATTAGTTAAAAAATCTAATCAGAAAATAACTCCGAGTAAGGAAATGAAGAAGCAAAAATTCAGAATTATAACATATAATAAAGATGATACTTCATTCTATGAGACAAAAGTTAAAACCTGGTTTGGCTGGGTTTCTTTTTCGGTTTTCTATAAATCAGAAATTCTACATATTTTATCTGTCCCATCTGTTCAAAAATCACTGGCTTATGAGCGCATTTATCAATATTGTGAGATAAAAGGCTATGAAAAGAAATATATTGAGATTACCGAGATCAACAAAGGTATAGCTAAGAAGTGGATACTATTCCAAAGAATTTATTCTGAATAAAAAATTGTTCTACTCTGGGCTGTAGCGACTGATTCCTTTACTTCATTATTTTTCCAGAAATCGGTTTTTGCCGGAATTTTTTTGAAATTTGCAGCTTTAAACGAATTTAGATGGCTGTTACAATTTTAGCAATAGAATCGTCGTGTGATGATACATCAGTTGCAATTATAAGGGATGGTTACGTTCTCTCCAATCTAATTGCTAACCAGGATATTCATATGTCATATGGCGGTGTTGTTCCGGAACTTGCTTCAAGGGCCCATCAGGCGAATATAGTTCCGGTGACACATCAGGCAATGTTAAAAGCCGGTGTTATTGCCGAAGAAATTGATGCAGTTGCTTTCACGCGAGGACCAGGACTTCTTGGTTCGCTGTTGGTCGGAACCTCTTTTGCAAAGGGATTTGCACTGGCCCGGAATATACCATTGATTGAAGTAAACCACCTTCAGGCACACGTTCTGGCTCATTTTATTTTTGAGAAGGACAAAAATAACAGACTGCCTTCTTTCCCTTTCTTATGCCTGCTTGTATCTGGGGGCCACACGCGCATAATTATCCTGAAGAGCCAGCTTGAGATGGAGGTAATAGGAAACACTATTGATGATGCGGCAGGTGAAGCATTTGACAAATGCGGAAAAGTTATGGGTTTCCCTTATCCTGCCGGCCCTCTGATCGATAAGCTGGCTGATGTAGGTAATATCAGCGCTTTCAAGTTTGCAAAACCTCATATTAAAGGCCTTGATTTCAGTTTCAGCGGATTAAAAACCAGCTTTCTCTACTTTCTCCGCGACAAGTTAAAGGAAGACCCTGATTTCGTGGAACATAATAAGGCTGACCTGTGTGCTTCACTTCAACATACAATAATAAGTATACTTATTGGTAAGGTTGTAAATGCATCTTTGCAAACAGGTATCAGAGAGATTGGCATAGCCGGCGGAGTTTCAGCAAATTCTGGTCTCAGGAATGAAATGAGGAGAGAGGCTGAAAAAAGGAACTGGAACCTTTTCATTCCGGAATTCAGGTACACAACAGATAATGCGGCAATGATTGGTATCACTGGTTATTATAAATATCTGAGAGGTGAATTCTCCAGTCATGACGTTACTCCACTTGCCAGGTATTAATTCTCATTCATATGAAGAAATCAAAATTGAAATTTCTTGTAGTCGGTGCCGGTGCGGTGGGAGGAATAACTGCTGCATTGCTCAGAAAGAATGGAATTGATGTGGAAATAGTATGTCAATATGATTCATCAGATTGAGCAACAGAAAAGGGAAATTTCAGTTTCCAACTTTAATGATCCGTTTTTTGACAGATTCAGGTAACAGAGTATGTTTTTTGTGATAAAATTCGTAATTTCGAAGCAAATAATATGAGATGGAGGAGTTGAGTATTTCGCCAACTAAGAATACACCTGAGATAATTTTAAATCCGGAGGGAATTATTCGTATCAAAGGCCGGTCAATACATGAGAATGTAACTGAGTTTTTTGAGCCCGTCGAAGATTGGATCAGTGAGTATATAACAGTTCCGGCAGAAGTGACGAGTGTGGATTTAAATCTTGAATATTTTAATAGTGCCAGTGCGAAGGTGTTTATTCACATTTTGCAGAAAATTACATATGTCACTTTAAAGCACAAGAAATTTATCTTCAACTGGTATTACGAAGATGGAGATGATGATATTCTTGAACGCGGAGAATATTTTGCCTCTGTACTCGATGTGAAGATTAATTTTATAAAACTTAAATGATCCGTCAGGAAGCAGTTCATGGTCTTTGATCAGTAATTCAGATTCTTCCCGTCCGATCTAAAATCTTATTAGATTATTTGAATACTCTACCTGGGAGGCTTATAGTTAAAAGATAATGCCGGGAGACACACCGATTCACAATCTTCGTATGAGACACCCAGGTTGGGCGTCTCATCAAATAGTGATTATGTTAAAGTTTGTTTTTTTAATTAGCCAGCGGATCTACAACCCTGCCCATAAAAAGTATCGAATTCGTGGTGGTTTCTCTGATGATATACATGAATGAATGGTCAATATTAAGAGTGAGAGGCTCCATTACTGCAGTATTTGAGATCCCAACTATTGTAGCAGCTGCAGCTTCCGTACCTTCTTCATTTGTTTCAATAACTGCCTGGTGGAGCACTAAACTGATATAAAGTTTGAGATCTGATATATTAGAGAAATCCGCATAATTGCCAAAAGTTATTCCCATTCCCATATCAGTTAATATATGAGTAAGTTCCTTCTTATATCCATATTTAAAACGCGGAAAAGAAAGAACAGTTTTTCTGGAACTCATCATATTCAGCCATCCGTTTAAAGTATTACCATCTATTAATGAAATCAGATTATCTATTCCATTGTTATCATCAGGAAGAATCACATCCATCACAAAATTTCCTTGTCCGTAAGGTAGTTCGGCCAGGGTAAATCCTTCGCCTATATAAATTTTGTAGTCAGAAGTCTGTTTCATCATGGGCACCTGTTCCGTTACATTGCCTGGTTTATAAAATGATCCCTGCACGGTGTTGGCTACATCGAATTGAGATTTCCACTTTCCTTTAAAATAGATCGCATTAATTAAAAGCATCACAGTGGTTGGATCGAGCTTGTCAACCATGTTTGTTATTAATCCGTTCGTCTTGGTATCTATCCATTTGTTTATCTGTGCAGGAACCTGTGGATCGGTAATGTCAAATGATCTGGATTCGGCATTATAATTTCCGGTGAGGATATCAGCAAAAGTTTTTTTCACTACAAAATTCTTTTCACTCCAAACGGAGTTGGCAATGGAGATCAAAACCCGGCTGTCAATATTCAGAAGCGATGAACTAAGATCTTTATATGAGTTATTGATTATTTCGGGCGTTAACCCATTCAATTTTAATGTATTCACCATTGAATCACGGGTGGCTCCGTTAGCACCGTTTAATGTCATTGATAAAGCTGATGATATGCTAAGAGGGGAGATAATGACATTCTCTGATCCGGTAGAATTTGCTATAACCTTATTAAAGATATCAAGAGCAAATGTATTTTCTGATGCTACAAGTGAAACCTGATTAGCCGAGAGTTCTATTGGTACAGGTTCGGTTGGAAAAGATTTGACAGGCTCCTTTTTGCACGATGAATATGCAAATGATAATAAGATTAAAGCTGCNNGTCGGGGTTTTACCTTGAACAGATTCAAAAACCATGCCATTTGATCAGGATTTGTTTTTTTGTTTTCTGGAAGTTTCCTGATATGCCTTGAGATAGATAAGCGACACGACAAAGAAGAGCATGCCAAGCATCAGAAGCATTATAAATGCAAAAACAGATGGTTTTTCCATACCAGGAATAGGGTGCTTCAACCTGAAATTATATCCGTAAACGGTATATGCCAGCACCATTATAGATACAACAAAACTGAATATTATTGATGTGCCGTCAAATATCCTTGTTGTTTTGTAAAACTTTGATTTTTTAAAAGTTACGTAAGATGCCCGGGCATATACAGTGGCCCTTTTTCGTGACCTGTCCTGCCTGTATTTTCTCCAGTCTTCCATTGCCTCCTGGTAAGCCTGTTCATCAGTTTTTATCTTTTCGTGATTTGAAATCAGAAAGTCGTATGCTTCGGTTATACATATAAATTGATCCTTTGCATCAGGCGCAGGATTGATATCAGGATGGCATAGACGTGCTTTTTTCCTGTAAGCTTTTTTTATCTCATCAATACTTGAGTTTGCCTGTAAGCCAAGAATTTTGTAATAGTCTGTAATAGTCATGATTTCAACTTATGTTACTCCAGGATTGCTTCTGGCTGAAAAGCCTTTTCAGTTCGGAGGTTAATACCATGTTTTGATTATTTGTCAGCAAAGGATCGAGGTTAAGTATATCTTCGGCAATATGCCGGACATATTCAATTAATTGACCGTCCTTGCCAAGGTCGGCAATTTTCAGATCAAAAGGAATGCCGCTCTGCAGTGTTCCTTCTATATCACCCGGACCTCTTAACTGGAGATCGGTTTCCGCTATTTCAAATCCATCATTTGTTCTGATCATAACTTCAATGCGTGTTGCTGCTTCTCTTGAAAGTTTATCTGAACTCATGAGGATGCAGTACGACTGATCAGCCCCCCGGCCTACTCGTCCCCTCAACTGGTGCAACTGTGAGAGTCCGAACCTTTCTGCACTTTCAATAACCATTACTGTCGCATTCGGGATATCAACACCAACTTCTATAACTGTAGTAGCAATCAGGATATGAGCAGCTCCATCTTTAAAAAGCTTCATTGAGATTTCTTTATTCGCTGGTGTCATCTTCCCATGGACTATGCTTATACAATACTTTGGAGGAGGAAAAACTCTTGAAATTGTATCCCAGCCGTCCTCAAGATCTTTATAATCCATGGTTTCAGATTCCTTTATAAGCGGATATACAATATAGATCTGACGTTTTTCGGCTATCTGGTTCCTTATAAACCCAAAGACCTTATTTCTTTCTGAATCAGTAAAATGCATAGTCTTTATCGGTACTCTTCCAGGCGGCAGTTCATCTATAACAGAAACATCAAGGTCCCCGTAGAGAGTCATGGCAAGTGTTCTTGGGATAGGAGTGGCAGTCATTACCAAAATGTGCGGAGGATTGAGGTTTTTCTGCCAGAGTCTTGCCCTCTGTGCAACTCCGAACCTGTGCTGTTCATCGATAATAACCAGACCCAGGTTTGCAAACTGTACATTTTCTTCAATGAGTGCATGGGTCCCTATAAGAATATTCAACGATCGGTCCAGCAATGATTCAGCAATTGATTTGCGGGAGGATTTTTTTGAGGAACCTGTCAGAAGGTGTATTTTAATATCCAATCCGGCGAGTAGTTTGGAAATGGTCTGATAATGCTGGTTAGCCAGAATTTCAGTAGGAGCCATGATACATGCCTGGTACCCGTTGTCGATTGCAATAAGCATACTCATCAGAGCCACAAGAGTTTTTCCGCTGCCGACATCACCCTGGAGCAAACGGTTCATCTGTTTCCCCGAACCAAGATCTTTTCTTATCTCCCTCATTACTCTTTTCTGAGCATTTGTAAGGGTAAACGGTAAATTGTTATAATAAAAGTTATTAAATTTCTCACCCACACTCGAAAATACAAATCCCTTTAATTTCAAATTCCGGTTTGCCTTAAACCTTAGGAGGTTGAGCTGTATGTAAAACAACTCTTCAAATTTAAGCCGGTGCCTTGCTTTTTCGAGTTCATCCGGATTAGACGGGAAGTGTATTTTATGCAGAGCTTCATGAAGTTCCATCAGTTTATAGCGTGTAACCAGATAAACAGGCATTGTCTCAGGCAATCTTATTTTGAGCTGTTTCAGCATATTTCCTATCAGCTTACTGATAGTTTTAGATGAAATAAACTGATTTTTAAGCTTTTCAGTTGTGCTATATTGTGCCTGCAAAGCTGAATTCAATCTTTCTGCCTGTTTATCGGCGCTTTCAATTTCAGGGTGAATAATATTAATAATTCCGTTGAATACACCTGGTTTGCCAAAGACTATGTATTCAACCCCGGGACTAAAGCTCCCGGTGATCCATTTTCCCCCTTTGAACCAGACGAGCTTTAATATCCCTGTGTCATCCTGGAAATCAGCCACCAATCTTTTACCTGCCCCATGACCCTCAGTATAGTACCCTTTTATTATACCTCTTATCTGGACAAACGGAAGATCCGGATCAAGTTCAGCTATCTTATAAAACCTGGTTCTGTCGATATATTTGTAAGGAAAGTAATAAAGAAGATCGCGGAAAGCGAAAATACCCAACTCCTTATTAAGCAGTTCAGCCCTTTTGGGGCCGACTCCCTGTAAGTAGGTGATTTCCGAATCTAAAAATTCCTTGTTAATCATTATCCGAAAATACGTATTTTTGAAACCCTGACCTAATTATCCTATCAACCGGGAATGAATTTTTCGCTGGCAGTCAAATATCTGAATTACATTTTGTTTTCTCGTCACAGCAGGGGACACGGAATACATAGCCCCTTTGTGTTCAATCTTGTTTCCAGAGTTTTCAGAAATAAGGTCAACCCTGCTATCAGGTTTAAAGTCGGACAGATCAGAAAGAAAATGATTCTTGACACTCGAAGTATTTTAGTTAATGATCTTGGTTCCAGGTCAGGCTCTCTGAAAACTAACTTAAGAAAAGTTTCTGACATAGCCAGGAAATCGCCTGTTCCCTGGAAGTATGGAAAGCTATTAGCAAATATGGCTGTTGAGTTTGGAACTCCGTCGATTATTGAACTTGGAACTTCGCTCGGGATAAGTACAATGTATATGGCAGCTTCATGCCCTGATGCAAAAATTTGGACAATAGAGGGTTGCCAGTCAACTGCTGAAATTGCACGGCAAAATTTTACCGATGCAGCTCTTAGTAATATCAGCATTCTGGAAGGTCAGTTTGAGGAGATTCTGCCAGGTTTATTAACATCGGTAGTCAGTCCCGGTTTGGTCTTTATTGACGGTAACCACCGGAAAGAACCGGTAATAAATTATTTCAACATGATAGCAGAATTTTCTGACAGAAACACGGTTGTTATAATTGACGACATAAATTATTCAATAGAAATGTCGCAGGCTTGGAATGAAATAAAACTTCATGAGAAGGTCTCTGTAAGTATTGATATTTTCAGGATGGGAATACTCTTTTTCAGGGAAGGCATAAATCATAATCACTATATAATCAGATATTAGCAAAATTTATAGTTTTAAAATTTATTATTTGATATATTTAATCTAATTTCGGAAATTCAAATTTAAATTGTTATGGAGAAAGTTATTGAAATTCATGATATTGTTAAAAATTATCAGGTTGGATCGGTGATTGTGAGAGCCTTACGATCAGTATCAATAAATATTGAGAGAAATGAATATGTTGCCATAATGGGACCGTCAGGGTCAGGGAAATCTACTTTAATGAACCTTCTTGGTTGCCTTGATACTCCCTCAAGCGGAAGCTATATTCTTAATGGTACTGATGTAAGTAAAATGGAAGATGATTATCTGGCAGAAATCAGAAATAAAGAGATTGGTTTTGTATTTCAGACATTTAACCTTTTGCCCAGGTATTCTGCACTTGAGAATGTTACTTTGCCTTTAATATATGCCGGAGTATCTAAAGCTGAGAGGGAAAAAGTTGCTGTTGATACTCTTGAACAGGTAGGACTGGCAGACAGGATGACTCATAAACCAAATGAACTGTCCGGAGGCCAGCGTCAGAGGGTTGCAATAGCAAGAGCTCTTGTGAATAAACCATCAATTATACTCGCAGATGAACCTACGGGGAACCTTGACAGTAAGACATCAATTGATATAATGGGATTGCTCGATGATATCCATAAAAAAGGGAATACTGTGATTGTGGTGACACATGAGGAGGACATTGCGAAACATGCTGCACGTATAATCAGGTTATTCGACGGGGAAATTGCTCAGGATTTCCGGAATGAGAACTATAAAAAAGTTTGAGGCAAGTTATCTGAGATAGTTTTACTTTTTGATTTTCCTTTTGTTTCATCATGAAGATCTATACTCTTACAGGAGATGATGGTACAACTTCATTATCGGGAGGCAAAAGAGTTCCAAAGTATTCTGCCCGCGTTGAAGCGTATGGCTCAGTTGATGAGCTTATTGCGTGGATAGGTTTGTTAAGAGACCACAAAGAGAACCTTAATCATAAAGAGCTTCTTATTTATATTCAGGACCAGCTTATGAGATGTGCTGCAGCTCTGGCCCATGATGATAAAAACCCCTTAAGTAAGGAGATATTGCCAGAACCTGAATGCCTGCCGATTATTGAAAAAGAAATTGATAATATGGAGGCAACCCTTTCTCCATTGAAGAACTTCATTCTGCCAGGCGGAAATATTCTCGTATCATATTGTCATATAGCCCGATGTGTATGTCGCAGAGCCGAGAGGGCAATTTCAAGGTTAAACCAGACTGAAGAATCGCCTGAAATTGTGAATAAATTCATTAACCGCCTGTCTGATTTTTTATTCGTTTTGTCCAGAAAAATAGCTTTAAGCCTTGATATTGAAGAGATTAAGTGGCATGTCTGAAATGTTAAAAAACTTAAAAACAGGTATTGCTTTTTAAATAAAATAATATATATATTTGCAGACTTTGTTTAAAGCTTAACTCAATCAGGAAAATATGTACTGGACACTTGAATTAGCATCAAAACTTGAGGATGCTCCATGGCCTGCCACTAAGGATGAGCTGATTGATTTTGCCATTAGGTCAGGTGCCCCGATGGAAGTTATTGAAAATCTGCAGGAAATTGAGGATGAAGGCGATATTTATGAAAGTATAGAAGATATCTGGCCTGATTATCCGAGTAAAGACGATTTCTTTTTTAATGAAGATGAATACTAAAAAAGAGGCTGATTTTATTAAAGTCAGCCTCTTTTCTATTTATTAAATATATCATCCCTTTTTTTTGGCCTCAGCTTATCGAGCCATTTAAATCCATCAAATCTGACAGGTGTAAGAGGAAGAGGTGGATCAATAAAGCCTTCAGGGCTATCGTGCTCATAAATCTCAGACACTTTTCCTTTTGTGAATAATATCTCAATATCTGCGCATTTTGATTGCTCCACTCCAGCAACCGCTTCCGCGTCAAGGAGATAAAATAATATTTCCCCGTTACCCTTTATATTTATCTTATACAATTCATTATTCTTGAAATGACCGGTAAGTGACCGGCCCTTTATCTGGTTAAACCGTATGGTATCTACCTGGCTGGCAATAAAGGCATTATTATACAATTCCAGACGGTCGGTCTGACGATTTTTTGTAAATACTGCCATTGAGTCGGAGGTAAGCTGGTCCTCTTCAGACCAGATTACGGGAGCCCTGTAGAGTCTGATCACTGAATCCTGAAAAGAATAGGAAAGGGAATCGCATTTTGCCTGAAGATCTTTACTGAAAATACGGCAGCCATAGTATGCCCTCATAAGTCTGTAAACTTTCCCGGAAGTATCAGATCTGGTAATTGATTTGATGGTATCAGCATGAAGGAATAATGAGTCTTTTTGTGAAATCTGTATGAAAACGGCCCTGTCAGTTACAAAAAATCTTTCAGGTTGTTTGTAGTACCACGCATAATTACCCTTTACAGCTATTTTATTTACTGTGTCTTCAATGATCACGTTCCTGAATGATTCACCGAAGCCGGTACTATCATTGAAAAACAGAGAATCCCCATGAATTATTTGTTTCCGGTTGTCAATCATCGATTTTTTCCATACCGAAGTAATCTCTTTTTTTGTGTCATACCATCCTTTTTCGCAATATAGATATAAACTATCGCCCTTTAACTCGGTCGGTCCTGTGAAATATGCAATTTCTGACACTGTGTTGTAATCCATTGTATCGGCAGTCATCACATATTCCGGATTAACAATCTTAACGCTATCCTTGAAATGAAACAGGTTTTCAGATACATAAAGGACGCCAATTATACTGGTAAGCGTATTTTTGGCATTTGTAATACGTCCTCTTTCAGTATATTTTGCGATTCTGTTTCTTACATCATAATGGATTGAATCGGTGTACAAATGAGTTTCCTTGTCTATGAGTACTACATTGCCTCTTACAAAAGCTGTTTTGCTTTTTCCGTCATAGAAAAGGTAATCGCCGAAAAGATTGAGCGTATCACCTTGTTCAATGTGAACTTTGCTATAGGCTTCTACCTGATTCTTGTCTGGATAAAAATATGCACTATCGCACCACATATTTACATCTTCATCCCGAAGTCGTACATTACCCAGAAGGTGGTGAATATCCTTTGCTGTCACAGGATCTTTAAGCATATCATCTACATCGGAATTTTTAAGTTCAATTTTCTTCCTTGTTGACTGAGGTGCAGTAAGATCCTGAGAATAAACGGAAGGAGCAAAAAGCAGAGAGATTAAGACATAAAAGATATGTCTGACATATGCATTGTTGACCAGGAATCGCGATAAGTTTATTTCAACCATCCTTTTTGCAAAAATTCGCATGATTTGAATTCCTCACTTATTTTAATATAAGTGATACTGATTTTGTTTTTGACCCATTTATCAAAAACATTGGCTCTTTCCTTAACCAGGGCATCATCATAGAGGCTCTGGTAATCATCTTTCAGATTTGCCGAATGAGCAGGAAGCACATTATCAAGCTTAACTATTCTGAAAACTTCATTATTACTCTCATCTGATGTTTTAAAAGGATCGGATATTTCCCCTACCTTCATTTCCCTGATTTTTACATACATTTCAGGATTTAATTCTTCGAGCGTGAACCACTTGATGCGGGATGAAGGGTTTGGACTGACTAATTTTCCGCCATTTATCCTGCTGTCTTTATGTGTCGAAAAGCGCACTGCTGCGACTTCAAACTTAATACTGTCTTTTCTGATCAGGTTGGCAATGCTATCGAGCCTGGCCATAGCTTTTGCTGCCTGAACGGGTTTTACTTTCGGCCTTATCAGAATATGACGGGTATTAACCATATCACCTTTACGGTCGATAAGTTGAATAATATGAAAACCATATTTGGATTCTACTATTTTAGACACAATGTTCTTAGTGAGACTGAAAGCTGCATCGGCGTACGGTTTTTCCAGCTCACCCCTTACCCGGAATCCTATTTCACCGCCGTTTTTTGCACTTTCAGGATCCTCTGAATACATAATTGCCAGTACATTAAAGCTCTTGCCTGCCAGAATCTGGCTCCTTATATCGAGCAACTTCTGCCGGGCTTCGGCCTTATTGTCCTCATTGTCGGGTGGGTCAGATTGTATTATGCTTATCTGATATTTTGCAGGAATAACCGGCAGGCTGTCTTTAGGAAGTGAATTATAATACTTTTTCAAGGCAACCGGAGTTATTGTGATATCTTTGGAAATCTTGCTTTGAACATCACCCACAACCTGTTGTTCGATTAATGTTTTCTTTATATCCCGCCTGATCTCAGGCAAACTCTTTTTAAAATATGCTACAAGAGCTTCTTCGCTTCCTGCAGTCCTGATAGCGTCATTCATTCTCATATTAAGGTCGCCTTCGACTGCATCATCGGTAACAGTTATACTATCTATTCTTGATTGGTCCATAAAAAGTTTAGAGACAAGCATTTGCTGAAGTATCCTGCATGTCAGTTCATCTACAGGCATTTTGTTCCCGTTTCTTCTTGCATCTGAGACTGTGTTTTCCAGGTCAGAAAGATAGACTACCTCATTCCCGATTATTGCTACCACAGACTCAACAAGCATCTGTGAATTGGCAATAAAAACTCCCGGCAAAAACAAACATATAACTGTCAGGCAAAATTTTAATTTTCTTTTCATCATTATATAATCAATTTACAAACTTTGTTGTTGCTGTTAAATTAATAACTATATGTGTTTTTACACCATCCCCCCTGATAGCTTGCCGGACTTCTGCTGCGGTGAAGGCGACAATCGCGTTCAGGTGCGACAGGAGAGGGGGCTAAAGGTAAAGAATATGTACTCATTATTTAAATATCTTGAAATTGTTCTCTTTAAGGGCGTCATTATAAATTCCATTTTCAAGCGATTGAATGAATTCGAATCTTCTGCTGTTCCAGATAATTCTTTTTATATCATCCCTGACATATTCATATGGAGCAAGTGAAGATCTCAACCTGTAATCGCGTATAGAGATCAAGTATACTGAAGCCGAATCGCTGGTTTCGTAAAACGTGTTCTTTTTCAGGAAATTTTCCTCATTTTCTATGTTTTGATGCAATTCAACTGAAATCCTGTCCATCGGAACCCATTCTTCATTAAAATCATCGAACTTTTCAGCGAACTGGTAGCAAAGTGTTTCCAGCTGCTGAAGATCTTTCTGATCATTCGACCGTGCAAGTGTTTTTATTTTATTAAGATCGGGTGTTTCCAAAGGCAATTTTATGAAAAGAGCTTTTACAATATCTGTGGTAAGAACGAAACTGCTTTCATTGGCAGCATAATAATTTTCAATTTCAGCATCAGTCAGAACAGTATCTAGTTTTTCGAGAATCATCTGTCGCTGATATTGATAAATAACCAGATTTGCTCTTGTTTCCTCAAGTTGTTTTTTTATTTCATCTTTTAATGAAGGGGAGAGATTGTCTTCGGCTTTCTGTAACAATAATTGCCTCTTAGCCCATTTGTTTATGTAATTCTGAAACAATGCTGCGGAGTCAGCTTCATTAATACCTCTCTGAACGAGTTTTGGCATTTCATCGTAATAGAGAATAACACTGCCAACCTGGGCAATGGCAATTCTTTTTGCCGGGTTATGATTTTTACAACCACATAAAATGAAAATGCCACATAAAATGATTAATAACTTATTCATTATTTATATTCTTCTTCACTTCCTGGAATACCACATTATCAATCTTAACGTTATATTTTTTATTTAATTGTCTGATCCATTCACTGTCCAGGAACTCCTGGTACCCCGTCATGACTTCACCCTGAACTTTGTCGTAGTTTAGAGGGGATGGTTCGAGCACTCTTTTAATAATGATAATTGATGGATATCCTTTATACGTCAAGGATTGCGTTCCGTTTTTCCATTCAATCTTATCAATATCAGGATTGTCACCTTTATACCATGTATTCCTGCTTATCAAAAGTACAGTATCGTTTATTTTATTGAATTTATTCAGAAGAATATCATCCAGATCATTTTTCCGGGAATATTTTTCGAAAGCAGCCGATAATTGTTTTTCTCCGTCAGAAGATTTCATTGTATAGACCTCGGCCTCAATTCCTGTTCTTGAAAGCCATTTATTTTTGTTCTCATCGTAATAATGGTGAAGTCCTGACGAATCATTGCTTACCCTGTTCCATACATTTTTGCCTGATACTTCAAAGAGAAGCATTCCGTCGTGAAATTCGTTCATTAAGTACCTGAATTCGGGATATTTCTTTTCCAGCTGAGAATTCTCATAACTGATAAGATGATCACCAGCTCTTGCATCGATCAGATGATTAATAAATAAGGATGAATCTTTTGTAACAATCATCGATCCTCTTTTTTCAATGTAATCAGCAAATTCATCTGTAGTAAAATATTGACCGGCAAATGAATACATCTTTCCGGAAGGCATAGTGGTTCTGTCGTATTTTTTTAATCCCTGGATTATGAGAGTATCGGTGTGACCAATAAACCAGTTATATGCATCCTGGTTTATCTGAAAATTGTAATCTTTCTTCAATTTCCCGACAAATGATTTTTTGCTGATAGAATTAAGATATGACTTGTTGATTTTGCTTTCGAGATAAGAGCTGGATTCTTCAAAAGTTCCCGGGGATTTTTTATCTAACAGCTTGATAATATGCCATCCGTAAATTGTGTGAACAGGTTTTGTAAATTTCCCGGTATCAGCCATAGCGAACGCTGCTTCGGAAAAATCGCTTATTATTTCACCGGTTCCAAACCAGTTCAGTTCACCGCCTTTTACCGCTGATTCTTTATGATCTGAATACTTTTTAGCGAGGTCTGAGAATGAAGCACCTTCCTGCAACAATTGATATATTCTGTTTATCTCTTCTTCAGCTTTTTTTGAAGTGGAATCAGCAGCTCCGGGTTGAACAGCCTTCATGATATGGGCTACTTTTATTTTTCCTTTGGATGGTCGTTTATCGGTTACTAAAATAACATGATATCCATAAGGTGTTCTCACAGGCATTGAAATGGCGCCTTTCTTCAGGGAATATGCAGCATCTTCAAATGGCATTATCATCTGAAAGACTGTAAAATAGCCAAGATTACCTCCGTTTATTTTCACTGACTTATCATCTGAAGTTCCCCTAGCCACACTTTCGAAGGGTTCGCCTTTTATTATTCTTTCCCTTATATTGATAGCTTTTTGCCAGGCTTTCAATGTGTCTGCCGGTGAAACATTTTGTGGCATTGCAATCAGAATATGCCAGGCATTTACATCAGTCAGCGATCTCTGGTAAGCCTTCTGCAGCAGCTTATCTTTTGTCTGGTTGTCTGTGAGGTAATTCTGTGCCAGCTGGTTCCTGTAACCATTAAGCTCATTTCTGAATGATTTCGTAGTATCATAACCTTCCCGGAGAGCGTCAGCTACCTTGAGCTTAAATACTGTAAATTGCTGCAAATAAGAATCGATATCCAGCTTTTTTCCCGGCTCAATGCTTTTTTTATACATTCTGATAAACTCGCCTGCTTCGACCCCGGTACCATCAACAATCATCAATGTTTTAGTATTCAATTCCTGAGCCGGACAGACAAGTGGAGTCAGATACAGTAGAATGATTAAAAAATATGATCTGATCTTCATCAGGATTTTCTGATACCGGTTATTCAAATGATTTTCTGCTATAATTAGGTGCTTCCCGGGTTATCGAAACATCATGAGGGTGACTTTCTATAATACCTGAGTGTGTGATTCTTACAAATTTTCCGTCTTTTTTCAGGATTGTAATATTTTTGGCTCCGAGGTATCCCATTCCGGCTCTTAAGCCACCGGTCATTTGATAAATTACCTCTGACAGAGTTCCCTTATAGGGTACTCTTGCCTCAATCCCTTCAGGAACGAGTTTTCTTATATCATCTTCAATATCCTGGAAATACCTGTCTTTTGACCCTTGCTGCATAGCTTCAATGGATCCCATACCTCTGTATGCCTTAAATTTCCTTCCGTTATAGATAATTGTATCTCCGGGCGATTCCTCCACTCCGGCAAAGAGAGATCCAGCCATAATTGAATCTGCTCCTGCAGCGATCGCTTTTATAATATCACCGGAGTACCTTATGCCTCCGTCAGCTATTACCGGAACTCCTGAACCTTCAATGGCTTTTGCGACATTATATATTGCAGAAAGCTGTGGTATTCCTACTCCAGCAATTATCCTTGTAGTGCAAATTGAACCTGGTCCGATACCCACTTTTACGGCATCTGCTCCTTCATCAACCAGCTTTTTAGCAGCTTCAGCTGTAACTATGTTTCCTGCAACAACTTCAATCTGAGGAAAATTCCTTTTTATTTCCTTCAGTATATTTATAACACTTTTTGTATGAGCGTGCGATGTATCAATAGAAATTGCATCAACATTAGCATTAATAAGTGCCTCAACTCTTTCAAGAGTATCAACAGCAATTCCGACTGCTCCGGCTACTCTGAGCCTTCCTTTATCATCTTTGCATGAATTCGGACGGTCCTTGGTTTTTGTTATGTCTTTATAGGTAATCAATCCAATAAGTTTACCTGATTCGTCAACCATTGGAAGCTTTTCAATCTTATGTTTCTGAAGTATCCTGGCAGCAGCTTCAAGATTGGTCTGGTGGTTTGTAGTGATCAGATTAGTAGTCATTACCTCGGTTATCTTCCTGGAAGGATTGTTTTCAAATCTAAGGTCTCTGTTTGTGACAATTCCTTTCAATATTCCATTTTTATCAATCACAGGTATCCCACCTATCTTATATTCACTCATTAAATTCATAGCCTCAGCCACATTAGCTTCGAGGTTGATGGTTATAGGATCAAAAATCATTACGTTTTCAGCCCTCTTGACTCGTTTTACCTGTGAAGCCTGTTTTTCAATTGACATATTCTTATGAATCACACCAATACCACCTTCTCTTGAAATAGCGATTGCCAGTTCATCCTCAGTGACTGAGTCCATAGCTGCTGAAACAACAGGTGTATTGATACGGATGTTTCTGGTAAACATCGAACTGAGATCAACTTCACGTGGAAGTACCTCTGAATATGCCGGAACCAGAAGGACATCATCAAATGTTAATCCTTCATAAAGTATCTTATCTTTTAAAAATGACATCAGAAGATATTTTAAGTTTTTAAAGGCGCAAATTACGAAAAAAAACAGAACTCATAAAACATATCCCTCTTTTAACCTCCATAAATCTGGATATGAGTCTTTGAAGTTGATTTTCTCTGTGATCCTCTGTTCTTCGTTATGTAACTCTGTGAAAGTTCTTAATTTTTGTTACACAAAGTTTCACAGAGGAAACACTGAGAGCCACAGAGTTAGTAAAAGGATAATTTAAACCTTTGATAGTACTTTAGAAGAGAAAGTATTAGTAAATGTCCATCATTTCTCCTAAATTGAAGAACAGTTATTACATTTGTACTAAGTGCATTCCGGAATGAATATTGAATCGTACAGACAGATTTTAACAAAATACTGGGGATTTTCATCCTTCAAACCGCTTCAGGAGGATATAATAAGATCTGTTACCGAAGGAAGAGATACACTCGGGCTAATGCCAACGGGTGGTGGAAAATCAATAACTTTTCAGGTGCCTGCCCTTGCACAGGAAGGAATATGCCTGGTCATAACTCCGCTGATTGCGCTCATGAAGGATCAGGTAAATCGTCTTAATGAGCTGGAAATTAAATCCATAGCCATTCATTCCGGGATGACTGGTGAAGAGATAGACAACGCACTCGAAAATTGCATATTTGGCGATTATAAGTTTCTTTATATATCACCTGAAAGAATCTCTACCAGGATTTTTCAGGCCAGGGTTGCTCGCTTAAACCTTTCGCTGGTTGCAATCGATGAAGCTCATTGTATTTCACAATGGGGATATGATTTCAGACCTTCATATCTGAAAATTGCATCATTACGGGAATATATTTCAGATAAGGTTCCGTTCCTCGCTCTGACCGCATCTGCTACACCCCAGGTAATCGATGATATAATGAAGAAGCTGGCTTTCAGAGAAAAGAATGTTCTCAAAACCAGTTTCAACAGAAAGAACATTTCTTATCTCGTACGGAAGGTGGATGATAAAGGCACTTACCTGATAAAAACCCTAATGAAAACAGGAGGGAGCGGAATAGTTTATGTAAGGAGCAGAAAAAGATGCAAGGAGGTAGCAGAACTTCTTGTTTATAATGGTATCAGTGCCGATTTCTACCATGCCGGGCTTACTGATGAGCTGCGCGATAAAAAGCAGGCTTCCTGGACAACAGGAGAGACCCGGGTAATTGTCGCCACCAATGCTTTTGGTATGGGTATTGACAAATCGGAAGTAAGGTTTGTTATTCACTGGGACATACCCGACTGTATTGAGAGTTATTTTCAGGAGAGCGGGCGAGCCGGCAGAGACGGAAAACCTGCTTTCGCGGTGCTTTTATACACGCCGGCAGATAAATCACGCCTGCTAGACAATTTAAGAAAGAAATATCCGCCGGTTGAGAAAATAAAAGACATTTATGAGGCATTGTGCAATTACCTTCAGGTACCTCTCGGTTCGGGAAAGGACATTGTATTTGAGTTCAATATGTACGATTTTGTTGCAAAGTTCAGGCTGCCGGTAATCGAAACCTATAACAGTCTTCAGTTCCTTCAGAGAGAAGGTTATATGGAATTCACAGAAGAGATCAATAATCCTTCAAGGGTTCACTTTATTGTCAGCCGCGACGATCTGTATAAATTCCAGGTGGCCAATGAATCGTTTGACGGATTTATAAAACTTCTTCTCAGATCATATACCGGCATGTTCAGCGAATTTGTACCAATAAATGAAGAGGCGCTATTAAGGAAATCTGCTGCGACACGTGAAACAATATACCAATATCTTGTAAAATTGTCTTCTCTAAATATTATACGGTACATTCCCGGAAAGAAGTCAGCGCTCGTAATTTTCACAGAAGAGAGACTTGTGAGGAAGGCTCTGATGATCTCACCCGACAATTATCTTAATGTCAAGGAAAAATACGAAATACGTCTTGACAAAATGATCGGATACGCAGATTCAGACACCCATTGCAGATCGGTCTATCTTCTTGATTATTTTGGAGAAGAATCTGACCGTTGCGGAACATGTGACGTTTGCCGTGAAAGAAATGAGCTTGAATTAAGCAAGTATGAGTTTGATCTGATCCTTGACGAAATAAAAAGTGTCCTCATTGAAAAGAACCCCGATGCAGAAGAACTCGTGAAGCTTATAGATTACCCTGAAGACAGAGTTATTAAGGTTATTCGATGGCTCCTCGACCATAATAAGATACTTCCCGACAGAGATCATAAACTTACGTGGAATTCATAAGTCACAAACCCATCGTAATTGTGGGTCTGGGATATTTATTTATCGAGAGAAGGATCCATCAGGTATTTCATATAGTCATTATATAGTTTGACTGTTTTCTCACCTCCTGGTTTAGCTGTTTGCCAGCCGGCATTCATTAATCCGGTGTATGAATAGCAGCATACCTTTTCAAAATTATCAAACATCAGCAAATCTGTTATTACCTGGTCGACAGGCCTGGGATAAAGCGCATTTTTTTCAGCAAAAAGGAATACCTCCAGATCCATCCACAGATGGCAGCCTGAATTGTTGCAATAGTCCTGTAGAATTTTGGCAACCTCCTTCCCGGTATAATCATTTGGAGGCATGCGGTGAAAACCAAAAGGACAAAGAATATCAAGATTTTTAAGTAATATGGGATAATATCCATCCGAATTCTTTACATCGTGACAATTAGTTGCCAGCATTACCGGTTTATCCGGAGCAAGGGTCCTGACATAAGGAGTGAATTCCTCAAAGAAATGTACAATCTCTTTTTTTCTGTTTTCATCATCTCCAAGGTTACCTGCAATCTCACCTGATATATACCAGCCATAAAATGAATTATGAGATCCGTACTTTTCCCACAACTCCTTCGCAACTTTTTTTGACCATTCCAGAGAGCCTTGAGAAAAATCGAACCATGCGTACATACCAACGCCCAGGAACACCTTCATCCCGCTTTTATCTGCCTCTGACAATACGCTTTCCAATGCAGAATCAGCGGCAATATTTTTCCATTTGGGATAGTTTTCTGATGATCTTCCATTTTCGACAT
Source organism: Bacteroidales bacterium (assembly GCA_003157015.1). Taxonomy (GTDB): domain Bacteria; phylum Bacteroidota; class Bacteroidia; order Bacteroidales; family VadinHA17; genus LD21. Next base: position 56,977 of record PMIJ01000208.1, read on the forward strand.
TATCTAACAAAGACTGGCCAGGTTTCAGAGGAAATAATTTTGATTGATAGTAAGGGAATCCTGAATATCCGTTCTTTTCCATGTCATGCTTACCCACATATTTTTGATTTCTGAAAAGTTCCTGGATAACAACTATGTTCATATCAATATCGTGCATTCCTTTTATAAGTTCGCCCCACTGGTTATTGGTCACCTTAATGATATCTTTATTCCAGAATCGTCCTTCGTCTTCACTCCAATGATAAAACTCAAACCAGCTGCCGTCTATTCTTTTGGTGGATCTGATTTTTGAATCGATTATTCTGACGGGCTCAATTAACGTTTTTATTCCTGAATTTGATTTTACAACCATAATAATATTTCTGTCGCCTGCATATTTTTCGGTATTCAACCAATATTGAATCCCACTGTTACTGTCAGGCTGCACTTTCAGATCTTTGTGAAATATACAGGAACTATTATCAACATTATCGATATAAAGTGACACATTATAATCCTCAGTCTGTTTCGACTTATTCCATATCGCTCCCCTGATATCAAGTTTAACTTTATTTGTAACCGGCGATGGAGGTACCAGTGTTAAACTTGCTTTTGTTGGTTCATCTGGTTTATTTACAGTTGAAAAGAGCATAAATGCACAGCAACTCATAAACAGGACTAAACCCAGTAACCATTTAGATTTTTTAATCTGCTTCATTATTACAATTATATTTTATATTTCTCTTTTTATCTTATTATCAGGCATTTATTTCTTCATTTATCTTTTAATCACTCTGCCTCCCCATCTTTGGAGCTACTTACACTGTCAACAAGGTATACTATCGATTTATGTGATACCCCTGAATGCAGACTTAATCCTATTTCACATGTGCGGCTGGTTGAATACCCGCTCTTCACTTTTCTGTCCAGTTGTGCTTTTAAACCTGACAAGCCGTGCTTATTCAATTCAGGGAAGGTGAAACCACGGTCACCGGCAAATCCACAGCAATTGGATTCTGCAACAATAACATTTTTTGCACAAATCTTTGCCAGACTGACCAGTTTTGCATCAAGCTCGAGCTTTTTGATGCTGCACACCGGAAAAACACTGATTGTCTCATCAACAGGTTTTATGATAAGATAGGGCAGGAGTAGTTCCGTTATAAACTCAGTCGGCTCGAATAGCCTGAGATTTGATTTCATGTTTTCTTTCATAGTGTACAGGCATGGGCTCATATCGCAGAGTACAGGATATTCTCCGTACCTGCTTGATTTGAGAAGAGCTGCTTCCAGTTCACTTGATTTTTTTTCTCCGGCTTCCGTAAAACCCTTACTCGAAAATGCCATTCCACAACAAAGGTTATCGAGATTTTCGGGATAAATTACTTCATATCCTCCTTTATGCAGCAGGGTTACCATTTTTTCAGAAAGCTGCACTTCATCGGCATAGTCTCTTGAAACGCCCATTGAACGATTAATGCACGAGGGAAAATATACAACTTTCCTCGGGTATGATATTTCATCCTCAATATCCGTATTTATGACTTTTGCTCCATAAGGCATAAATTGGTTCCACAAAGGGATCCTGTTTCCTGTCGCTTTTCGCAAACTTCCTGAAATATTTTGCATGACTCTGGTCCCCAGGATTATATGAAAGAATCGGACTACTGAAAGAGCCTTTCTCGCCGATGAAGTTACCAGTTTCATATGATCGGCAACCCACAGTGCCTTGTTTTTCCCGGTTACATTTCTTTCTGAACGAAGATATTTAATAAGCTTGCCCGTGTCTATTTTTACCGGACAGCTGACAGCACATAATCCGTCGGTGGCGCATGTGGCATCACCGGAGTATTTAAAAAATTTGGCAAGAGACGCAGCTATATGAGGTTCGCGACCTGATGCTGTAAGCGATACTATTTCACGGTGAATAACAATACGTTGCCTTGGAGAAAGTGTTAATCCGGCTGAAACACATGATGGCTCACAAAACCCGCATTCAGTGCATTTATCAATAATTTGGTTTGCTGCAGGGATCGCTTTAAGGTCTTTCAGGTGAGCCTCTTTATCTGAATTCAGGATCACACCTGGATTCAGAATGTTTAACGGATCAAATATTCTTTTAATCTCCCTCATTAAATTATAAGCATCGCTTCCCCATTCCATTTCAACAAATGGTGCCATATTACGACCGGTTCCATGTTCGGCTTTCAATGATCCATCATATTTGTTTACAACAAGATCCGAAACTGCAGATATTAAATTAGAATACCTTTCAATCTCTTTGGGGCTGTTGAAATCCTGGTCAAAAACAAAATGAAGGTTCCCTTCAAGGGCGTGTCCAAAGATCACGGCTTCATCATAACCAAACTTCTTTAACAGATTCTGAAGATCATGAGTAGCTTCAGCCAGGGAGACTATAGGGAATGCAACATCTTCAATTATAACAGTTGTTCCTGTTCTCCTCATAGCGCCTATGGAGGGGAAAAGCCCTTTCCTTATTTTCCAGAGAATCTCGTATTCTTTCGGAATATCAGTAAATGATGCTGTTCCCTCAACCGGAATACTCTTTATCGTATTCTTTATTATGTCAATATTTCTGTTTAATGCACTCTTGCTTTCACCTATAGTTTCGACTAAGAGCGCACATGCATTACTTTGAAGCAATTTCAGAAATTCAGGAGTTCCATTTTCATTTTCCACAGAACCCAATCCGGCACGGTCAATCAATTCCACTGCTGAGACCGGGGTGGCTTTTAATAGTAATACTACCTCACATGCTTTATCAATATCAGGAAAAATCATCAGGGAACTTGCTTTGTATGGGGGTTCGATGACAGTTTTGTAATTTATCGCAGCAATAAAACCCAGCGTGCCTTCCGATCCGATCATAAGGTGTTCTATAATATCAAACGGATCAGTGAAATCAATTAAGGAATTCAGGCTGTAGCCGGTCGTGTTCTTCATTTTGTACTTTCTTCTGATTTTTTCAGCAAGTGATTTATTCCCGGCAGCCGATTTTGCAAGGTATGCTATTTCAGAAAGAAGTGTTGAATGAGACTCGAGGAAACTATCTTTGCTTGCCTTATCACTGGTATCGAGTATAGTACCATCGGCCAGGATTATCCTTATACCTGAAACCGTTTTATAGGAATTCTCAGAAGTCCCGCAACACATTCCGCTGGCGTTGTTGGCGGCAATTCCTCCGATCATCGCCGCATTTAATGATGCCGGATCCGGTCCAATCTTTCTCCCGAACGGAGCCAGAACTGTGTTGACCTGACCGCCTGTTAATCCGGGCTGAAGCCTGATTTCTGCGCCATTTTCTTTTATCTGGAAATCTTTCCAGTGACTTCCAGCAATGACCAGCACCGAATTTGTTATTGCCTGTCCTGAAAGACTGGTTCCGGCTGCTCGGAAAGTTACGGGAAGAGAAAGTTGAGAGCTTTCTTTTAATATCAGCGACACCTCTTTTTCATCCCTCGCAATAATAACCAGCTTTGGGATCAGCCTGTAAAAACTTGCATCAGTGCCATATGCTAGGGTATACAGAGGATCATGAAAGATTCTATTCTTATCGACATAACCAGTAAGCCGTTCATATAATAATTTATAATTGCCGGTAAGCATGATTCAAAGTAAGGCTAACCACAAATAATCTCAAAGGTTTGTCCGAAAAATATTTAATCTATACTGAATCGGCATCAATTTTGCTTTTCTTTTGAAACTGTATATCCCTTGTTTCTAAGTGCTTCTATTCCATTATTTAAATTTTTTTGTTTTATTAAAACGTAATCGGTATCAAATGTGGATAGTACGAAAACAGGAATATTCTTTTCTTTCAGAATGCAGGTGATATCAGCTATTATGCCGACCAATGAAAAATCCAGAGGACCTGAGATCTTTAATATTCTCCAGTTTTTATTGCATTTGATATTATCTGTAATATTGTCATTCTGAGCAGCTACCACAGATAACTCATCTTTTGTTCCGGTTATGGAATAAAAATCAGATGCATAGATCCAGGAAGGTAAAACAGTTTGATTTAAAAATTTATATATGGAATATTTTTTGCCTAATACTATTAAGTTCAAAGCCATAGTGATTTACTTGTTAATATTGATGAACTGTTCTGAGGTTAAGGTTGAGGTTGAGGTTAAGTGGAACTCCACTCACCCTCCAGTAGAGTGGGAGACTCATCAATAGCAAGGTACTCTCCTTTATATCTGGAGAAAATATCATCAAAACTCTCAAGATATTTTTCATATTCCTGATAATTGTGAACATTTATCTATGCAACGAAATAGCTGGACATTGTACTTTTAAATTAGTGTATAACATATTGATATTAAAGGTAGTCAAGGCATTCCAAAGATACCTTTATTACCTGTGCCCCAGGGGTTTTAGTACCGAAAATACTGTACAATATATGGGATTTGAATATTGCACAGTACACTTTTTAACTATTTATAAAGGTAGAGAGTAACTCTTTGAATGTTATAATCATCACCAATCCTAAGGTTATCTCCTTGTGCGGTATCATCTCCTGCAAGTCTGCGCCCCGGGATCCATCTTCCTTCCTTAAAGGTGCCTTCTTCAACAGTTGCAAAGCCGGCTTTATACTCCGGATTTTTTTGAGACACGGTAATTGACATTCCACTTCCTCCGATGTAAAACTCACCGGGGGCTGTCATTATGAATATAGCAGCGCCAAGTTCAGCGCTTCTGCTGTTTTGATTATTAGGATCAAACCTCAGGTCAGTATGAAAAATGTACTCTCCGAATCCGATATTTTCCGAGGGATTGTCCTTCGTTAATAAAACTGCTCCCATAGTGTTCATTCCCTGATGTTTGCCAATTAAAGGCATTAACTGGGAAAGCATATTATAGCTCTGCTTCAGTTTCTCATCCTTTGTTATGCTTCTTTCAATGGCAAATGGTGAGAAACCCAAAGCATTATGTTGTCCTACCGCATAAACGACATTGGCAGCGCCTCTGGCGCCACCTCCTGTTTCAGGTATAAACAAAGGATTGCCGGAGCGTTTAAACAATGAAGCCATATATGCAAAATCATTGCGGTACAGATCGGGAGCCAGAATGTCAATTAAGGGTGCACCTGCGTGCCAGATATCAAATACATGCGGGAGAGGGCCGCCACCCGGGTAGGTACCGGGCCATGAATGCTCTCTTTGTTTTAACCAGGCATTGACATACATTGGAATAGGGTATTCGGCCTTTCCGGCTTCAACAACATAATTAATATAAGTTGAATAATACCATGCCATAAAAACTTCATCAGAATAGAATGGATAGGTCACTAATGCTTCATCCTGTTCTTCCTGTGTCATAGGCGGAACTAGATTTCTGACAGGTAAAACGAGACCTTTGGGTTTTCCCGGTCCGAACACTTCTTCCCAGGTGCCTGATAGCTTTGAACCGTTCACTCTCCATGCTTCTTTCAATTCAGGAACAAGATTATCTTTATTTTTATCTATATAGCTCATTAGTTTTTGCGGTACAGGTCCGTTGTACGCTTCATTGGCAACGGCAGAACGGTCACGGGTATCGAGCAGGATGCCCACTTCATTTTCAACCTGCATCATAATGACTGTTCTCTGGCTGCTGTCGACTTTTTTTATGTATTTCATCAGGGCGGCGAAAGCACGTGCATCGGCATTTCTGCTTTCCTCACTTAAAGGAGTCAATATTTCTATAGGATTATTTTCGTTTATTCTGATATGGGGGAATCTCTTATAATCACTTTTTACCCAATCTGGAATGTAACTGGACTTGCCATTTTTCCAGCTTGCAAACCAAATAAAAATCAATTTAAGATTATTTTGCCTTGCCTCATTTATCACTGATCCTACAATATCGAAATTATACTTGCCTTCTTCCGGTTCAACCATTGCCCAGGAAATACCGGCTATGACCGAATTAAGATTGCCTTCTGTCAACAGTGGCCAGATTGGTTTCAAATAATCAATGTTGGTGGCGCTGTTATTCATAAGTTCTCCGCTCAGAGCAATAAAAGGTTTTCCGTCAACAATGAATTGTTTGGCTGTTCCTTGTTCTTTCAGGGATGGTATAGGTGCCTGGCTGGCAGAATTTATACTAAATGCCAGCAGTAATAACATGAATGCACTTAATTTACGGCAAAAGTGATTTCTTTTCTTCATGATTTTCTCATATTAGTAAAGTAGTTTTCTTTTCCGAAGTAATTTAATAAATATTTCAGAAATATTTATTGCAGAATCAGTTTCATTCATTAAATAAGACAATCTGAACAGAATGGAGCATTAGTTATGAGACTGATTATATGGGGTTAAGTACAGAGGTAATTAATCAGGATTTAGTGTAAAGAGATAAGTCGGATCAATTCATGAGGCAGGAGATTAAATATTAAAACCCCAAACATTCTCCGACAAGAATTACTTTAATTCTGTCTTTAAATGCAGACATGGTAGTAATTACAAGCTGGCTGCCAATGCTTTGTGACTTGTTTGTAAGTTCTTCAAATGATGATATATCACTTTTATTATAAAAACTCCTTCCGAGGATGAACAGACTTAGATAAAATAGTATTTCTCCGACAATTATCAATCCTGTCGTGATTCCTGCTAGCTGGATTTTCGAAAAACCAAACCATGGCACAACAAGTATCATTATAAACGAAAGACATGAAATCAGCAATATTATATATCCGACTGTTTTTAATATTTTTTGTTTTTTAAGCATTCCAGAATAACAAAGATCCGAATCCCAAATATTTTTCCCCCCAGGAGTATTTCCGTTTAAATTTCAATCTGCCTATTTATTAAATTTATCAAGCATTTCTTTCGGTACTTTATCAGGCGATCCGCAATCAAAAGGAGGTTTAGGGTCATACTCTATTGCAAGCTGAAACATCATTGCTATTTTATCTCCGGCTATTTTGCTCACTAAATAAAGAGCCATGTCTATTCCAGCCGAAACTCCTGCTGCCGTAATAATTTTGCCGTCCTGAACATATCTTTCATTCTTAACCGTTACATTAAACCGCCTCAATTGATCCTTCCTTCTCCAATGTGTCGTGCAATTTTTCCCGTCCAATAATCCGGCTTGTGCTAAGAGGAGAGAACCTGAACAAACCGAAACGGTCCATTTTGTTGAACAGTCAATCTTTTTGATCCAATCGAGTACTTCTTTGTTTTTTAATAAATTATCTATCCCGGGTCCCCCGGGAATTAGTAAAATATCTGCTTCAAAAATCTCCTCAATTGTATTGTCAGCTAAAATTCTTAATCCATATGTGTCTTGGTACTCCTTTTTTTCAATGCCAACAAGATAAATCTTACAGTCTGGAAGTTTATTTAATACTTCATAAGGTCCCACTAAATCAAGAGCTGTGTAATAGTCAAAAAGAAGAATCACGATTTTCATAGCGGTGTCAAATATGGAAATTTAAATTTCTGATCCGAAGCGGCTGCTAAAATCATTTTTTATATAACATTCATCATAGGTGCCAATGATTTCAAATCCAATTTTTTTATAGCATCTTATAGCATACTCGTTGTCTGAGTGTACATTTAATCCGATTAAATCTACGCATTTCTGCAAATCAAAACATAAGGCAGAAGTGAGCTCAGTATTGAAGTCCTATCATGCAATACTTGCAGATCCATTTTTAGTTTTTTTTGGCACTTTCCAGGAAAGTTGTTGTTAAAATGCTAGATGGACTGGCGGTTCTGTTGTCGTCTGAGCCTGCCCTGATAGTTATGTTGTCTGTATGACGGCAGCAAGATCAGTCCTGGTGCCACGTCAGCTCATTGATTTCCGTCAAAGCGGTATGATATAATTAACCAAAGGGTTTGTTTAAGGTGTCATTATTTTTTAAATAATTCAGTGAGATCAATCTCCATAAAACTTTTTTCTTGTATATCAAAAAGTTTTAACCCGATTAAGAGTGCATTTCTTGACGCGTCAAGTCCGCGACTTTTTTGTTCTGATTGTCAATGACTGTTGTTTCATTATTCCTTGCCAAAAATTTGTAATCTTTTGTTTTAAGATAAAACATGTATAGTTGGTTATATTCAATCTGATTCAATAGATCCAGTTTGTCATTGATGACCAATGTTTTGCCAGTATTTGTGAATAGATAATGGCTCGTGTAATCAATATCTGTTAAGTTATTAAATATAGAGTCTGTTTTTAGATAGACTTGTCCAGCAATGAAATATTTTAATTCTCCCAATGTTTCTATATCAAATGATTTTTTTGTTATAAATGAACCGTCTTTTAGAGAATATTTTGAAACTCTATCTTTGAATACGAAATAGACGGTATCACGGTAAATCTTATAGTCATTAATTTGATCTTTTTGTTCACTTAATGTCTTTAGAAATAGTTGTCTGCCTGAATTCAAATTAAATGCTGCTATAAAAGGTTTGCCGAAGTTCAGCTGTCGGTAGCCCATAAATGCAAAACCTTTATTAATCATATAAAGAATACTGTCCTTAGTAAAGATTGTGGAAGAACTTGTTAAATCTTCCGAAAGGGGAGAAGACCATTTGATTTGTCCATTACGATCTACTTTTGATATCTTTTCTCTGGATGCAAAGTAAAAAGATGAGCTATCTAATAGAACATTGGAAACCACTTCTCTTACCAAATTATGACCAGTTGATGTAACAAAAGCTCCTGTCAGTACTCCCAGAGCGACTCCAGCAGCATTAGTCAGTACAGTTTCAGTATAATCCTTTCGCCCGGTGATAGTATTATAATCCCAGCCTACTCCGTTTCTAAGATTAATTGAATGTAACCCGGCTGCAACAACAACAATTACTGAATCATTGAGATGAAATATATTATTCCAACTATACTCACGATTTATTTCTCTCTTCCAGATTGATTTTCCATTTGTTAAATCTATTCCTTCTAAGGTATTTGTGTAACCAGTTGTAGTTTTAAATTTATAACCAATCCCAATTTTCTGAAAAGGATCGACATAGTATATTGTATTTTTTACTTCCCATTGATTTTCTCCATTATTAATATTCAGACAATAGCTTTTATTACCTATTGTTTGAATAATCAGGTTATTATATTCCTCAATGCCACCTTGTTGGTAATAGATTTTCTTGGTCCATTTTATGGAATTGTTTGATAAGTCATATAAAACTAAGTCTCCGTAATTATTAAGCCATTTTCCATTTTTACTGGTTCCACGAAGTTGAACAGTCAATAAATTCATCGTTGTATCAATGAAGTAATTATCAATACGATCGGGGAAAATATACTCTTTAGATTGTATATCATTATTAGTTTTATAGTTTTTCCCAATTATCTTTTCGTTGTTGATTATCTGTATATTAGATTGGGCATAGATAGTAAACACAGTAAAACTTAACAGTCCAATAGAATATAGTCTTTTCATAGTGTAATTCAATTATTATTTTGATTTTAGGGTTAACTGACGATTATACTGATTCCATCAAATATAGACAATTTACATTTTGTCATCGATGTGGTTTTTCAACTATCAAAATCACAGTTGATGCCTTTTGCTTTTTCAAAGGCCTCTTTACCTTCGGAAATGGAGAAATATATTAAGCCTGCTGCACCAATAGCATCTGCGTAAGCAAAACCCGTTATTTCATAGATTAGGCTTGCTATTAGAAGTACAATGGACATATAAACGCATACTTTTGTACAATTACTATCTGAAATAATTGGTTCTGAATGCAGACGTTTACCGACGCTTTTTTTAGCCGTCAAAAGCCAAATCATTACAATGATTGAAACTAACGAAATAACGATACCCCAGAGTGTTGTTTCGGGCTTATGGTTAGTGATAATGTTTAACATAATGCCGACTAAAAGACCAGCAGACAGCAAGTAAAATGAAGTACCTGTAATTTTTAAGGCTTTTATTTCAAATTCATTTTTTGAACTCTCAGGATATTGTTGGATGCGTAATATCATTACCGCAATTCCGATACCTGACACTACTTCTATGAAGCTATCAACACCAAATCCAAACAAAGCGAGTGTTTCGTCTTTATAGCCCAATATCATAGATACCAATCCTTCGACAATGTTATAGAATATTGTGAATAAACTTAGCTGATAAGCTTTTTTGTAAGTGATTGTAGAGAGTTCCATGTTTTCAGTTGCAAATGATCAAGTTAATTAATTGATCTTATTGTAACATCCGCCAATCATTAAAGTTTGTTTACCTTAACACACAAATATCAATTTGTCAGGCTTTTCTGCTAACAGTTTACTGTCATTGGTTCAGGCTAGTATCCTTAGCCCTGGCGGTCTGGTTGTTTAGAGTGGTGTCGCGCGTCCGTCCCGAACTAAATGAACTCATCGAATACCACCTAATCGGGATGAGATAACCTACCTGCCGGCAGTCAGGTTAACCAAACCATCCCGGTTACGGGCAGTACATTATTTGTCAAGATTCAGGTAAACTCGCCAATAAGTTTTTGCTTTTTTGTTAAAATGATTTTCAATTTCTCCCCAGTGGATACGCATAAAATTATACGGTTTTAACCAGTCTTTATTTTGCATTTCCTCATCTGTAGGTGAAGTGCTGGAAGGTAATTTATATTCTATTGCATAGTATTGATAAGCATTGAGAAAAGCATTGTTTTTAAAGATCTCATAATGTCCAATACTTTTATTCCAATGGTCATGGTAATATCTTTTCTGATATGAATTCAGTATCAGGACTGAGCTGAAAACTGATAGCAAATATGTGGGAATGACCACAAGAGTCCACCAGCCAAGAAAGAAAAACCCGGTTATAAATGTCCCCGACATTATAAAAAGATTAAATTTTTGGAAGACCATTAAAGGGATATTCAGCAGTTTAAAAATAAAAGTGCCTACCCGAAGATTTATGATTATCTGACCACAAAAATATAGACTTGCAGGGACTATGAACTTTATCTGTAAATCAGCATTTGTAAAAGTAAGAATCAAAAAGGATATTGTAAACAGGAAATTAGGAAATTGTATAAGACTATCAGTAAGAGATAAAAAGTCAACAGGATTAATTTTTTTTGAGAGACGGTGAAAAAGCAGCCACTCTGTTTTTCCGTTGATGTCAATTATTTGTCCTTTTGTTGTAATCATGGGGGGGGTATTAATCAATCGACAAATATAAAGCTTGTTTCACAAACCATAACAGGATTGTTGCCGTACCATCATCCTGAAAATAAAATTTTAAATTCAAAAAATACTTGAGGTACATTAACATTATTAAAGTTTTGTTGCAGATTTAATAATGACCTGAGTTGCATCATTAAATTCAGACGTATTTATATAACCCAGGCAAAGAAGATATATTTTTTCACTTTCTGTAGCAATTGTATATGTAACCCGGATTTTATAGCTAAATCTAACGTCTATTGGGAAATATCCCGAATTTTCAAAACCCTGGAAATTTTCTAAAGGAAATCTATAGATTGAATCTGGCAGGTTGTATGTCATTAACATAAGTTTTTTATCCGTTGAAGTTATCACGAATCCTGTAGCATAATGATTTACCAGGGAACATGGATCAAATCCAACAATATACCCATCCGTTTGCTTCATCTCGGTATCCTTTTTATCGCAGGAGACAAAGATTAAGCATAAAATTAACAGAGATAATGTTTTCATAGTTTTATTATTCGGGAAATACACAATTTTTGTGCCATACTGTTATAGGCTAGTTGCCCTGATTGGCAAATTCCTATAGAAAGATGAAATTTGTCAGGGTTTATGAATTTGTTCAGGTAACATTTCACCGGATAACTGCACTATTACCCATAACGACCTGCTGGTTAGTTGTTTGCCGGGAGACTGCCTCGGCCGAAATGAGCTCATCTCATACCGCCTGCGAGGGATGAGATAACCTGGCTGCCGGTAGGCAGGTTAAACACACCATCCGAGTTAGCGGAATGTTTTTATTTTTGCTTTGTAAAGGTTTTAACACCAATTTAAGGATCATATCCGGTTAATAATTATGAAATAAGCGATTCCAATTTAACATATGCATTATCGTCAATTTGAAAAATTTTATTTATTTCACGAACAAGATCTTCTAAATCAATACCTGTACGGTTTGAAAAAATAACTACTGAATACTTTTTCGAAGGGATCATAAAAATAATTGTTCGAAATCCGCCATTTGAACCAGGGTGGAACACAATTTTATTATCACCTGAACCTGCAACAAACCACCCAAATCCATAATAAAGATTCCTGGTTGTATTAATTGGAAACTGTGCGGATTGAGCCTTCTTTATTATATTTGAATCCAATATATTCCCATTTTGAATTGCCATTATCCATTTTAGGTAATCATCAATGGAAGTATAAATCCCTCCATCTCCCCTGGTTGAAAAAAATAAGCTTTCCCTGGCATCCGAAATTTTAAAGCTATCATTTTCAAATTCATAACCAAACGCACGTTCTGAAATTTTAAAATCAGATTTAATTACATCACTATTGTTCATTTTCAAAGGTTTAAAAATATTTTTCTGAATAAATTCAGGAAAAGAATCACCGGAGACATGTTCAATAATCAGGGAAAGTATACAAAAAGCTGTATTGCTGTATCGATATGCAGATCCTGCTGGAAAATATACAGAGTCGACTGACTTTATCGCATTTAATACATCTTTATCCCAAAATTCTTTGAATAATGTTTTATCAACATAATTATAGTGATCAACTATTCCTGAGCTATGTGTCAGCAAATGGCGAATTGTAACAATGCCTGCAACTTTTGAATTAAAATCAGGGAAATATTTATCCATTTTGACGTCCAAAGATAATTTTTTCTCACTTGTCAGTTTTAAAATACCGTAGGCAGTGAATTGTTTCGTCATGGAGCAGATATTAAAATTTGTTGCTGACGTAATAGGTTTTTTCGAATCTAAATCAGCAATACCATATCCCTTTTTAAAAACAACTTTCCCATTTTTTACAACAGCTATTGCTGCCCCGGGGTGATCGTTAGAGTAAATGGAAGACATTATCGAATCAAGTCTAATGTTTTCTTTTTGGGTGAAGGCCTGTGTTGCCACAAGAACGAATAATAATGATAATATGGAATTTTTCATACGTATAACCTTTAGTGAATATGTCAACCGTTTTTTATACTTATATAATAGTTTAATTACAGTTTCATATTTGAAACAATCCTCAGAGCGTCTTCAAATCGTTTTATATGCAGATTTTGGTGTAATTGGTCCAGATGCACTAACGCGTACTCCAATCTGGGTTCATCGTATGCCAAATCAATTTTACCAGCCCACATACGATTATGAAAGTCTCTGAAATCATGTTTTGCAATGCCATTTATATCAATCAGTTTGCCTTTAGCCGCTACAACCAGCATAAATACAGTAAAATAAGACATATGCATGATTTGACGCATCAAGTAAAACCTGGCAAGTTCATATTCAGTGGCATTTCTCCCAAAATACCTGTTGAGAAATTCCGATTCATCTGCTTCACTGGTAACAACGAAATTTGCTACTATTGACAAATCGGAATATCTGTCATTAGTAAATGCTGCTTCCCAATCGGTAAGCCAGGCCTTGTTGCCATCGTATAAAATATTCTCCGGTTTCAGGTCATTGTGGGATGGGACCAAATCCTCTTTACTACGAGGATAAACACGAGTAATTAGTTCAAGTGATCTATAGAGATCCTCTGTCATATTATCAGGCAGAATCTTGGTTTCCCGGAATTTTTTAGCAAACCTGTTGGTTGTATCTAAACTGTGAATAGTTTTTGAGAAAGATGTAAGTGAATGCAGCCTGGAAAGTGCGTCGGCCAATTTGTTTTTTGCTTCGGCAAAGGGAAAAGGTTTTAGTTCAACAAAATCTGTAATGGAAATCCCGTCTTCAACCCCTGCATACCAAACCCCAGGGGCAATACCGGCCTCTGCGGCAGATTTCATACAGGAATAATAATATAGGGATTGATCACTTAAAGCATCGGTACGGGCAATTTTTAACAGGTATGGTTTACCTTGCACCACTATGCGTAAAACCAATGCATTGCTAAGGCCTGTAGTCAGTTTTTTTATGTCATCGCAGGTAGTTAATCCAAAAGTTGTTTGTAACGCTTTATTAACATCATTAAGTTTGTTTTCCGGTATCATGCTTTGTAATTTATTTTTTATTAAGGTGAATTATCGAATTTCGTAATACAATGACCGCTAATGACCCGGCGAATTGGTGATTTACCGGAAGCCTGGCCTGAACGGTTGCGAAGGGTCAGGTTATCATACAATTACAGAACCGTAGTCATATTGTAGTCTGTAGTTGACAAAATGCTTGCGTTTGTCAGCTGTAAACGGCCCGGTGATTAGGTTAGCCTGCACGGTAGGCAGGTTAACTAAAACCGAGTCAGCCTTAGCTTTTTTAAATTAATCAACGAGAGTTTCCTTCAGAACGGATTTAACCTCTTTTATCTCGGGTCTTGAAAGTTTTCCAAGGTCCTTGATAATCCGTTGCTTATCAATGGTCCTGATTTGATCTAGAACAATCCGCCCAGTTTTGTTATCATGTTTAACCTCGACTCTGGTGGGATAATTCTTGGAGCTAGTTGTCATGGGTGCAATGATAACTGTCCTTAAATATTTATTCATTTCATCGGGGGAAATGACAACGCAAGGTCTTGTTTTCTTTATTTCGCTTCCTAGTGTCGGGTCAAGATTAGCAAGAATGATTTGATATTGCTTTATTTCCATTCTTCGAGATTTTCGTCTTCAAATATATCAGGGATGAGTAATTTGTCATCGCCGTTGGCATGCATATCCATGAAGGCTTTCTCCCATCCTTTTCTGGGTCGAGCAAGAGGCTTTATTATAATCTGCCCTTTATCCAGGATCAAATCCACTGTATCTCGGATATTATATCTCTCGATTATGGTCTTGCTGAACCTTATCCCCTTCGAATTCCCGATCTTTATAACAGATACTTCCATGGTTAAAACAATTTATAAAATGTAATTACAAAGTTAGTACATATTCTGAAAAACCAATAAGGTTTGAATAGAATTTATAGAAAATCTATGCTGTTTTGATTTGGATAAATTTGGAAAAGTGAAAAAATCGACTCATGAGAGTACGGGCTTCAGCTTTATTCATCATCATTCATCCTTCTGCATACTTGAGCCTTCTTAAAGCACAGCCCCGTCAGTCACATGAACATATCTGTCAAAATGTACTGTAACAGACAATAATACTTGGTTTTATCTTGCTTTCACGATCAACAAATCATCTTAAAGTTAATAAATAATATTAAATTGTATTTTGAAAAATGAACTAAATTCATTCCCCTGACAGATCACTGTCATCTTCTTATTTCCACCATCAGCGAAATCACAATCTCATATCGTAAGAGTTTCTTTTACCTGCCAATTTTTATTACTTTTGGCTTCGGGTAATTATAAATTTCGATAATCAGAATGGACACGAATTCCGATCCTGTTTATTCAAGAAATGTCATCGAATTTGTAGCCGTGGCAAATGAATTCTGTAAATATACCGAACATGCCCCGGAACTGAAAGGTGATGAACTGCTGAAGATACTTCAACGCATACTACCTTTGATGTATCTTAAAGGATCACTGTTACCCAAACTCGATCCGTTCTTTGAAGATGGAAATGAAAAATTCGTCACAGAAGCTGATTGGAACAATATTAATGAAATTCTTAAAGAAAAATTCGGAACTGCTAATGATTACCTTGAAGTATTTGATGAAAAAATAAACGACGCTGAAGGGGCCATAGCAGCCAGTATTTCTGGAGATATGGCCGATATCTACCAGGATGTGAAAGACTTTCTGCTTCTTTACCAAACCGGCACCGGAGAGGTGATGAACGATGCAGTTTGGGAATGCAGGATGAACTTTGAAAACTTTTGGGGACAGAAACTGGTAAATTCCATGAGGGCAATTCATAAGTTTATTTATTCAGGAGAAGAGATTGGAAAAGTCGAAAGAAAGGATGATACAAACGATGAAAACAGAAATACAACAGACTGGTTCATTACCCGAAGGCAGAAAGATTTCAAAGGAGATATTGAATAAAATGTACAAGGAGAATATTACAGCTGAAGAAATTGCTGCACATGAACTTTCGTGGTTTAAAGGTGAGATAGTTTTAGTAGATAATCTTAAAACTTTTTATCAGAACTTTCCAAGACTTCTCGGATCGGACCTTCTTGGTTTTGACACTGAAACAAGGCCCACATTTAAAAAAGGAAGGAAAAATTCAGTTTCTTTGATACAGCTTTCAACTGGTGATCTGGCTTGTCTTTTCCGCATTAATAAAATTGGTATCCCTGATGAACTGGCTCATCTCTTATGCGATCCAGCAGTCACTAAAGCCGGTGTAGCGGTCCATGATGATATAAAATTTCTGAAATGCGTCAGGAAATTTAACCCCGCCGGCTTCCTCGACCTGCAAACCTTTGTAAAAAACTTTGGAATTCAGAGTTCAGGATTAAAGAAGCTTGCTGCCATAGTACTTGGATTCAGGATATCCAAGCGCCAGCAGGTAACTGACTGGGAAGCAGAACATCTTTCTGAAGCCCAGCAGATCTATGCCGCAACTGACGCCTGGGTTTGCCATCAGATATATAAGAAGCTTATCAACGGACATTCCGATTGAAAAAAGACAAAAGATAAAAAGCACATAATCCGGAGTTAGCCCTTCACTGGGGAGATGGGGGGGTAAAAATAATAGAAACCATTAATGCAGGAACGTGTAAAAATAATACTCAAATCAGGCAAGGAACAATCTCTCCGCCGTTTCCATCCCTGGGTCTTTTCAGGAGCAATAAAAAAAATGTCCGGAAATCCGGCTGAAGGCGACCTTGTTGATGTTTACGACAATAAAGGTACGTTCCTTGCAGTGGGCCATTGGGCCCCAAGTTCGATTGCTGTCCGTGTTCTTTCATTTGAGCAGGTGATACCCGATATCAGTTTTTTCAGGGATAAAATCGAAAAGGCAATTATTTACAGGAAATCCATCGGACTATTTGATAATCGGCAGATAAATGTTTTCCGGCTTATTCATGGCGAGGGAGACGGGTTGCCCGGACTGATAGTTGATTATTATAATGGTGTTGCCATTATCCAGATGCATTCCATTGGTTTCTACAGGATCAGGACAGATATTGCATCGATCCTTTCCGAGATCCTGAAGGACAAGATTACAGCTGTCTACGATAAAAGTGAGGGCACTATTCCTCATATGTCGGGCATTACACCTGCAAACGAGTTTCTGATTGGAGCATCAGATTCTGCAATCGTTACTGAAAACGGATATAAGTTTAAAATTGACTGGATAACCGGACAGAAGACCGGATTTTTTATCGATCAGAGAGAAAACCGAAAACTACTCGAGACATATACTGAAGGAAGAACTGTGTTAAACATGTTCGGCTATACCGGAGGGTTCTCTGTTTATGCAATGAAAAATGCAGCTCTCGTCCATACGGTCGACAGCTCATTACCGGCAATAGAGCTCGCAAATGAAAACATCCGACTCAATTATGGAAAGGATAAGAGGCATGAATCTTTCCAGATTGATGCTTTTGATTATCTCAATCATATAAAGGATCAATACGATCTGATTATTCTCGATCCTCCAGCGTTCGCGAAGCATAATAACGTTCTTGCCAATGCTTTACAGGGGTATAAAAGACTGAATATAAAGGCAATTGAACAGATTAAACCCGGTGGAATCATTTTCACCTTTTCATGTTCCCAGGTTGTTACAAGAGAAAACTTCAGAAAATCGGTTTTCGCAGCTGCAGCAAATACCGGACGAAACGTAAGAATATTACATCAGATGAGTCAGCCTCCTGATCACCCGGTGAACATTTATCACCCGGAGAGCGAATATCTGAAAGGTTTGGTTATTTATGTTGAATAGCTGAAAGGCAAAACGGGTTAAAGTCGCAAAGGCGCAAAGGTAAAGAAGAGAACAGAGAACAGAGAACAGAGAACAGAGAACAGAGAACAGACGGAACAATAGAACAATAGAACAATAGAAAGATGGGTACCAATAAAAATATTGAGTTTGTAGCAAAGAAGCTGGGCCTTCACGACTGGCAGGTTGAAAACACGATAAGACTGATGGATGGAGGAGCTACAATTCCGTTTATTAGCCGTTACAGGAAAGAGATGACCGGAAGTCTTGATGAGGTGCAGCTTATGCATATCAAAGATGAGTATGACAGGCTGAAGGAACTTGATGCCAGGAAAGAAGCCGTGATAAAGTCAATTGAGGAACAGGAGAAAATGACCCCTGAACTCAGGCAAAAAATTGATGCTTCGGTTAAAATGACTGAACTTGAAGATATCTACCTGCCATACCGACCTAAACGCCATACCCGAGCAACAATAGCCAAGGAAAAAGGTCTTGAACCTCTTGCAACCCTGATTATGAATCAGAGAGAAAATGACCCGGCCCTGAAGGCTGAAAGCTTTCTGAATGATGATGTTGCAACTGTCGGAGATGCCATTTCAGGAGCTTCTGATATAATAGCAGAGTGGATAAATGAAGATGAAAAAGCAAGGAAACAGCTCAGATATCTTTTCGAAAAGGAAGCTGTTATCTATTCAAAGGTTGTTAAGGGAAAAGAAGCGGAGGGTACAAAATTCAGCGATTATTATGACTGGTCTGAACCTCTTAAAAAGTGCCCGTCTCACAGGCTACTGGCTATGAGAAGAGGGGAGGATGAAGGTTTCCTGCGACTGTCAGTAGAACCTGATGACGAACATGCTGTCGATATTTTGAGCTCAATTTTCATAAAAGGAAGGAATGCATCATCTGAAATAGTTACAAATGCTATAAAGGATAGCTGGAAAAGATTGCTTTCTTCATCGATGGAGACTGAATTCAGAAATATTTCAAAGGAAAAGGCTGATATCGAAGCCATAACTGTTTTCGCCGATAATCTTCGTCAGCTGCTTCTCGGATCGCCGCTTGGAGAGAAAAATGTTCTCGCGATAGATCCGGGTTTCAGAACCGGGTGTAAAGTAGTATGTCTCGACAGGCAGGGAAATTTCATTCATAATGAAACAATCTACCCTCATCCTCCTCAGAATGAAACTGCAATGTCGATAAAGAAAATATTATCACTTGTGAATGCATATAAAATTGAAGCTATAGCAATCGGAAATGGAACGGCCAGCCGCGAGACCGAAGATTTCATAAAATGGGTGAAATTCGAAAACGATATACAGGTTTTTGTCGTAAGTGAAGCAGGCGCTTCAATCTATTCCGCATCAAAAACAGCCAGGGATGAATTTCCCGATTATGATGTAACTGTCAGGGGTGCGATATCTATCGGAAGAAGGCTGATGGATCCGCTTGCTGAGCTGGTAAAGATCGATCCCAAATCAATAGGAGTGGGCCAGTACCAGCATGATGTTGACCAGCAAAAACTTCAGAACTCGCTCGACGACGTGGTAATGAGCTGTGTAAATGCAGTTGGAGTGGAGGTTAACACTGCAAGTAAACACCTTCTGACATATGTATCAGGCCTTGGCCCGCAGCTGGCCCAGAACATCATAGATTACAGAACAGAAAATGGACCATTTAAAGCACGAAAGGAGCTTCTCAAAGTGAAAAGGATGGGAGAAAAGGCCTATGAACAATCTGCCGGTTTTCTGAGGATCAGGAATGCAGAGAATCCCCTCGACTCAAGCGCAGTTCATCCCGAAAGTTATCATGTTGTAGAAAAAATGTCAAAAGATCTGGGGTGCGATGTTAAGGAATTGATTACCAATGAGAATAAGCGTAAAGAGATTAAACTTGAACGTTATCTCAGCTCTGTTACCGGACTACCGACGCTGAAAGATATAGTTGATGAACTTTCAAAACCGGGGCGTGACCCACGGTCTAGAATCAAAGAGTTCAGCTTCGCGGATGTGCATTCCATGGATGATCTGAGTGAGGGAATGATTGTCCCGGGAATTGTAACAAATATTACAAAATTTGGAGCTTTTGTTGATATCGGAATCAAACAAGACGGATTGGTGCATATTTCAAATATGAGTAAAACTTACATCACCGATCCATCGAAAGTCGTTAAACTCCACCAGCATGTTACGGTAAAAGTCATAGGTATTGATATTGACCGGAGGCGGATTCAGCTTTCAATGAAGGATGTGGAGATAAAAAATAATTAGTTATTTATTAATAGTAGAGACGCCCAAATTGGGCGTCTCTACAGGTTTCTCAAATTATCAAGGATATCTATAGTCCCAGTGCCTGTTCCCCATGTTCCTCCCTGTAAATATCCCTGCCGGAACGATCAAGTTGCATGTTTAGAAATTTTCTTTCGCCCGGAGTGACAATGCCATCAGACTTTGCCATTCTTTTTTCCATCCTGATCCGTTTTTGTTCTCCTTCAAGCCTGGCTGCTTCAGGCTTAGTCAGTCGTCCTGTATTTAATCCGCGGGCGATTCTTGCCTGCTGCTTAGCCTGCCTGGCTGTTATATTAGGGGTCGATCCCTGAGCATCTATCAAACTAATTGATGCTATTAACATTACCCCGACAGAAAAAATTAACTTTTTCATAATTCCTTTATTTAATTGTTAATTATCACTTTGATGTAAGTTTTCGTAAAAGGTTTAACGGATTCAGGGAATCTGGCTAAATAATGAGTGTCATTTAGATGATGTTAAAATATTTAATGTTCAGGCTATATGCGGGGTATTTCATTATCTAATTTTAAAATTTCTGCTGAAGCTTATTAAAATCTTTAATACCATTATATTATCTGTATTGATATGCAATTTGTGTGTCTGGAACAGATAATTTCCATATATAATAAATAGAAGCGTGCAATTTGAGCGGCTCTACAGGATTAGATAATTATTTCTGGATGCGCCTTTCTGATGAACAAAAGAATGCAGAAATTCCAGATGAGCAGACAGCGAAAGATCTCGATTACCTTACAAAGGAAAACGAGTATTCAAAAGCGGTTCTTAAAAATACTGAAGGACTTCGGAAAACACTCTTTGATGAGATTACAGGAAGAATAAAAAAAGATGACGAATCAGTACCGTATTTTGAGAATGGTTACTATTATTATAATAAATATACAGCCGGAAGCGAATACCCGGTCTATTTCCGGAAGAAGGGTACCCTTTCTGCTCCGTAAGAAGTGCTTCTGGATGTAAATAAGCTTGCCGCAGGAAAAAGCTATTGCTCAGTTACTGGCCTGGCCGTAAGCCGCGATAATAAGATATTGATATATGGCGTGGATTATGTGAGCCGACGCCGATATAGCCTGAAGTTTATAGATATTCAGAAAGGGTCATTACTCTCCGATAAAATTGAAAATACTACCGGACAGTCAGTCTGGGCCTCTGATAACAGAACTGTTTTTTATGTCACCAGGGATAATAAAACACTCAGATCTTCCAAAATATATAAACACAGGCTCGATGAGTCAATAACACTGACAACTTCAGAGTGGGATGAATGGGGCGATCCACGAAAAAAAGAGTATTATGATTATATGCTATCATATTCGCCATATGATCAGGTTAAAGCAATGAATTATCCGAATATTATCGTTACGACAGGATTTTGGGATTCACAGGTTCAGTACTGGGAACCTGCCAAGTGGATGGCAAAACTGCGTGATATGAAAACGGATAAGAACAAACTGGTGATGGACTGCAATATGACTGCCGGACATGGAGGAGCCTCAGGAAGGTTTGAACGTTACAGGATCACTGCCCTGGAATATTCATTTATTCTGAATCTGGCGGGTATAACGAAATAGAAAGCGATATTTCTGCCGGAATCATTCCGGTGGGAGTGAAGTCGTTTATTAATTAATGTCTTTATAACAATTAAACCGGAACCTGAAGAAATGTAGATTTAAAAAACCAAAAAGAAATTAATTTCAGCCGGCAGTTTTACGGTGGATGAAATGGCGAAAAATTTTTACCAGGTTTTAAGATTAAATCTCCATCTGATTTTTTTGAATATCTCGATATATAATGCAAGTTTAAGGTTTTTAGCATTTAACTTCTCTTTATACCTTACAGCCGAAGAATTAAAAAATGCACTTACGCTATATATTTTATTCCTACCCATATTTTTGAGGATATCGTAACTTTTATAACGTAAATAAGGTGCCAGATTTTTCCCTCTGAATGCTTTCATCGTATACATATATGCCAAATAGGCTTCATCGTTTTTTAAAGGGATAATTTGTGGCGTGAAGTCGCATTCCGTCAGGTTTATAAACATGAATGAGGCCAGTTCATCTTTATACTTTAAGCCCAGACATTTTTTCCCTGCATTATAATAAGCCAGAAGTCCCTCCACCGAATATGTACCCAAATCTTCGGTTATTTTTTTTATTTCTTCAGATTCAATAAATTCCACTGTATAATCTGACAATATCCCGTTTATCTCAGGTACTTCCATGGGATTCATTCCTTCCTGAACCCAATAGTATGGAGTAATATTAATCCCTATTCTGGCTATTTGGTTTCTTATCGAATCCAAGACTAAACCATGTTTAATCTTATCTGTTATTTTTGTAAGCAGTTTTGCCTCTCTTTTTTTACCTTGAACCGGAATCATAAGGATATTGTTTTTATTCTGGTAATCTATATAAAGATAGGCATATGAAAAATTTATTTTTATATTCTCAGATCATAAATTTACTAAACGTATTGATACTAATTAAGGTATTTAAAAATCAATTTAATCACACTTCCGGAAAATCAGAAGAAAAAGGCCATTGGTGTGACGGCTATCTATTTTATAAATAAAAAGAGACTCGCTGCATGCGAATCTCTTTTTATTTCAATTTTTTTCAATTTATATTTTTACATCCTTGGTGCCTGACTGGTAGTTGGCCTGGGTTTCATAGCAGGCTTGCCAGGCAATTTTGCATTCCGCATTGCAGCATTATAAACAAATGATGCTGTTATAACTGCATTTTGTTTCAAATCGGCCATTACAAGTCTCTCGTATGTATCCATTACAGTATGATAACCACGTTCATATTCGATATCGTCCTGAATAAACTGGAATCCGGGAAGACCAACCCTGTCAAATGAAAGATGGTCAGTGCCGGAAGTGTTCCTGATAGTGATCGTAGAACAACCCATATCTTCAAAAGGCTTCAGCCACTCTTCAAATATCGGTCTAGCCAGCTCATTTTCCTGGAGGTAAATTCCACGGTATTTTCCCGAACCGTTGTCCATGTTAAAGTATCCTGCAAATTTGTCATAATCCGGTTTGTGTTCTTTGGTTGTGGGATCGACAAGATATTTGTCCACATAACCCGAAGATCCGAATAATCCCTGTTCCTCTCCGCCCCAGAGAGCAATCCTGATGGTCCTTTTGGGCGCAATATCAAGGTTTTTAAGGATACGCATAGCTTCCAGCATTACAATACAACCCGATCCGTTATCGGCTGCCCCGGTTCCTCCATTCCATGAATCGATGTGAGCGCCAAGAAGTACAACTTCATTTTTGAGTACTTTATCAGTTCCGGGTATTTCGCCGATTATGTTATAAACTGTCGGGCTGTCAAAGAATTTATTCTGTATTTCAATCTCCATTTCAACATGAATATTGTGTTGTATAAGCCTTACCATTCTTCCATGATCTTCAATTGGAAGATTCAGCTCAGCGATCTGTTCCTTATCGCCTGTTTTATAGTTAGCACCGTTTGACCTTGGAACATTGAAAGTGCCTGAATTGTTAAGTATCACGGCAGCACCCTCGCTTTTCAGAAAATCAGATATTTTCATACGGAGAGCCCTTTGTGCCATCATAGCAGCCCGGTCAAAAGGAGGCCTTCTTGGAGGAGTGGATGATGTTGCCATTGACAGATCTTTTAACTGGGCATCAGTCAACCGGCTTGCCAACGGATCATAACTTACCTCATAAGTGGCAGTTGATGGCATTAGTACGATTTTCCCTGATAATTTTCCCTTATAATTGTTGAGATCACTGTCAGCTTTAACATCAAGATAAACCACCTCACTTTTAATTAATCCGTTTGTACTACCTGACCAGGCAACCGGATTGCAGGCAAAGTTAGAATAATAAGGAGCGGTCATTGCGGCATATGTCTTGACGTTATCCCAACCACCACGGCTAAAGTCCTTGGCTGCTTCTATCCTAACATTCTGTAAACCAAACTCTTCCATCTTCTTTTTAGCCCACTCATTAGCGTGGTTGTAGCCTGTGGAGGCAGTAAGCCTGGGACCTATAAAATCAGTCAGCCAGAAAGCAAGATCCTCTACACTTGAATTCTTCAGACCTTCCTGTTTGATTTTATAAATCATACTGAGGTCCACATTTTCGCTCTGCGACATTAACCACACCGGGAAAAGCAGCAGAAATAATAATGTGCTAGAGATTTTCTTAATTTTCATTGCTTTATTATTAAGGTTTATAATTATAGGTTTCAAATGTATATAAAAATGAATCCTGTTAGAGGTGTATTATGAGATGATTTAACAATAATTAACTTTGCAGATTAGAGGACTTGCCATGGCATGTCCCTACTTTTATATTTTTACTTTTGTCTTTTATCTTTTACCATGATTTATCCGGAAAATTTTGAAAACAAGATAGGTTTTGACAGGATACGCAATCTGCTGAGCGAAAAATGCCTCAGCCCGATGGGACTGGAGAAGGTGAATAATATAAAATTCATTGACGACTTTGAGGTTTTAAATCATAAATTATCTGCCACTTACGAATTCCAGCAGATACTGATATTTGAAGATTTTTTTCCGTCTGAACATTACTACAAGATTTCCGATTGCCTTAACAAGATAAGGATTGAAGGTACTTTCCCGGAGGTACATGAGGTATTTGACGTGAAACGCTCACTGGAGACAATTAAGACAATTCTGAATTTTTTCAGGAATAAAGATACTGTGAAGTATCCTGTATTACAATCAATGTGCAGCTCAGTTAAAACTTATCCTTATGTGCTTGAGGCAATTGACAGGATTATCGACAAAAAGGGTGTAGTTAAAGATAGTGCCTCCACAAGGTTGAAAGAGATACGATCAGAACTGATTGGAAAGAAAATTCATGTGACAAAAAGGCTGAATGCAATCCTAAAGCAGGCACAGGCTGACGGTATAGTTGAATCAGATATTACGGTATCACTCAGAAACGGAAGAGGTGTGATACCTGTAAGCTCATATGATAAGAGGAAGATCAGAGGACTTATTCACGATCAGTCAGCTTCAGGTAAGACGGTTTTTATTGAGCCGGAGGAGATCGTGGAAATCAACAATGATATAATTGAACTTGAATACGAAGAACGACGGGAGATAGTGAAGATACTGACACTTTTTGCCGATAATATAAGGCCATATATAGAGGATCTGCTTGATTCAAATCTCTTCCTCGGTGAAATCGATTTCATACGGTCAAAGGCACTCCTGGGAAACCACCTTAATTCGATCAAACCAATACTGATTAATAAGCCATTCCTGATGTGGAAGAGAGCGATACATCCTCTGCTTTCAATAGCATTTGAAAAGTCATCGGGAAGGAAAGTGGTACCTCTTGAAATTGTACTTGATGAAAAAAACAGGATATTGTTGATTTCAGGCCCAAATGCCGGGGGTAAATCGGTATGTCTGAAAACAGTGGGACTTCTTCAGTATATGCTGCAATGCGGCCTTACTATTCCGGTTGCAGAGGGGTCAGAGACAGGGATCTTCAAAAATATTTTAATTGATATAGGTGATGAACAAAGCATTGATAATGATTTAAGTACCTACAGTTCTCATCTTATCAATATGAAGTATTTCATGAAAAACGGCGGCGATAAGACATTGATTCTTATCGATGAATTCGGTACAGGAACCGAACCGATGCTCGGAGGCTCTATAGCTGAAGCAATACTTGGCGAACTGAACAGAAAAAAAGTATTTGGTGTAATCACAACTCATTACACAAATCTAAAGCATTTCGCCTCTCTGACAGAAGGTATCATTAATGGTGCAATGGCTTTTGATAACCATCTGATGCAACCTCTTTTTCAGCTTACTATCGGTAAACCGGGAAGTTCCTTTGCTTTTGAAATAGCGCGTAAAATAGGCCTTCCGGAAGATATACTGGAAGCAGCCTCAGAAAAAGCGGGAGTAAAGAATATTAATTATGACAGGCATCTGAAAGATATTGCCAGAGACAAACGATACTGGGAGACCAAACGGCAGAGTATCAGACAACAGGAGAAAAGACTGGAGGAGCTAATGATTGAATATGAGAAGGAACTTTCGGGTGCCAAAACACTCAGAAAAGAGATCATAACAAAAGCCAGGGATGAAGCTCAGCAACTGCTTAATCAATCCAACAAGATGATTGAGAACACCATCCGCCAAATCAAAGAAACACAGGCAGAAAAAGAAAAAACAAAAGATATCAGACAACAACTTGAGGAGTTTAAAAACGTAGTCACTGAGGAAACAAAGCCGCTTGAGACGGAATCGGAAGAGAAAATTGCAAAGTTAAATATAAAGGCAAAAAGGATTAAACTCGAGCCTGAACCGCTGAAGGAAAAGAAAACAACTCACGAATCTGAGGTTAAACCTCTTAAGCTTGGAGATGCTGTAAGAATGATTGATACACAGGCTGCCGGTGAGGTAATTGAGATAAAAGATAAAATGGCAAGAATTGAAACCGGTAGTCTCAGATTTGTTGTTCCGCTTGACAAAATTGAGAGGATATCAAAATCTGATTTGAAAAAGAGTCTCAGGACAAACCAGGTTTATAGAGAAAACGATCCGGGCATTGTTCAGAGAAACATAAATTTCAAGCCTGAAATCGATATTCGTGGTGTCAGGGGAGAAGAAGCCATCAATAAGGTTCAGGAACTAATTGACAATGCCCTGATGGTTCAACATCGTAATTTAAGGATATTGCACGGGAAGGGGAATGGCATTCTCCGGCAGCTTGTAAGGCAGTATCTTGCCACTGTTAATGTTGTAAAATCGTTCAGGGATGAACATGTTGAGCTCGGAGGTGCCGGAATTACAATTGTGGAAATGGATTTCTAGATTTAAGACAAAAGATAGGACCGAGCGTTAAGAATTTGCCTGGTAGGCAAATTTAGCGAAGGGGACAGACTGCAGGGGTGGCACCAGACAAAAGTAAAAAACCTTCTCTGGTCCTCTGTGTAACTAATAAGAACTTTCACAGAGTTACACAGAGAAGACACAGAGAAACATAGAAAAAAATCAAAATGCCCGATAATATGAAAACAAAACTGAATCTTTTTTCCTCATTGTTTTTCTTACTGTTAGTTCTTTTTTCATGTAGAACTGAAAAGAAACCAGCTTCTCGTCCGGTCACGGACATTCCCGGACCAAAACAGGAGTGGGCAATTGTCATCCATGGTGGTGCAGGAGGAATGACAAGAGAGAATCTTGCACCTGAGCTGGAAAAGGAATACAGGGAATCGCTTTTAACAGCAATTAAAACCGGAAAGAAGATTCTTGCTGAAGGCGGATCAGCTCTCGACGCTGTTGAGCAGACTATAAAAACTATGGAAGACAATCCACTCTTTAATGCAGGAAAGGGTGCGGTTTTTACTCACGAGGGAAGGAATGAGCTTGATGCAGCAATTATGGATGGATCAAATCTTGCGGCAGGAGCTGTGGCAGGAGTTACTGACATAAAGAATCCCATTACGGCCGCAAGAAGGGTTATGACAAATTCCCCGCATGTGATGCTTTCCGGATCTGGGGCTTCACAGTTCGCTAAAGAACAGGGCCTTGAAATCGTCCCCCCTTCTTATTTTTATACTGAAAAGCGATTTAACGAGCTCCAGGAATTGTTAAAAAAGGAAAAAAACGGTACTGTTGGATGCTGTGCTCTTGACAAAAGTGGAAACCTTGCTGCCGGAACATCCACTGGTGGTATGGCAAACAAGAGATACAACAGGATAGGCGACTCACCCATAATTGGTGCAGGCACCTATGCAAATAATAAAACTTGTGCCGTTTCAGGAACTGGTCATGGTGAATATTTCATCCGGTATACGGTTGCTCATGATATTTCTGCATTAATGGAATATAAAGGGCTCTCTGTAAAGGAGGCTTCAGAACTGGTTGTAAATGATAAGCTTGTAAAGGCTGGTGGGAGCGGAGGCGTTATTTGTTTGGATAAAAACGGAAATATTTCCATGCCATTCAACTCGGCCGGTATGTTCAGAGGATTTGCCACAGCAGATGGGAAAGAAGGTATCTTTGTCTTTAAGGATGAAGGTGTAAAATAGTCAAAGAGCAGTTGGCAATAGGCCGTAATAGCAAGAACTGACACAACTTGTCCCGCAAGGCGGGAGAGTGGCACAGAGAACCAATTACTCCTTGTAGTCTTCAGCTTAAAGACAGTATTTTGATGGAATTGTTGCAAAAAAAAAAGCGGAAATGTTACTACATTCCCGCCTGAGTTATTATTAGTAAGATATTTATTAATTGAGCCTTACTGTACCATATGATGCAACTATATTAACTTTTGATGATGGGTTCTCTTCCTTTCCTACTGTTCCTGACAATTCCGTTGAATTATTCTCCACAATGCGTCTTTGATTTTTAAAACCATCTTCATTATATTTCAGTCCGCCGTACGATACTTTTGCCTCGAGCTTATAGCTTGCTGATTCTTCAATTCCAAGATTGACACCCATATAGTGAGTTTCAATATCAATTGATTCAAAACCTGCAGTGATGCGGTCTATTGAAAACGAGCCATAGCTGCCTGTATAGCTCAACTTTTTTGTCAGTTCTCCGATAGTTACCTCCGTGTATCCATTTTCAAGAACAAGGTTCTTAATATTTTCAATTTTTATATTGTCGTATTTGGTTTCTCCTACAACCGAACTTGTTTCTCCCAGAATCAGCTTTGAATATTTGCTATCCAGAAGAAGTGCCTGGCTTTTTTCTATTTCCATTGATCCGACATATCTTTCAGTCAGGTTGAACCAACCTGTTTCATTAATCGTACCTTTTCCGTATGCCAGGTTAAGCCGGCTCAGTGGCTTGATATTGCCCCTGGTAAGTTTTCCGGCAGTAATATTTCCATATTTGATATCCAGATCCATCAGGCCGTGAAGTTCATCTATCTCGGTATTCCCGTATTTATTGGCGAGCGTAAGATCAGTACCAACCGGCATTTTTATATTGTAATCAATGCTGAATTTTTTTGATTCACCCCACCCGTTAAAATTGAAGTTGTTCTCGATAACAGTTCTTGCGGAAATCACATTTGTTCCTTCAGAAAACTGAACATCAATCTGGTCAAGGTATTTCTGAGCTTTTTCCTTATTAGACATGTTAACAGTTACTTTCACATCGATGACAATCTGGTCCTTATCCCAGCTTTGAATTATTACGTCGCCGTACTTGTTGTTGATATCGAGGGTTTTTGTTCCCGCAGTGTACTCCTTATGGATCTCCTTCGTTAACTCCTCTGCAGGTAATGCCGAAGAAATTAAAAAGAGTGATATTAAGAAGAACATTCCTGATTTATAAATTGGTTTTTTCATTTTCTTTCTTGTTATGGTTATCATTCCTGATTGTTTTGAGCTGATTTACAATATATGTCATGACCTCCAGTTTAGTCTGATAATGTTCAATCATTGCATTTATTATTCGTTCATCGTTTGGGTTTGCCTTGAGTTCTCTCTGCAGGGAGACATAGGTTGAATCCATACTTTTCATCTCTTTCATCAGCATCGTTTTCTGTGCGGGATTACTTTTGAGATCCACATTTACGATTTCACCTTCCATAAGGTTTACCTGGTGAACATAATAGTTCTCAACTTCTTTATATTGAGGAGAAACCTGTCCGAGTGTCATCCTGTTTCTGCCTGGCCTGATAAAATGGTCCCAGGTCCACAGTGATGAGAGAGTAATCAGAAGGGTAACAACTGCAGCTTTTAAAAGGTAAGGCACGATGCTTCTTGTAACAGTTTTTACCTGAAATCTGTTTTCCAGCTTTCTGCTGAATCTTTCCAGGTGACCGGCAGATGGTTCAGCATCTTCGAAAAAGTCCTTATTGTTCCTGATTATGTCATCAATGCTTTTCATATCCTTGAGTTTTTCATTTTCCTTTTAATTCCCCGATTAATTTTTGTTTTGCTCTTGACAGTTGAGATCGTGATGTACTGCTGTTAATCGAAAGTATTTCCGCAATTTCATCGTGGTCGTACCCTTCGAGAAGGTATAGTGAGAGTATGACTCTGTAACCATCGGGAAGTCTCTCAATTGCCTCTTTAACCTCTTCAACCCTGACATCTATTTCCTCATATCTGGCTGTATCATCCCCGCTGTCATCTCTAATACCAACATGCGACTCAATATCTTCAAAGACCGCTTTTCTTTTATTCAGGGCATCGAGCGAACGGTTAACGACAATCTTCTTAAGCCATGCACCGAAACTTACAGTACCCGAATAAGTATCAATTTTTTCAAAGGCCGACAGGAATGATTCCTGCATTATATCTTCTGCTTCCATTGTGTCATTTACAATCCTCAGACTTGTATTGTACATTGCTTTGTAGTACAACTTGTAAATCTGAAACTGCGCTTTCTGATCTCCGATTTTGCACCCGTCCAAAAGATCCTGGTGCAGGTTTCTGAATGCCGCTTCTACATTTGCCATCTTTACGTAAAGACTAGTTTTTATATGTGTTGCTGCACCCACCTTCTATTAATTTTATAACCAATAGACGTGGTAAATTTTTAAATGCTGCACTCAATTTAAGAAATTTTAAAAGAATTTTCAGAAAAAGTTAATAATTATTCCCTGGGTAACATGACCGGTGGAGTAATTAAACTCTGAACCGAAAAGGCTGTGGGGTATGGAAAATACCAGAAGCAATATAACTGCGGCCAGTATTGTATAGGCCGGTTTGTCCTTTTTTCTGTTCATTACGACAGCTAAGATCCAGAATATTAATGCAATAAGCGTTTTATTATCAGTTAAATCCCATCCGAAAGGGATTCCGGTCCAAAAGTCGTGGAAAGCAAAATACTGAACCATTGGACCAAGCACCATGCCTCCGGCAATGAATAGTATTAAAGTCCACAGTGCGTATTTTTTGTAAGCAGGATATTTAATAATTGCCATTAAGCCGGCAAGCGTTGAGAAAAGCATCGCAATGAACATTAAAAGTATATGAGGAACAAGGACAAATGCCGGCACGTCACCTTTGAATCTGATAACTACCGGAGTATCTTTGAGATATGTCTGAGTTCCGTTCAAATCGGTTATTTCAATGTAATATTGCAGTTTTCCGGCAACAGGTTGTTGCGGAACCTCAGCAAAAAATCCTGGATGCTTTTGATCGTCCCTGTAAATAAACATAGTTGACTGATAGTCGCCATCGGACCTGTATTGTTTAAAGAACAGCTTAGCAGTTATATTTGAATTGCTCAGGTCAAGTCTGAGTTCAGACTTTTCAGCCAGACTCAGGGTTCGCACCAGCTTCAGCTCGTGAACTGAATTATTAACAGTAATTTTTATTCTCTTTGGATATGTAGGACCGGTCATACGTTGATAGAATGCAGCACAAATTGTTATCAGGAAGGCGAGAGACCACAATATAAATTTTTTCATTTTGGAAAATATTTAATTTCAGATATAGACTTAGACGCATATTCCTTTATATAAGTATCACTAAGACCACTTTTTTATCCCCCCGTAAAACTTCTACACTGATGGTCTGTCCATGTTTGAGCTGACCCATTCTGAACATATAATCCTGGATATTATTAACCTGTTTCCCATTAATGAAAGTGATAATGTCACCTTTTTGCATTCCTCCGAGCGCTGCAGGTTTACCCGGTGTTACGAAATCAGCCCGCAGTCCGTTCTTAATAACTCCGGCGAAATCGGGCATAATTCCCAATGTGACGCCTCTTCTTCTCGGATACCTGTTTACTTCTTCTTTAGGGCCGGCTTCTTTAAACTCCAGCCTTGCACTGTCATTGGCAAGCGCTTCTGCCACTTTGAAAATAAGAGCAGAAATCTCCACCATACCCTTGTAGTTTATTTTTTCCCAGGTGTCGGTAGGTGTATGATAATCCATGTGGCCACCTGTAAAATAGAATAAAACCGGAATGTTCTTCCCGTAGAAAGAAGAGTGGTCGGATGGACCGTATCCTTCCGGAGAAAGTGTCAGCTTAATGACAGAAGTATCGCTGTTTGCATAAACCAGTTCTTTTAAACCGGTGGCAGTGCCAACTCCCCCGATCTCCATATTATTTGTCTCATTTAACCTGCCAACCATATCCATATTTATCATGGCATCGACTTTGGAAAGATCAATACACGGAT
>PMIJ01000112.1 GCA_003157015.1 Bacteroidales bacterium
ATCAAATAATGATTCCGGCAATGGTGCAGGAAGCAGAGGAGGAGGCATGCGTGGTGGAGGAATGGGCGGTGGCGGTGGCATGCGTGGAGGTGGAATGGGTGGTGGCGGAGGAATGCGTGGTGGCGGAATGCGCGGAGGGGGAATGGGTGGTAGCAGGGATTATGGAGGAAACGGCTATCAGAGAAATGCTAATATGTCAGGAACTACAAAGACTACTATAGAACTGAAGCTTGCTTATANNAGTATAAACTCTCTCTCCTTTCTGTAAGAGTTTCATCTGAAATATACTCATCATATTCCATCTGTTTGTCAATCATCCCTTTCGGTCCGATTTCGATTACCCGGTTACATACGGTCTGAATAAACTCATGGTCATGGGAAGACATCAAAATATTTCCTTTAAACCTTATTAAAGTATTATTGAATGCCTGGATTGACTCAAGGTCCAGGTGGTTTGTAGGGCTGTCAAGAAGCATTACGTTGGCATTTCGTATCATCATGCGTGCTATCATGCACCTGACTCTTTCTCCTCCTGAAAGCACATTCACTTTTTTGTTCGCCTCTTCTCCTGAAAAAAGCATCTTTCCCAGAAAACCTCTCAGATACAACTCACTGGTCTCCTCCGAATATTGAGCCAGCCAGTCAATCAGGCTTATATCCTTTTCAAAAAACTTTTCGTTTTCAAGAGGAAGATAAGCTTTTACAATTGTCTGTCCCCATGCGAATAAACCATGATCAGGCTGTTCGTGACCTTTCAGAATTTCAAACAGGGCTGTCATGGCCCGGGAGTCTCTTGACAGGAATACTATTTTATCATTCTTGTTGACTGTAAAATTAAGGTCTTTGAAGAAGAGTTTTCCATCAATAGTTTCGCTTAGTCCCTTTACTGTAAGGATACTATTGCCGGGTTCACGGCCCGGAGTAAAAATGATACCGGGATATTTACGTGTAGAAGGTTTAATCTCTTCAATATTTAGTTTCTCGATCATTTTTTTCCGGCTTGTCGTTTGCTTTGACTTCTTTACGTTTGCCCTGAAACGCGCAATGAATTCCTGAAGTTCCTTTTTCTTTTCTTCTGCTTTTTTGTTCTGGGCAAGTTGTTGCCTGAGAGCTAGCTGGCTCGATTCATACCAGAAGCTGTAATTTCCTGAAAATTGCTGCACTCTGCTAAAATCTATATCGATGATTTGTGTGCATATCGAATCAAGAAAATGCCGGTCATGTGACACTACTAAAACCGTGTTTTCAAACTCAGAAAGATAATTCTCCAGCCAGTTTACGGTATCAAGATCAAGGTCATTTGTGGGCTCATCCAATAACAGATTATCAGGTTTTCCAAACAGGGCCTGGGCAAGAAGCACTTTCACTTTTTCTTTCCCTGTAAGTTCTTTTAATAACTTATGATGTTGTTCCTCTATAATTCCAAGACCGCTCAGCAAACTTGCCGCATTACTTTCAGCATTCCATCCGTCAAGTTCATTGAATTTCTCTTCCAGTACTGATGCCCTTAATCCGTCCTTATCTGAAAAATCGGCTTTTGAATAAAGACTTTCTTTTTCCTTAATTATACTCCACAACTGTGTATGGCCCATCATAACTGTATCGAGGACAATACATTCGTCGAATTCAAAGTGGTCCTGTTTCAGGACAGACAAACGTTCTCCATGTCCAAAGGAAACTGATCCGGTACGGCAATCAACAGCGCCGTAGAGCATTTTCAAAAATGTTGATTTACCAGCCCCATTCGCTCCTATAATACCATAGCAATTGCCAGGGGTAAAAATGAGATTAACATCCTGGAATAATATGCGTTTTCCAAATTGGATACTAATATTTGATGCTGTAATCATGCATTAGATTTTCTGATAGAAATTGTTACTTGCCGCCACTCGGGAGGAAAAGTGTGCAAAAATAGTCATTTAAATTAATAACCTTCAATAGGACAGAGTGGAGAAGTAAATTTCAGCAACAACCAGGTGAGGTTAAGGTTGAGGCAGAGGTTGAGTCTTAACCTTGACCTTAACCTTATTTGTTTTCCGGGAACCGTCCGGTTAACTGCCTGTCAACCATCCATCCTGGATATTCGGGAGTAAGGGCGCTTATTGTATCAAGTTCCTTCACTTCGTCGGCGGTAAGCTCCAATTGTGTGCAAGCCAGATTATCCAAGAGCTGCTCCTGGTTTTTTGCTCCGATAATAACACTTGAAACACCTGGCCTGCCTATGGTCCAGGCTAAAGCAACCCTTGCAACTGAAGTATTGTGGTGTTCCCCTATTTTTGCCATTATATCAATTATATCAAATGCTTTGTCTTTATTAATTGGAGGAAAATCGAAATTATCCCTTCTGCTGCTTCCGGTTGTTTTAATATCCCTGGTGTATTTCCCTGACAGAAAACCTCCTGCCAGAGGGCTCCATGGCATAATGCTGATTCCTTCACTGAGTGCCATCGGCACTATTTCTCTTTCAATGTCACGGCTGGCAATACTGTAAAAATTCTGGGAAGCAACAAACTTTGACCAGCCCATATGTCCGGCGAGACTATTCGCTTTCATAACCATCCAGGCCGGATGATTACTAACTCCGAGGTACCTCACTTTCCCTGATCTTACAACATCTTCAAGCCCTCTCATCGTTTCTTCTATGGGCGTTACAGGATCAACTCCATGAATATACAACATATCTATGTGGGAAAGATCAAGACGCCTGAGGCTGTCCTCAACCGAATCCTGAATATGAAGTTTAGACAAGCCCACCTGGTTTGGCCCCTCTCCCATTCTGAGCCTTACCTTGGTTGCTATAAATACTGATTGCCTTGAAATCCCGAGATTTTTTAAGCCTTTACCTAAAAGTGTTTCAGCCAAACCCTCTGAATAGGCATTGGCTGTGTCAAAAAAATTAACGCCCTTATCAATTGCTGTTTTTAGCAGTAACGTCACTTCATCTTCGGGCAGTTGCCCGATTGCTTTCCAATAACCTTTTCCACCGAATGTCATAGTCCCGAGGCAGAGCTCTGAAATCAGGACACCTGTTTTACCTAGTTGATTATACTTCATGCCTGAATAAGTTTTAATTTTAGTCTATATACCGTATTTGAGAACCAAATTATGCTGGTTAGTTAAACTGTCAGATTTTGTATTATAAGAATAATTAAATGACAACAGAATATAATCTCAAACATGTTTTGAATGAATTTGTTCATTCATTTGCTGAGTTCAGAATATTGATCAGAGACATTCTCAGAATAATTTAACCGGCTTAAATTATGTTCTTGAAATCATTAAGATTAAAACCGTCTGGATTATCGTTGGTGATCTTTCTGAAATTAAAATAGTACAGGTTGCCTTCAGAATCAAATAACATATCGAAACATTTTCCGGAACCCGCATCTTTGGCAGGACCTACGTGAAAATGGAAAAATTTACCGGTAGAACCGGCAGTCAGTTCCTCCTGTATCTGTGGTATGGTAAGAAGTTTAAAATTATAGGGGTATGCAGCCTTAATCTTTTCAGGTGAATCGGCATTTGGCGCCATTTTATCTTTATTTAGTAACAAAACCTTGTCCTTGAAACCTGATTTGTCGTAGTATCTCAATCCATTTAATGATATTGGAAACCGATCCTTCTCAAGATTTTTCAGATGTATCTGTATGAATTTTATTATGGCTGGAATTACATATTCATAATCAGCATCCAGATCACCGGAATATGAAATAGGGACGCTGCAAAATTCAGGCATTTTTGTCAGATTCCCTGACGCATCACCAAGAACCAGGCTAATAAAACTGTAACTTACCCCACCAGGATCCTTATCATATTCACCCTGCATAAGCACAATAAAAGAATACTTAGAGTCACTTCTCCGTTTTTCAAACTCTGCCTGATCGATAAATTCATACCCGGTAACTTTCCAGTATTTCTGAATTGCATCTTTAACCGGAGCATTAAAAAAGCTAACTCCGCTTTCCACTACAACACATGTTTTGGAGCTCTTAAACATTTCTATTTGTTGCTTTGTAGCTAGAGGATTATTTGCGGTCAACCCAAGGCTGAAGATCAATAAATAAGTGATGAAAGAGAATTTTTTAATTATTTTGCCCATGGTAAATACTGATAAAAGATGAATTAATACTAGTTCTTTATTGTAGCGTTTTGTTAATATTAACATGCAAAGGTTGTTTTTGTTGTGTTATGTCACTCCTTTCCTATCGTCACTTCCCTGAGAGTTGTTTTATCGGCTCCAAAAATGATTTCATACAATTCAACTGTATTTGAAGAAGCTTTCACAGGCTGCATGCTTTTTAATGCATTCAGGTCTGTCAATGCGTCGGTACTTTTTGTAAGCAGCGCACCCAGCGCATCGACAGACTCGCCTACCTTGCCGGTGGAAGTGTATCCAAAATTATCAATGGACCCATTTGTAAATTTGAGATTGACTTTTCGTGAATTCAATCCTTCACGCAGTATCATATATTGGGGATTTGCCAGATCGGGCAGATAAATAACCGTCGCTTTTACAATTCTGCCGGTCTCAGGATCTCTTTCAACATGTAAAAATGGTTTAACGGTATAATACTTCAAACCTGATTTTTCAGTAAGAGCCTTGTTTGAATAAAATTGAACAGGAGCGCATCCTCCCAATACAAAAATAATTGCACTAACTAATAGAACGTGCATCGTGTTTTTCATAATGTTTAGTTTAAAGATTGCAGAATCAGAGTAATAAAATTAAAAAATTATTTTAACATCCGCAAGAGCAATCAGTTATAGTGACAACTGGGAATAAGTTTGCTAATTATTTTTCAGGTTGAGTCTGGTGAAACAGTCTTTCTACAATTCTTTGATACCCCAGAATTTATTGATATCGGTCCATTTCGAAACAAAAGGTTTCACGAATTTTCGTGCAACACGCTCAATTGGTATACCACGGATTTCAATCTCATCCAGATCTGCTGGTCCCATCCCTGACTTATGTGCAAGATTTATAGCAGGAATTGAATTAAATTCAAATCCCATTAAGGCAGATCCGACCATATCAGTTGCAAGGGGAGATGTTCCGGCTATTATTAATCCCATGTCAACAAGAGGACCTCCGAACGGACCATTTCCCTCCATGGCAGTTGAGGCATCGATTACTGATAGGCCTGTCTTAACGGCTCTGTTCATATCAATTACTTCAAAAGCGACTCCGGGCGATCCCTTTTCAGCTGCCCGGTCATGAAGCCACGACCTGACTGAATAGTATTCGGTTCCCGGATAAAGGCCTATCAGGTTTTTCATAGACAGGGTCACTGTTGCAAGCGAATGAGTTTTCATCATCGGTATGGAGCAAACCAGGTCCACTTCGGTAAGCACTTTATGAATCTTCACTGATTTTGCAGCAAATCCTTCAGGAAGCGCCACTTCAACGATATCACCCGAGTGCAGATTTATCAGTGGAATTTTCATCGCTTTAGCCATTACTGTATAGCCTAGTCTATCAAATACGTGCTGTTGCATCCTGTCAAGAATTTCTTTCTTCCTGGTCCTGAATGTTTCATTCCCGATCACATTGAATGATTCAGCTGCAGCAGATGCTTCTCCGATCATTACTTCTTTACCGGCATTTTGCAGCAATCTTGCAACTGCTTGTACGACTTCAGGTTTTGTTGTGCAACGTATATCAGGAGCAACGAGATTTGGTTTGAGTAAAATACTGTTTTTCCCTTTTGTCACACTTTTTATTCCTCCCAGGAGATCTATAGCCTCTTCAACAGCTTTTGAAATATTTCCATCTTTCACTCTTACAATACTGACAATTTCCTTTCGGTCCCCGGCATAAATTTCCTTTCCATAAACACTGTTCAGGCTTATGAATGTGGATCCAACTGCTGCAACACTTGCAGTTTTAATAAATTTCCGTCTCGAGATATTGCTTTTTTTCATTTTGTGTAATTATTAAATTTTTCAGGCAGCAATTACTGAGCAGACTATATTTTTAAAGGAACTGTCACCTTCTTATTAAATATCAGGTCGAGTATGCCAACTGCAGCTAATGAAAGAATAAGATAGTCGTTTCTGATAACCATATTCGCAGAATTTCAGCATAAATTTATGAATTAATATAAGTCAAGTCAATAGTCGCATATTCAAATTCTTCAGTTCCAGGCAGAGGCCCGGTTTCGCCAGCGGAATGAGACCCAGGTGAGATAACCCTAGAACCCTTTCTTTGGCATGTTATCTACATCTTCACTAGTGCGATTTAGTTTATGAATCGCTTCTCCTGAATTAAACTGATAAGTAAATTTCAACCAGACAGGCACTGCAGATAATCTTACGTCTCCTTCCGAACGGCTGTAAAAATTCATGCCCTTGATTTCCGTACCCTCATAAGTGAACAATTTAGTAAACGGAAGAGCGCTGGTAATCCCAATTTTGAATTTTTGACTGAATGATTTTTCAACTGAAATAAAATAAAGAGCATCGCTGAAAAACAAACTCTGGATATCAATTTTGGGACTCATATATTGAAATTGTAACGACGCAACAATATCGTATTTGAAAGTCACAATAGCTGACAACCCTGATTCGAAAGCAATACGATGCCTTTTAACTATATCATACTGTCCGGCAAGATTATCAGGACTTGTAAGTATTTCTGACAGCTTAATATATGGATTTATGGCAATAGCCTTTTGGATCTTCAACGCTCCCGACATCTGAATGCCCAGCTCATGAATATTTCCCAGGTTGGCCACCCTGGTTTCA
The DNA here is from genome assembly GCA_003157015.1 of Bacteroidales bacterium. Classification (GTDB taxonomy): domain Bacteria; phylum Bacteroidota; class Bacteroidia; order Bacteroidales; family VadinHA17; genus LD21. The sequence goes on from PMIJ01000112.1 coordinate 6,745, forward strand.
ATAATCCCTGTATCATTAATAAAAGTATAATGATTAATGGCATTGGTTCTGTCTTTATAGAATAATTTAAATGAAATATAATTATTACCGATGTTGTTCGAGTAATCAACTGACAAATTTTGCTGGAATTCCGGTCTCAGGTCAGGATTTCCGATCACGACGGTAAAAGGGTCATCAATGGAAATGGAAGGATTTAAGTCATATATGTTTGGACGATAAACAGTACGGTTGTATGATAATTTTATGTTTTGCTTAGGAGTAAGTTTATAGTTTATCGATGCATCCGGCAATAAAGCAAAAACATTGGTATTAAATCCGTTGGTTAGCCCCGATGTTGATTTTTCGGCTCGCAGTCCTGTATTGAGTGTAAATTTTGCAAAACTGTAGGTAATTGTTCCATACAATGCAAAAATACTTTCATCATATTTAAATCCGTCGGTCTTCCTGTCTTGCATTATTTGTGATTTAGCTTTTAATCCTGCATCAAATTTGAGTTTTTGACCGACCGGTGAACTATAATCAATCTTAAGACTAAAGGAGTTTTGATCCGGCTTAACAGTATTTACCTGATTTGCCTGATAATTGCCCGGCAAACTATCAATAGAAGTATAGGTTGTGGTGTTCACTGCCCTGAAATTGAAATAGTTCAGATCAAATGCGATTTCGCTTCCCGGTTTATTAAAAAGATGTTTGTAAAAAAGAGAGTAGAATGAAGAACGGTTAATATCTGCATCTTTCTTCGATGCTGACCAATGCTGAATACCTGAAACATCACCTGTGACTTGTGTTCCGACATTTCCATTAAGTTCATTTGAATAAGGATTATAAAAAGCATAGAAATTAATCTGATTCTTATCGTTTAACATATAATCAAATCCATAATGAAATCTGTGCGACCAGTCTTTTTGCCTTTCAGACTGGACGGATTTTATCTCCATTGTCCCCATTTCGTTCTGAACATTGCGGTCATTGTTTCCGGATATATCAAAATAACTGAATGCACCATTGTATGAAGTATATAAATTAAGTTTGCGGGTGCTATAATTAAAGCTGTAATCTGGAAAAGAATAAATCACAGATGCCGAGGTCGGTATATCTGCATGAATATGTCCGCTGATGCCTGATTCTCTATCTTTTTTAAGTATAATATTAATGACTCCGGTAATGCCTGCATCATAACCCGCCCCGGGAGTATTGTTAACTTCAACTTTATCGATCTGTGCGGCATTTAACTGGCTTAAATAATTCCTGTCGCGCTCTTTACCGTCCACCAGAATAATTATGTTCTGGCTGCCTTCCAGCGAAATGTTCTTCATTAAATCAACATTCACACCCGGGATAAAATTCAATACATCGACCCCGTTATTCGAGGCATCGTACATTTTTTTATTCAGGAAATAGGTTGTTTTATCCGGTTCGGCTTTGGCTTTAATCCTTTCTCCGACAACAACAATTTCGCCCAGGGTCAATGATTTTTCCTGCAACAGAATAATCCCGGTATTATAGTCATTGATCAAATCGATATTCTTTGATACACCATTATATCCAATGGCGCTAATTATAAGGCTATATTTTCCATGAGCGACCGATTCGAGAATAAATTCACCGTCCTGATCAGTAGCAGTTCCCGTAATAAGAGTTGAATCTGATAATCTGCGCAATGCAACAATAGCATAAGCCACAGGCTGGTTGTTTACCTGATCCTTTAATTGTCCTTTAATGAATTGTTTTTGCTGACCCTGTCCCTGCAGCGCAGTAAAAATTGTTGCAATTGAGAATATCAGCATCAGGCACTTTTTGACTTCCACGTTTCCCAAAAATGATTTCATAGTTTTAATGATTAGTTGAAATTAGATTAGCAATTACTTGCGCAAAGTGAGGCATTAAGAGCGTTCGCTCCAACTATCTGGGATATATGGCAAGGATTTGTTACCCGCTGTTATTGCAGGAAAAAGATATGGACAATACCTGTTACGGGCTGCAATAATTTGTGATGGACGGTATCTTCCTAGTTATGATAGAGGGCAAGAAGGTTATTGAAAACCTTTGTGTTTTTTCTCGAAACAGGGATTTTAAATTCCGATTCAGTAAGTTTTATCAGGTAACCCAGGGTGTTTCCCTGTCTGCTCCTGACTTTTTTCAGATTGACAATGAATGCCCTGTGTATCCGTAAGATGTAAGGAATTCCCGATAACTGCTGTTCAATATTGTTTATCGAATTACGGATTATCTCCTTTTTTACCTGGTTATTTATATTTAAATAAAAAACCACATAGTTTCCGTCTGATTCGGCATACAAAAACTGGCTCGGGTAAAAGCTCAGTTCTTCTTTTTTCAGCTGGGAGCTGATTTGTATAAGATCTTCTGGAGGCTGGCTTTTTGATCCTGGTCGGACAACACTATCTTCAGTTTGATTTATGTTATCCGACAAAAGGTAACGATAATTGGTTGCTGTAAAAAAAAACAGAGGAATAATACCGGTTAAAAAAGCTCCTTTTAACGAATTCAGAAGAGTTGAAATATTTAGTCTGTATGCAGATGGTTCAATAATAAAGCCAAGCAGATAAATAGCGATGCCTAAGGCCAGCAGGACAATAAAAACAGATAAAAGCTCTTTGAAAATGTTCCAGTCGGTGCTGTCTGAAAAGTATCTGAAAGTTTTCAGAAGCCTGATGGACAGGAATATGAAAAAACCGGATAAAAAACTATAAACGGCCATGGTTGCTCCAAAATTCAAAGCCTTCGCAGCATGCGCATTAAACGGTTTGTATAGAACCGCGAACCCAAAAACAAACAGGGCGATCAAAAAAGTCCCGGTTAAGGGATTCTTTATAATAAAATTCTGAGGGTATCTGATTTTTAACCACTTATTTATCAGGCCGGTCATATAATGAGGCTTGTGTTCTGTAAATGAATACATACCAAATATAGGAAATATAAAATCAGATCACTAATATATGTTTTTTCTCAATGACAATGTTGCACTTTTCATCTTGTCCGTGTCCGAAAGTCAGGTGTCAGCAACGACAAACAAGTACTTAACAACACTAAATCAGAAATATGTTGTCCGGTTTGTAAAAGGGACTAACATTCATAACCAGGTTTTCAATTACTTAGATTATAGAAAACTGATAATCCAATTCTTATCCCATCCCAATCAGGTTTTACAGAAACCTGGTTTTTAGTATCGAATAATATGTTCTTTTTATTGTTACCAGTATAAAAAGCCTGATCGCCAAATTGTACCAGGTATCCAAGGTTTATTCCAAAACTGAATGCTTTTAAAGGAAGAAGAAAATTAATACCCGGTTCAATATAAAAATTCTGAGCTTTAAATTTATAATTAGCATTTCTTAACACTGTATCTGCCACATTAAAGTATTCTTTAGTTTCCAAGTTTGAGAATGACGGTCCGATAATTGAATATAAATTGAATCTAAAATTGTCTACAGCCGATAGCGTTACCTCACAATAAATACCCGGAGCATTTGACTTAACTTTCATATCAAAACGATACTCCCCCGAATAATCCTTTGCTGAGATACGCGAACCGGTGGATTGAAAAGAATAAACCAACCCTAAACAAAAATTATTAAATCTGATTAACATTGTTGGCCGGAAATAAAAATATGCCGGGAAATCAGCTACAAGTTTTGTATCAAAAGGTAATCCCTGTGGCACTTCACTATTAATATTTTTCAGCCCTTTCATTGAGTATGTTCCAATTCCGGATTGAAATCCAAAGTTGAATTCCTGTGAATTGGCTCTAATGAAGGAAATCAGTAAAAACAGGATTATCAGAACTCTTTTTATCATTATCAAAACTATTTAATAAAATAAATTACACCTTTCCGGGAGACGATTGTGTGATTGATAAGAGAAAAGGAATTGTTATTAAATGACGCGTCTGTATTAATAGGAAGATCTTTAATTAAGGAGCCATTTAAATAGCTTTTTACGTACAAATGTCCTGAATTATATGTGAGAATTTCTTTATTATAAAAATCAATATTCAATATAGAGTTATCGGAAAGTGAGAATTCATATACATCTGAAAAATCATTACAAAGCTTTACAGAAAATGTTGTACCGTCCCATGTAAACATTTGCTCAGGGTTTGCTCCGTCAAACCCAAAATATTTTGGATAATAAAACCGATCATGACTCCATATATTGGTGAACTGAGAATTGGTAAACCTGACTAACCGCAAAGAATCATCAAATAAAAGAAGATAGTCACCATTTGGTGATATAGATAACCCATTGCCTCCATAAATAGTCTTTTGATAAGCAGCCAAAGCTGCGTTCGAATTAAAATCATAGACAAAAAATCCTCCATTGGCCTTATTAACGATGGCAGTACCCACATCGGAAGTAAAAATTTCAGGAGTGTAATTTTGACCTGAAAACGGCTTCAGGTCGCGTATTATGTAATTATGCATGTTACTTGATGTCACCAGCATCAGATCCGAGGTGCAATTGACATAATTGGTTATATGTTTACCGGAAGAAGAGAATATTATATTGTTAAATTCGCACTTGCTGCATCCTGATGACCTATAACCTAATTGCTCTACAGTGCGTTTCTCCGAAACAGAATATCTTATTATACTGTCGCATCCCGCGAGGTATACAAACTCGTCTAGACTTACCTGATCTATGCTGGTCAAAGGAGTGTTTGGCCTAATAAAAGGGAATCCAAGAATTACTGTGGATTGTGATTCAAAATTCGGATAATAGTCAAAAGTATACCTGATATTTCTTTTTTTTGGAACAAATTTCAGTATGAGATCAGCCTTGTCGCCGAAAAAACCTGTTTCCAGAACATAAATTGAATCATTTGGATCGCAGGTTGTTTTAACATTCACGTATTTATAAGTAAGATTCAGACTCTGGCTAAGTTTAATTGTGTCCACTGCGTTATAATATTTATTTTTCCCCCATTTTAAAATAAACGGATCGCTCTCGGTAGGCAGAAGCGTTAACTTAGGCAAATTTCTTGCCAATTCTATATTACCCCAATCCAATAATTTGGTTTTCTGATTATTGACTCTCACAATGTAGTTGCCTCCTTCTCCGACATAGGAACTATCGACGAATTCTGTAGATTTTAACCTTTTAATCACTACTTCGTTATTATAATTTAATACACGGGATACAACATATTCTTCAAAATCATAATCGCGGTATTTTGGCCAGGTAAGTTTCAGATATCCATTTGAAACAGATGCCTTTGTTCTGGAATAATAACTTCTGTCAACAAAAACCTTCCATGATTTAGAGAACAGGAATCCTTCCGCCCCCATAAGCTCTGCAATGCTATTAGAGCCGGAAGCGGTATATACTTCCAATAACATTGTATGCATTCCATCCGATAAAGTTCCATAAGTTAAATCGAAAGTACCATTATCTGAATATACTGTGAATTTCGGATCATTATCTATAACAAATCTTACCATCTTAATCTCCTGGTTGCTACTGGAAAATCTGAAGTTTATGATTTTTTCAGAATATAGAAAAATCGTATCATAATTAATATCCAGAATAAGAGTTTGAATCTGCGGAGGCGTAACATCCTTTGTAACAGGACGTTCATATACATCCACCGGATTGTATTCACATGACTGCAAAAAAACAGCAAACAATAATAAAAATGCAAATTCAATTCTTTTTATCTTCATAAGGCTAGTAACAGGATGGGTTGTACTCCTTAAATTTTATTTATTTACAAATTGTAAAAGGGTTTATCTTTCATACAAACTTTAAATATATTGAATGAAAGGATTAATAGAAATAATCCTGCGATCTTAAGCATGCTTTTCATATAGCCAAAAATGGTTCAACGGATCAGAGTATAGACCCATTAAAGATAAAATTAGTTGCAAAAAAAACAAATGATATATATAATAAAATACTTCCTTCTGAAATTTATTCCAGATGGACGGTAAGTACCATTTGTTTTCAGTGATTCAGTTAAATTGACAATTTTCAAATGAAGTTATTTACTTAAGACCTGTTGGAATTTAATTGAAATATGATCATTAATTTGCCTACAATTGTCTAGGTACGGTTGAGATATTTCACAGGTTCCCGAAGGCAGAAGAAGTGACCCAGTTCAATTGTCGACGGCCAGTGGAAGCAAATTTAATGAGATAGTGCTATTTTTTTAATTCAGGCGTAGAACTTGCAATTATCTCAGGCGATGTAAAGACCAAAGATGATGCCCGGGTTTCAGTGTGAGCTTTTATATAGTTTTCAACTATCCTCCAACCGATTGAATATCCAGTCCAGTGAGGGATCGGGTCGCCTCCTGTCCTGCCAAACATCCATGGAACAAAGTATTTATCATTAAATTCCTGAGTCCAGGATTCAAACTTTATTCGCGTAAATGGTTTTACACGGATCATATTTTGCTGGATTTGCTCTTCTGTGAGAGCACTACTAAAAGGCGTGATTTCACAATTGAGGACTTCGAGCATAAAATGATCGGCAAGCATTGCCGGAAAGGGTTCTTGCAATATCCATTTTGTCGGTAGGTATTGCATATAGCATTAAACCAGATACAAACTTGTAGTTATATTTTATGCTCTAAGCCGAAATGATACAAGAATCATCCTGGCTTTGAATTTCAGCTTTAGGCGTTCTCATTCTTAAGCCAGGATCAATTCCTGTATAAACTTATAAATTAGTCGCTTCATTCCCCGTGGGAAAAATAAGCAAGTAATTATAAAGATTAATGATAGAAGATTCCCTTTTATTCTTAATAATTATAAGACATAATTTTGATGCTAAAAAGAAGCTTTATCAGTCTACTCATATTTAAGCGATTTTGCAGGATTTACATTGGCTGCCCTTAGTATTCTGTAACTTATTGTTATTAAGGCTATCCCCAGAGCGATAGTAAGACCTGCCACAAAACTAAATACACCAAGAGTTATTCTGTAGTAAAAGTTCTGTAACCAATGTTCTGCAATATAATAGATCAGAGGACAGGCAATCAGCGATGATACTGAAACAAGGATGACAATTTCGCGTGATATTTCAACATAGATTCCCGTAACTGAAGAACCCATAGCTTTCCTTACCCCGATCTCTTTGGTTCTCTGTTCAACTGTAAAGGAAGTGAGTCCGAATAATCCAAGTGCAGCGATGAATATTGCCAGGATGGAAAAGATCACGGCCATCTTTGCGTTTTGTTTTTCCTGGATGTACATCTTTTCAAAGTCAGCATCAACAAAATAGTATTGCAAAGGTGTGTTTACCGCATAATCTTTCCATACTTTTTCAATGTCATTGATGGTTTGGGAATAATTTCTGGCATTAAGTCTGACAGTTATATAACCCCACAAAAAATTTTCTGACTGGAAAAACAGAATACATGGGCCGATTGGATTTCTGAGTGATTCAAAGTTGAAATTTTTTACCACTCCGATAACAGGAATGTACTTTCTGTCTTTAGGGTCTCCAGGTTGTATGAACCTGGCTTTCAAAGGATCAGCAATATCAAATTTCTTTGCTACACTTTCGTTAATCAGGCAGGCTTCTTTATCTTTTGAAAATGATTCAGTGAACGATCTTCCCGAAGCCAGTTTCATACCATAAGTATCGAGATAATCATAATCAACCCAGTTTGTGACCATCAGGAAGGATTGATCTTTTCTTCCTTCGAGGCCATAACCATTGTTATTGTTAACGCGCCCCGGGACGGCTGTAGAGCTTGATATGTTTTCAACTCCTGAAATTCTTTTAACTGATTCTTTAAATGATTTCATCTTCTGTCCGATTGCATCGGCCCTGTCGATTACAATCAGCTGTTCCTTGTTGAAGCCGACATCTTTTTTCAGCATATAATTAATCTGACGGTACATAACCATTGTGCAAACGATCAGCAAAATAGAAACAGCGAACTGAAATACAACCAGTACCCTTCTGAGCTTTCCGTTTTTCATACTGTTCTTCACGCTTCCCTTTAATACTTCGTATGGATTAAAAGACGAAAGAAAGAATGCCGGATAACTACCTGAGAGAATCCCCACTACTACAGAGAAAAGGATCAGGGTTGGAATGGTGTACCAGTTTGTAAGAAGATTTAGTGTGAGGGATGTCCCGAGCAGATTATTGAAATAGGGAAGAGTAACTTTTATGAAAACAAGAGCGAGGATCATGGAGGTGAATGAAAGGATAAATGACTCTGTCAGGAATTGAGCTACAAGCATTCCTCTGGTTGATCCTCCGAGCTTCTTTATTCCGACTTCCTTGGCTCTTTTTGCTGCCTGGGCAGTAGAAAGGTTCATAAAGTTTATAGATGCTATCAGTACAATCAGGACTGCAATGGCACCAAATATTTTCAGATATTTCGGATCGCTTGCAGCTTTAAACTCCTGTTGAATTGA
>PMIJ01000184.1 GCA_003157015.1 Bacteroidales bacterium
ATCTTTAACAATATACTGAGTATCAATACCTTCTCTCATTAATAAACCCACTGCCTGATTCCCGAATAAGTCATTTCCCCTTTTAGTAACAAAGGTGACTTTTCCTCCAAGACGTGCTGCTGCAACAGCCTGATTAGCACCTTTGCCTCCTGGATTCATAAGAAAAACTCCTCCGAGTATTGTCTCTCCCGGCAAGGGTAGTTTTTCTGTCTTTATTACCATATCGGTATTTGAACTACCTATTACAATTATTCTGCTCATTGAAATACACGTATATAATCGACAAACATTCTTTGAGGAAATTCTGTAGTATAATCAGGTGATCCGGGCCAGTTTCCTCCGACGGCTACATTGAATATGAAAAACTGGTCGGCGTTGAAAGGATAACTGTCAGCTCCTGTCTGTGAGGCTGAAAGATCAAGATAGTTTTGATCATCAACATACCATTGTATATTATTCTCGGTCCATATCAGACTAAAAACATGAAACTGCTTTGAGAAATCTCCTGATAACAACGAATAATTTGAGCCTTTTGATGCATGTGCCCCGGAGGTAACACTCCAATGCATAGTTCCATATACAGTTGCCGGGTTAGTTCCAATAAGTTCCATATTATCTATCTCACCGCAGGAAGGCCATCCCACTGAGGTTATGTTTGTTCCCAGCATCCATAACGCGGGCCACATCCCTTTACCTACCGGCAGTTTTGCCCTGATATCAATCCGTCCGAATTTAAAGGACTTTTTGTCCTGGGTAGTCATTCTTCCGGAAGTGTAATTAAAAGCTCCTATTGTCTCTTTCCTCGCTTCAATAATCAGATTTCCGTTAGAAACAAATGTGTTCTTAAGACTGCTTGTGTAAGATTCCAGTTCATTATTTCCCCAGCCGCCGCTTCCGTTGCCGACCTCATGATTCCAGGCATTAAGATCCAGACTGGTACCTGAGAATTCGTCACTCCATACAAGAGTATATCCAGGGTAAGTTAATGGGGTAGTGTACCCGGTATTATCAGTTGCAAGGTAAGTGCCGTCTTCAGTTACTATAGTACCTTTTGCAGAGGTATTTGTCAGGGTACAGGATTTTGGATTTGTCAGGTTGATTGAAAACTGCAGATTGGGCTGACGCCTGTCGAGAGGATCACCTTTGATAAGAACAGTAATAGTTGCTTCTGTCTGATTTTTGGAAATAGTTACAGTTCCAGATGCTGACACATAGTCTCCTGGAGAAATTGCGGTTCCATCGGTCAGTTTGTAATCAACAAAAACTGCATCGGTTGCCGGTTTATTCAAAATTAATTGAAATATCATTGTTGCATCTGTTGCACTCCTGACCAGGGAAACATCCTGAATGCTTAATTCAGGAGCAGGATCACTTCCTTTGCTGCAGTAAAACAAATTAAGCAAACAAAAAGAAAAAGTCAGGATAAGGCAAGATCGCGATAGATTCAGATTATGCATAAAATATCAGTTATTTGTGGATAGAATTATTCACTCTTATTCTGAAACCAAGATAGAATTTTCTTTTTGATTTTATTATTGCTGGTATTAAATATGTTCAATATGTAACACCATTTTAGCCGTATTATGTATATTTAATCCATAATCATTTGTTCAGGATGAAGAATAACTTTTCCAGGCTCCTACTGATCTTTTCTGCTTTATTTATTACAGCGTCAGGCATATCATATTCGATGGATAGAAAATCTGCAGCCGTATTCCTGCTTATTGCATGTTTTATTACAATGGCTGTAGGGGTTAGGGGATTTCAGAAGTTAAGGGGTTTTTCTTACACATTGTGGATATTTACTGCTGTTATCGTCTCTATGATCTATCCCCGGTATTTCATTTCAGCCGGTGATTTTCAGCTAAAAAGGCTTATAGTACCTCTTTTGCAGCTAATTATGTTTGGCATGGGTTCCCAAATGAGTTTCAGGGATTTCAAAGGGGTTATAAAAATGCCAAAGGGAGTGTTAGTAGGGGTCTTTTCTCATTACATGATAATGCCATTAGTAGGCTATGCTATTGCCAGTCTGTTTCGTTTCCCGCCAGAAATTTCTGCTGGCATTATACTAATAGGCTGTGTTCCCAGCGGACTTGCATCGAATGTTATGTCTTTTTTAGCAAAAGCTAATTTAGCATTAGCAGTAACAGTAGGCGCCATTTCAACATTGCTCTCTCCTTTAATGACTCCTCTTCTAATGAAGTGGCTCGGAGGCCAGTACATTGAAGTAAAGTTCTGGAGCATGATGCTTGATATTCTGAATATGATTATCCTTCCCATAGTTGCAGGTTTTATCTTTAATCTTTTTTTAAAGGGAAAAGAAACCGTCAAATCAATATTATTCCAGCTTTTTTCTTATATGATTATTATTATTCTGACCACACTGGTTTACGTATATTCCAAAGATGCCGGTTTCATCTCATTTCTTGTTCAGTTTGCTAAATCAATGTTCTGGTTTTTCTTTCTTCCTGTGATCGTGGCAAAAATTTTGTCTTATTTTATAAAGGGAGATAATAAGTATCCCGAAAAGCTTCTTTCACTTATTTCCATGATTGGTATTGCGGTTATTGTGACAATCATAACTGCTTCAGGACGTGATAGTTTGCTAGAGGTTGGAGCATTACTGCTTGTAACGAGCCTTTTACATAACGTTGCCGGTTATTTTCTTGGTTACGGGTTATCGTGGCTGGTGGGGATGCCTGAAAAAGACCGCCGCACCATTGCTTTTGAAGTGGGTATGCAAAATGGTGGTCTGGCTTCAGGGCTCGCCCTGCAGATGGGGAAAGTTGCAACAGTCGGACTGGCGCCTGCTATTTTCGGCCCCCTGATGAATGTCACTGGTTCTGTCCTGGCCAATTTCTGGCGCAGTAGACCTGTTGCAGATGAGTTGAAGGCTTAATTTATATAGGTTTCAGTTTATAAGAGCTGCCAGCGCTGCGCCAACCAGGCTCGATTGCTTTACCTCCATAAATTCTACAAAACGCTCCCTGTCACCTGATAAATATGATCTTAAATACTTGTCAATAAGTGTTCTGTAGTTATGAAGTTTATAGTAGACGGAACCTTCAACTGTTATGAGAATCGGATGTTCTTTTGTTTTGCCTTTATTTGTTTTAAGGATTACTGAAGCCAAATTTCCTGCAACAAGTAATGCAGCACGGTTAAGAAGGCAATTTACAATCAGAAAACATCCTTCAACGTCATCCTTATCTTTAATAATTGCGCTTAAGGGGCTGCAGCCTGATTTTGCATCAGCAATAAAGAAACTGACTTCTTCAGACGATAATTCTGAAAGAGCCAATAAACAGGATGTAGCAGCTTCTGTGAAAAACCCTTCTCTTGCCGCTGTCTTTAATGCCAGAAGGCAGAGTGGACCAAAATATCCGCCTGAGATCATTTTCTCAAATGTATGACTTCCAGGGTTTGTAGTGGAACTGTCAAACTGGTGATCGAGATCAGTCCTCGGAGCTAGTGAGAAATTCCCCGACTCAATATTTATTATCTGGCTTTTTGATAAGTCTAGACTTTTGTTTTTCAGGATGTTAAAGTTATTTTCATTATAGCAGGTATTGGTCCCGGTGCCAAGAATATACCCAATAAACGTCTCATACTCATGTCCTATGGAAGCTGATTTCCCTGCAAGGAGGGTTGCAACAGTATCATTCAGGAGAACGATCTGCTTTTCAGGCATGCCCAGTGCCTCGAGGAGATTCCTGCCTATCAGCTGGCCAACCACTCCGGGAGCCTGCACTTCTTTGCAAAAATATAAAAGCCTGCCATCCCTGTTTGGCAATATTTCAGAAGGATATGAAAAACAAAAACCAATCCTGTCTGTTTTTCCGGCAAGGTGTTTTACGTAACCTGCTATTGTATTAAAGAATTCCTCTTTTGAGATTTCGCCTTCCAGACCAGGCATCTTATCATTTACAACATCAGTGATTTCCAGTTTTCCGCTATTGGTTACCTTAACCATGGCTGCCCTGAAATTTGTACCGCCGGCATCTATGGCCAGCACCGGCAGGTCAACCTTAAAATGGTTGTCAGCTTCAATATAAGTAGGTATCATCCTGAGAGAACTGTTATTACTTTCAAGTCCTTTTGACATTTCTGATAAAAATGAATCGACGATATTCTGAATATTAATATCTTCAGCTCTCAACCTGTGTTCTACCAGGAATCTCTTGATGTTCTTCATACTAGTTGGTTTAATCAGATAATGACTGTAAAATATAAAAATATACCCTAAAAATATAAGATTATTTTATAATATTGTATATATCAATTGTGAATGAGGTAACGAATATCCCGACTGGTAAATAATTTAAATAAGAATTTTAAAAATATTTAATAATAATTTATAAGGATGAATATTGTAAGAGACATAGCAAAAATGATCGACCATTCTATCCTTCAGCCCACACACACCGATAGTGATCTATTGAAACAGTGTGAGATAGCTTTGAAATATAATGTAGCGTCAGTATGTGTTAAACCATATGCAGTAAAAATGGCAGCTGGCAAATTAAGCGGCAGTCAGGTAAAAGTTGGCTGTGTAATAGGTTTTCCTCATGGAAACAGTTCAACTGCTGTAAAAGTCTTTGAAGCCGAACAAGCCTGCCTCGATGGCGCGGAAGAAATCGATATGGTAATAAACATTGGCAAGACCCTTGGAGGAGATTGGGATTATGTTGAGGATGAAATTAAAGCAGTTACCGATGTTTGTCATAAACATAAGGCTATTATCAAAGTAATTTTTGAGACTGACTTTGTTACCAAAACAGACGATAAAATTCGGTTATGCGAAATTTGTACCCTTGCCGGAGCTGATTTCGTGAAGACTTCCACCGGTTATGGCTTTGTTAAACAACCAGATGGTAATTACAATTATAAAGGTGCTACGCTTGCGGATGTGGAGCTGATGAGAAAGCACTCAGGCCTCTCTGTGCAGGTAAAATGTGCCGGAGGGGTCAGAACGCTTGATGACCTGCTGAAAATGAAAGCAGCAGGAGCGACCCGCTCAGGCGCAACAGCTACTGAAGCCATCATTACTGAAGCAATTAAACGTTTTGGAAAGAAATAGTATAAAGCCATTTGTGAAACTTAATGTCAACCTTTGTGTGCCTCAACGGTAAAAGATAAATCATTTAACCACTATGGAATACGAAGTAAAGCTCAAAGTAACACAAAGGAAAAAATCAATTAAAGCTTTAAAAATGAAAAAATTCTTTTTATCATCAGTTATTACTTTAGTTCTTTCGGGTTTATCATTTATTGTACTAGGCCAGGATATTATTCTGAGCCAGGCAAACAAATCAGGCATTTACACAAAAGGTCAGAAAATTTCCGTTACAGCTTTTGCAGAAAATCTGTCCGGTGATACTCTTCATGTAAGAGTTTTTAAAAATAATTCACAGCTGATAGATCAAAAGAATATCATAATCGGCAAAGACAGTATTATCGTTTATGAAGGTTCGGCGGATAAGCCTTGTTCAATTATTATAGACGCAAAAGCAGCAGGTAAAAATGCTGGTTTGGGGATGTTAATTGATCCTGAAAAATTAAAACCTGGCGCAAGATGTCCTGCGGATTTTGATCGCTATTGGAACAATATGAAAAAAAGTTTAAATGCCTTCCCATGGGACATAAAAAGAGCTGTAGTTATGGGAACCCAGAGTGATAAGGGGTTCATCTGTGAAGACATTGAGATAAATTGTCTGGGGCCAAAACCGGCGCGTGGTTACTTTGCCAGACCCGAGAAGGCTTCTCCGAAATCTCTTCCGATTGTGCTGCTCGTTCATGCTGCCGGAGTTAAAGGTTCGTGGTGCAGGTCGGAACCAGCAAATGCAATGAAGTATGCCAGAAAAGGTGCACTTTGTTTTGATCTTAATGCACATGGGATGCTTGACGATCAGCCGGAAAGCTATTATGAGGATCTTGAAAAGGGTGATCTTAAAACATATTGGCTCCAGGGTTTAACTAATAGGGATGAAGTTTATTTCAGAGGAATGTATCTGCGTCTATTACGGACCATTGATTTTTTAACCACGCAACCTGAATGGGACGGAAAACGAATTCTTGTTATCGGAGAAAGCCAGGGAGGAGGTCAGGCTTTAGTCGCTGCCGGACTCGATCCGAGAGTAAGCGCAGTTGTTGCAATTGTTCCTGCTATGTGCGACTGGTTTGGCTCGCTTGTTGGGCGCATGGGCGGATGGCCCCAACCATTTGAATCGGATTCGTTGAAAAAAGAAATGCGAAAAGCCCTGCCATACTTTGATGCTGCAAATATCCTGAAAGATTCAAAAGCAAGTATTTATGCAGAAATCGGATTAATTGACATGGTTTGTCCTTCAACCTCAGTTTATGCAGCTCTTAACCAGGCAAAGGGTCAAAAGTTCATTTATGCAGTTCCTTACAGGCCTCATCATCAACCCGAAGGAGCCCTGGCTAAAACCTGGGAAAAGGATTTTTTTAAAACACGTGAGGCATTTATTCAAAATTATCTAAAGTAATCGGAAGGCTTTTCTTCCTGAAACGGATAAATTTAATTCATGGTTATTAAAATCGTAATAATTCAAGATCATTTCCAATACTTCTATGTGTAATGCTAAAAAAATGAAAATAAGATTAACACTTTCAGCTTTACTTTTTCCGTTATGTTTCTTTTCAGTCGCTCAAACTTTTAATAAGGATTATAAACTTCCTGGGAAAGGACTAGCTCAGCATCCTTTTTTATATGTGGGGGAGTGGGATATCCGTAACCCTACAGCCCAGTCAATGTTTCTTGTCCGCGACGGCAGGGTTGTATGGCAGTACTCTATTCCACAGAGAACTGCCACCGGACGCATCCAGGAGTTTGATGATGCGACACTGCTCTCCAATGGAAATATTGTTTATGCCTGCATGTCAGGAGCCGGAATTATAACGCCCGGAAAAAATATCATCTGGCAATATATCTGCCCTGAAGGAACTGAAACCCATTCTTGCCAGCCGATAGGCAAAGACAGTGTATTGATGGTACTAAATGGTTTTCCAGGCAAAGTGCTGATATTCAACACAGCCACTAATACCTTGCTTAAAGAAATTGTAATTCCATCAAGTGCAACCAGTACCCACGGTCAATTCAGGCACGTCCGTATAACTGCTGATAAAACAATTATGGTTGGTCTGTTTGCCGAAAAGAAAGTGGTCGAATTCACACTTGACGGGAAAGAGGTCTGGTCAGTTGATGCTCCTTCTGCCTGGTCAGCTATCAGACTACATAATGGTAATACACTAATCTCCGGAGATGGCATGAGTTATACACGTGAGGTTAATATGAAGGGTGAAACAGTGTGGGAACTTACACAGGCAGATGTACCTTTCAAACTTTACAATAACCAGACTGCAACCAGGCTTGCCAATGGAAACACTGTAATAACCAACTGGTGTGCAGGGAATATAAACACAGAGGAATGGGCCGGAACTGTGCAG
The DNA here is from genome assembly GCA_003157015.1 of Bacteroidales bacterium. Lineage (GTDB taxonomy): Bacteria > Bacteroidota > Bacteroidia > Bacteroidales > VadinHA17 > LD21. The sequence continues at coordinate 7,471 of PMIJ01000184.1, forward strand.
GTGTTCGAGGTTACTACCGATAAAAAGGTGGTATGGGCATTGTCGTCATGGAAAAATCCAGATTTGGGACCGAGTACATACATCCAATTGTTGGATCAGCCGGGCAATCCGGATAATGGTGAATTACAAAGATAAAAAGACCCTCTGAAGGAAAATGCAATAATTTAATTATACCTGATATGAATAAAAAACTAATTGGATCAGCCGCTTTACTTCTGCTGAGTTCATCACTACTGATAGGTCAGAAGAATAAAGTTTTTGAGATAAAATCACCTGGTGGCAATATTAATCTGCATATTGAAGCCGGAGCTATAATCGAATGGTCTGTTCAGTCTGACGGACAGCAGATTATTGCGCCTTCCTCAATTTCACTTCAGTTAACAGGAGGAGATATCCTTGGTGTCAATGTGAAGGTTTTATCAACAAAAACTGATAGAATTGACAATGTGATCACTGCAGTCAACTATAAAAAATCAACCATACATGATCAGTGCAATCAGTTTACAATCAACCTTAAAGGAGATTATGGATTGATTTTCAGGGTATATAATGAAGGAGTGGCATACCGGTTCTTTACAAAGAGAAAAGCTGGACTTCTTGTGAAAAATGAAGAAGCTAACTTTAATTTCACTGCTGATCAGAAAGTGTTTGTGCCTTATATGTGGGATTACAGGGATGGCAAAATTTTCAATTCATCTTTTGAAGCGCTTTATAAGGAGATCAATATTTCAAAATTTGCCACTGATTCCCTGGCTTTCCTTCCGGTACTCGCTGATGTCGGGAATAATAAAAAAGTTGTTATTCTGGAAGCCGATCTTGAGGAGTACCCTGGTATGTATCTGAATATTAATCAGACCCATAAAGGATTTATGGGAGTATTTGCTCCTTATCCGTTAGAAGCAAAACTGAGCGGTTACGGAGGCATAAATTATATACCGACCAGGAGAGCAGATTACATTGCTAAGGTCAATGGCACACGTAATTTCCCCTGGCGAATAGTTGTTATAAGTAATCAGGATAAAGAACTGCTGAACATTGATATGGTTCAGAAACTGGCATCCCCTTCGAGATTAACTGATTTCTCCTGGGTCGAACCGGGTCAGGTTGCCTGGGACTGGTGGAACGACCGTAATATTTCTCATGTGGATTTTAAAGCAGGTATGAACACTCCCACTTATAAATATTACATCGATTTTGCTGCTGCCAACAAAATAAAATACATAATTATTGACGCAGGATGGTCACCAATGCTTGATCTGACTAAAATAACTCCGGATATTGATCTTAAGACAATTATTGATTATGGTAAGCAAAAAGGTGTGGGAGTTATTCTCTGGGCTTCGTGGTATGCCATTACACAGCAGATGGATAAAGTTTTTCCCCTGTATTCCGGCATGGGGGTTAAGGGATTTAAAATTGATTTTGTTGATCGTGATGACCAGCTGGCGGTGGCTTCGCTATATGAGATTGCTAAAAAAGCATCAGATTATCATTTGATGGTTGATTACCACGGAGTGTTTAAGCCTACGGGCCTGCAGAGGACCTATCCGAATGTAATTGGATTTGAGGGTGTCAAGGGATTGGAAAATTATAAGTGGGCCATAGAGGATCAACCGCGTTATGTAGTTAGTATTCCTTATCTGCGCATGATGGCAGGTCCAATGGATTATACTCCGGGGGCTATGAGAAATTCCAATAAGGAAAACTTCAGGCCGATAAACTCGAATCCCATGAGCCAGGGTACCCGCTGCCAGCAATTAGCCATGTATGTTGTATTTGAAGCGCCTTTTCAGATGCTTTCTGACAATCCGACAATCTACATGAAAGAGCAGGAATGTACTGACTTTATCACAAGTGTACCAACTACTTTTGATGCTACGGTGGCGCTCGACGGAAAGGTGGGAGAATATGTAGCTCTTGCACGCAAAAAAGGAGATACCTGGTTTGTCGGAGCAATGACGAATTGGACCGCAAGGGATCTGACTCTTGATTTTTCATTTCTGGGCAACGGCGATTATCAGGCTATTGTCTTTAAAGACGGGATTAATGCTGATCGCGATGGCACCGATTATAAAAAGGAACTGATAAAAATATCGGGTGGTATCAAATTGAACATTCATCTGGCTCCCGGGGGAGGTTGGGCTGCAAGAATAGAAAAATTAAAATGAGAAGAACAACGAAACCTATGAAAAATAAGGTAATTAAAGCGCTTTTGATTTTGGGAGTCTTTATTTATAGTAGTATTTCAGGTCTCAGTTTAATATATGCCCAGAGTGCAATGATTAATGTTTCATCCAGGCATTGTACCAGTCTTAACGGGAAATGGCAGGCTATCATCGACCCGACTGGAGCCGGAGACTGGAGACAGGTTTGGCAGGAAAGGAAACCTGAGAAAAAAACTGATTTTATTGAATATTCATTCGAAGGAGGTCCTGTGCTAAATGTCCCCGGAGATTTTAATTCCCAGATGACCGAGTTAAAATACTTTGAAGGAACTGTATGGTATAAGAGAACTTTTAACTACAATCTTAATGATGGAAAGAGACTTTTCCTTCATTTCGGAGCTGTAAACTACTTTGCCAGTATTTATCTCAACGGAAACCTCGTGGGAAAACATGAAGGCGGATTTACCCCATTCCAGTTTGAGATTACCGATGCTGTCAGGAAAGGCGGAAATACTGTAGTTGTAAGGGCAAATAACCAGAGATTAAAAGATGGTATTCCCGGACTTGGTTATGACTGGTTCAACTACGGAGGAATAACTCGGGATGTAAATCTGGTTGAAACAGAAAGCACTTATATCTGCGACTATTTCATTCAACTGAAAAAACATTCCTTAAACGATGTTCTTGGCTGGGTAAAATTAAATGGGATTCGCTCATTGCAAGAAGTCGAAGTAAGAATTCCGGAAATAAATGTTGATTATAAAACTAAAACGAATAATGAAGGCTTGGCGCAGGTCAAATTCACCTCGAAGTTTGAACCCTGGTCACCCGGGAATCCGAAGGTTTATAAGATAAGCGTCAGGTGTGAAACTGACACTGTTAATGATGATATAGGCTTCCGGAGTGTTGAGGTTAAGGGATCAAAAATTCTTCTTAACGGTAAGCCGGTCTTTCTTAAAGGGATAAATATTCATGAAGAGAATCCTTTCAGGGCCGCAAGAGCTTATTCAGAGCCGGATGCTTTGATTCTTCTGACCTGGGCAAAAGAATTAGGATGTAATATGGTTCGGTTGGCCCATTATCCTCACAATGAATATATGATAAGATTAGCCGAAAAAATGGGAATAATGGTTTGGGACGAAATACCTGTATATCAACAAATAGAATTTTCAGCTCCGGGAGTGACTGATAAAATGGATCTGATGATGCACGAAATGGTCGGAAGGGACAAAAATCGCTGTGGTGTCATTGTATGGAGTCTTTCCAATGAAACAAGCCCATCTGCGGCCAGGGATAATGCATTGATAAACATCACCGATAAATGCCGTAGCCTGGATTCTACGCGGCTTATTACTTCGGTAATCAATGATCAGAATTACAAAAATAATATTATAAGTGTCTGGGATACACTTTATCGTCATTTTGATATTATATCATTAAATGAGTATCTGGGCTGGTATGTCCCATGGCAGGGGCGACCCCAGGATGTCAAATGGAACATGCTCTGCAAAGATAAACCGGTAGTAATTTCAGAATTTGGCGGGGAGGCTCTTTATGGGAACAATAACGGGCCAAAAGATGAAGCAGCCAGCTGGAGCGAAGATTATCAGGAGCAGATTTATAAAGACCAGACAGCACTTTTAAAAACAGTACCTGATCTTTGCGGTACTTTTCCGTGGCTTCTGGTTGATTACAGATCTTCGGGAAGAATGCATCCTGTTTATCAGAACGGATGGAATCGTAAAGGGTTAATCTCCGATCGGGGTGACAAAAAGAAAGCCTGGTATATCCTGAAAGCTTATTACGACAGTGTAAAGAACATTTATTGAAACAGGCTGGAAACAACTGAATCTGAGTTGGATTATTATTTACTCTAAAGGACTAACTCCATAGCCTGTCGTGCGAACGTTTATCGTTCCATTCAGGTGTTGGTTCAAAATATCCGTTGGCATTCGGGTTCAGGTGCTTTTTCACCACTTCATCATTAAGCTCAATTCCCAGTCCTGGTGCATCAAGTGGTACGTTAGCAAATCCTTTTGTAATTAATTGTCTGCCATCGGTCGTTTTAACTAAATCTTCCCACCAGGGAACATCAATGTTATGGTGTTCGCATGCCAGGAAGTTTTGAGTTGCTGCCGCACAATGCACATCAGCCATAAATGAAACCGGAGTGCCTGCCTGGTGAATCGCCATCGCAACCCCAAGTTCTTCCGCATAATCGCCGATCTTTTTAGTCTCTAAAATGCCGCCTGCAGTTGCCAGGTCGGGATGAACAATATCAACCGCATGAATGTCGATCAGTGGCCTAAAGTTTTTAAGTAAATAAATATCTTCCCCGGTAAGAACCGGAGTTTCAAGTGCATCAGACAGAGTCTTCCACTGGTCAGTTAATTCCCATGGTATAATATCTTCCATCCAGGCAAGCCTGTATTTCTCCAAAGCCCTGCCCAGGCGTATGCCATTGTTCAGATCAAAATGTCCGAAATGATCAGTTGCAAGAGGAATATCATACCCTACCATATTGCGAACATGTTCCACTATTTTGGCCAGTTCTTCCAGCCCCTTGTCTGTAATCTGAATCTGCGTAAAAGGGTGTTTGGTATTTTCATACGACATGTAATTCCCCTGCCATTGTTTGAGATCACCATTGTTCAGCCAGAAATTCTGATTCACTAAAGTTCCGGGTATATTCAGGAGTTCTGAGATAGATAAATCCATTTTCAGCCATGTGTATCCCTGATCCTCTGTCCGGTATTTAATCAGTTTTATCTGTTCTTCCGGTGTTTTGGCAGAAGGAGTATCGGCATATAATCTGATTTTTTCACGGTATCTTCCTCCCAGTAGTTGCCATACAGGAACACGGTAAGCCTTGCCGCATAAATCCCATAGAGCCATTTCTACACCACTTACTCCTCCTCCCTGCCGGCTTTGCCCTCCAAATTGCTTAATAATTTTAAATATCATCTCCACGTTGCATGGATTTAATCCAAGGATACGGTTTTTTAACATTAGTGCATAACGGGGATCGGCTGCGTCCCTGACTTCACCCAGACCATAAATTCCCTGGTTTGTATCTATGCGAATAATCGCAGTACCGCCCATGACTGCTGTTAAAGCGTAACGCATATCGGTTATTTTCAGATCTGAAGGACCCGATGCACGCTGAACCTTAGATGTTGTCTGGGTAATAGTATCTTCGACTGATAATCTCATCATTCCTCCCAGAGCAATTCCACCCATAACCGCCTTCTTGAGAAAACTCCTGCGATCATTTGATGTTGAAGGGTCCTTAATTTCTGCCTTGACGGCTTCAGTTTCGGCTTTTTCCTGCAATCTGCTTTTTTCTGCAATCTGATGTAAAATACTCTTCATTGTAATTGATTATTAATAAGATACTTTTTAATGAGATTTGAAAAAATCCTTCGTGAGCCTTTGAGAAATCCTTAGTGTGACTTTGTGGTTAATTCTTCTTCAACCACAAAGGGCGCAAAGTATCCCGATAGCTATCGGGACACAAAGTAACACAAAGGTAAGAGTGCATCAAAAGTTTCTTTCTTTAAGATACTTATCCAGTTCCTCCTTTGACATCGGAAGTTTGCCGGGGTAATGGTTAATCCAGTCCAGGAAATCCTTTTTTATCTCCTCGCTCCACTCACTGTCTATCTGACCGGCAAGATATTTCTTTTCGCGCAGTCGCTGATGCCCGAATTCATCACGCAGCTCTGTAAATTCAGATGTAATTACCAAATCTTCGACAAGATAAGCAGGAATAAAAACTACCCCGTATTTCTTGGCGAGAACAACATCTCCCGGCAGAACAGTAGCCCGTCCGACACGTATCGGGGCATTAATGGATGTAAGCATCATCTGTTGTATATAGGATGGATCTTCACCTTTTATCCACCCGTTAAATCCCTTTATTTCATTCAATCCCTCCTGATCTCTTACCGATCCATAGAAAATAACCCCTCTCTGAGATTTTGCAAAAATTGAATTGCCCAGATTGTCGCCGATCAGGGTGCCATCTGCTACTTTCCCGTACGAATCTGCAACATAAACATCGCCGTTCACAAGAATATCGATGGGCCATGAATTTGTTCCTCCCTGCTGAGACCTGTTTTCGAGTTTTCCCTGTTCTCTTATCTGCTTTTCAAAATCAGGTCGTAATGGCATATACTGAGCTGTTACAACACGACCTGTCATAACATCATCAGGATGGATAATAGTCCAGTCGCCTTCAAACTGGTTCTGAAAACCTTTATTCCTCAGAACACCCCAGGCTTCTTCGATAGATATTTTTTTTAGTCTTTCAAGAATGGCATCAGGGACCTTTGGCCGCCCATCGGGGAAGCGGTCACCTTTCCATTCTGAAGTCATCGTCTTAATATACTCTGCTGATGAACATATATTCTGGCCATAGATTATATAGCAGCTCAAAATGATTGTTGAAATAAGAAGAATTTTTTTATTCATATCCAAAGGATTTATCGGGTTACATATATAATTTACCTATGTGGTTCTCTATGCTTCTCTGTGTACATCAGTGTACCTAAAAAAATAAGAACTTACACAGAGACCACAGAGGAGCACAGAGTTACACAGAGAGATGCTAGAAATCGATCATTGCCTTCATAACGCCGTCTCTGTAATCTGCAACAAGGTCAAAAGCTTCTTTTGTTCTTTCAAACGGGAAGCGATGTGTGATCATATTTTCAATTTTAATCCGTCCGTTTTTCATCAGATCAAGTGTTTGTTCCACACAATCTACCTGTCTTCGTATAAACTGAATTGAAATCTCTTTCCGTCTTGTCTTTTCAACACTTAGAGACCATAAGTCAAATTCCGGAATCCCTACAACAATCAGCTTTCCCCCTGGTTTAAGCAGTTCAACAGCCTGATCAAGCGCTTCCTGTTTTCCGCAGCATTCAAAAACAACATCAAGTCCTAGCGGCTCTTTATGCATTATGTTTCTGACTACATTCTCTTTAGCCGGGTTCCCTGAAAAGACGACGCCTTCCCTTGTCGCGATTGAAAGCCTTTCATCTATAATATCAGTAACATATATTTCAGAAACACTTTGGCTCCTTGCAGCCAGCATAACACTCATTCCGATTGGACCGTATCCCAATATTCCTATGCTTAGGCCTTTAAAAGCACCACCTTTTTTTACGGCATATACACCGATGGCCAGGGGTTCGGAAATTGATCCATGATCGGCATTTAAATTCCCGGTAAGCCGGAAGCAACTTTTTTCAGGCATCACGATGAATTCCATCAGGCAACCTTCAGCCTGGCCCGGACAGCCAAGGAACCGGAGTTTACGGCAAGTGTGAGGTCGGCCGGCAAGACACTGATCACATTCATGGCATGGAATGGCCGGATCAATTGCCACAATATCACCAGGGTTAACCCTTTCTACTGATTTTCCGATTTCAATAACTTCTCCAGCTCCCTCGTGCCCTACTGTGAAAGGGTATATTACTCTTTGAGAACCAATCTGACCCTGAGTATAATAATGAATATCCGATCCACATATTCCGACACTCTTCATTCTGATTTTTATATCACCGGAATTAACCAGTGACGGTTCATGAACTTGCCTCATTGCCATCTGTCTTATTCCTGTGAGCATCATTGCTTTCATTCTGTCGCGTTATTATTGTCACAAGCAAATATAAAAATATGTTGGTGATTATTTGCGTCTTTGAGTTTTTGTCGAAAAAGGAATCCGATAATATTATTTTTTAATCAGAGAATAAAGTTAAAATTAGTAAATTCACGTCATAACTTGAAGCAAATCTTTTGACTCATGAGAAAAATTTACGGAATAGGAGAAACAGTTTTTGATATTATTTTCAAAAATGACAAACCTCAGGCAGCTAAGGCCGGAGGAGCTATGCTTAACAGTACGGTTTCACTCGGAAGGATAGGTTTGCCGGTATCTTTCATCAGTGAGTATGCCAATGATAATGTTGGTAAAATAATTGATAACTTCCTTTCTGAAAACGGAGTCGGAACAGAATGGGTCGATCATTACAAGAATGGCAAAACAAAACTTGCCCTGGCATTTCTCAATGAAAGAAATGATGCCAGTTACACTTTCTATCAGGACTATCCTCAGAATAGGTTAAATATTGATTTTCCGGAAATCAGGAGAGATGATATAATCCTTTGTGGCTCAATTTATTCTGTCACAAGTGAGATCAGAAAGAAGTTTATAGAGCTTATAACCAACGCTAAGGGAAATGATGCAATAGTTATTTATGATCCAAATTTCAGACCGACCCACTCTTCAGATCTGAAAATGCTGATGCCAGTTATAATTGAGAATATGCAAGCCGCAAAACTGGTCAGGGGGTCTGATGAGGATTTTAAAAACATATTTGGGGCAAATACTGTGGATGAAGCATGGAAAGAAGTCATGAAGTATTGTAATTGTCTGGTTTATACTGCCAACTCCGAGGGAGTTTATGTGAGGACTCGGAGTTATTCAGGCAGGTTTCCGGTAAAAGCTATTAAACCTGTAAGTACTATTGGTGCCGGAGATAATTTCAATGCGGGAATGATGGCTGCAATATATCTGAACCAGATAAAATCAGATCAGCTTGATAAAATGGGAGAGGAGGAATGGTCGAAGGTTGTGTCGACAGGTGTTGATTTTGCGACGAATGTATGTTTATCGTATGAGAATTATATTTCTCTGGAATTTGCAAAAGAATTGAAAAAGTAATAAATCCTCTGTGCTTCTCTGTGTGCCTCTGTGTAACAAGATAATAAGAACTGTCACAGAGATTCACAGAGGAATTTACAGAGTTTCACAGAGAAAACATCTTAGATTGGTTTGGCATTGTCAAGGAGATATCTCTCTGCTTCCACAGACCATGTATTATCGTTTTTTGAAACAATTTCATGGAGTCCGGCATAAAATACATTCTTTTTCCCCAGCTCTCCAAGACCTGACAGAGACACAAGTGGCATTGAAATGTTTGTATAAATCAATTTTTTTCCGCCAGGGATCTGTGGAAGGTTGAGTGTGGTATCAATCACTGAATCGAGTCCGCCAATATGTGTGATCATAACAGCAGGATTTATCTTTCCCTCAGCCATTAGTTTTAACGATTCCCTCATATCATCTGTGTTGCCACCCGATGTACCAACAATATGAGTGAACGAATAATGTACATTATAAAAATTAATTTCGGCTTTGAATTCCGGACTGACAGGTCCTGCGAAAAAATTAAGGCATCCGTCGAGGCCCATTATTGCATCGGCAAGTTCAATAACAGGTTTGACAGGAGCAAAAATGAAAACATCATCAAACCCTTTATCGGCTGTTAAATCGCGCAGATACCTGGCAGGATCTTTCATTTTCCCTGTATTAACGTATATTAATTTTACTCCCTCTTTCTCAGCATGTTGAGGCGAAAAAATTGTAGAAGCCCGGTTTAATCTGTTATCATCAATATCTGTTACAGCAAGCAATCCGGGTTTTCTTTCCTGGTGCAAAGCATAATCAATAGCTCCAAGACCCATCGGGCCAACACCTGCAAGGATTGCCATATTTCCTCCTTTCCTGATGCCCATATTATGATTATAAGTTCCGGGTGGAGTATGATAACTTGCATGAAACGCTCCAACAATGCATGACATAGGTTCGGAAAGTGAAGCAGGAAAAAAGGCTTCTCCATCATATGTCAGAAGGCAGTCAGCATCCAATACAATAGAAGGGATCACTATGTGGGTTGCATCACCCCCAATGAACCGGTAGGAGTAACCGGGTGCATTAAGAGTGCCCATCTGGTTCATAGCAGGCTGAATGGAGAATTTCTGGCCGGTTTTGAATTTATGCTGCCATTTTTTCCCGACTTCCAGGATTACTCCGGCAAATTCATGACCGATAATAGTTGGATTGATATTAATATCGTTTGGAACGCGCTTATGATCAGCACCCTGGATAGCTGCTTTATGCGACGACATGCAGATGCTATCGGAAACTACACGGGCAAGGATCTCATCATCCTTCAATGCGGGCAATTCAAATTCTTCGAGCCTCAGATCCTTTTTACCGTATATTCTAACAGCCTTTGTCTTCATTCTATTTTAATTAATTTCTTTTTTACCACTGAGTTGCACGGAGTTTCACAGAGTTAAATCTCCCATTAGCCCGGTTTGCTTTACCCTGCGCCCTGTGCCCTGAGCTCTGTGCTTTTATCCCAGCATTACCTGTCCCCCGGTAACTGGAACAGCCTGCCCGGTTTCGTACTTCTGGTCAATAATGTAAAGAAGCGCTTTCATTACATCTTCCAGTTTGCATCCTCTCTTCATGGGCACTTTATCCTCATAAAATTTTCTGACATCTTCGATAGTTTTTGCTCCGGGGACTTTGCCGGTTTTAAGATACTGGACAAACAATCCATTATGGGGATCGGACCAGAGAGGGCCTTCATAAAAATTACCGGGACATATTGAATTAACTTTTATTCTGAAAGGAGCGAGTTCCATTGCAAAGGATTGCGTTAGCCCGATGCCGCCGAACTTTGCTCCGGAATAAGCAAAATTGCGGTTGCTTCCTCTTAGTCCTGATTTTGAATTTATCTGAATAATATCGGTATAATACCCGGGTTTCTCCTGGTTCTGGAGTTTCATAACTTCAGAGGCATATTTTGCACAGTGGAAATAACCGTTATAGTTTACTTCTGTGGTTTTAGAAAATGTTTCAGCGTCCATCTCTTCAAGCCCGCCTGCTTTTAAAATTCCCGCATTGCTTACAATTATATCAAGTCCTCCAAACTCACTGACTGTTACAGCAATAAGGTCTTTAACAGAACCTGCATCTGCTACATCAGTTCTGACAAAAATTGCCCTGTTCTTTGATTTTGCGGATGACAAAGCTGCGGCTAACGATTTGCCGGTATCTTCATTCAGGTCGGCAATAACCACATTCATTTTCAATCTAAACAAAGATTCTGCTATTCCTGCTCCAAATCCCTGGGCACCACCTGTCACTATTGCAATTTTGTTATTCAGCTGGTTTCCTGAATCTGTTGTCTGTTCAACTTGTCTCCTGTAGTTTTCTACCTCCCAGTGATCAATAAATTCCACCTGTTCAGGAATGAGAAACTTAATTCCTCCACAAAGAGAGGCATAGTAACTGATTTTTATAAGATCCTCATAGACGTTAATGCAAGCTTCTGCATCGACAAAAGTTTCACCTATGGCAAAAACACCCATGTCCTTAATGATAAAGACCTTCGGTAGGTAACCATATTCGCTTATGAAGTGAGGTAGCTGGTACCTGAAAGAGTCGAGTATCTTCTCAGCCGTTGAGGATTGTTCAATATACAAGTACCTTGTCTTGCAATAAACAATAATATCGGGAGTTAAGGGCAACGATATTTTATGAAATTCCTGCTGGTTCTGATAAAACCTGGCAATAAGAGAGTTATTACGAAACCTGATTACCCCGGGTTGTTCCCCTGAAAGGAGAATTCTTATTGTCGGGAGAACTTTATTAAGTACCGGGTTGTATGGGAGTGATTCAACATCAGATAGAGGAGGTATCTGTTCTTTAATTTTATGAATTATATCAGTATAAATCTTTTTAATCTCATCAGTGGTATCAGCGCCGACAAAAGAGCCATGGTTTTCAAGAAATATTATCTGAGGATCGTGGGAGAATTTCGAACGATAAGATAGAATTTCCGATTCAAGTTTTTTAAAAAGAGTATACCCCGGATCAGTATAGGGCACAAAGAGAACAATTTCTCCAAAAAGTTTCTGAGACAGGCTCTTTGCGTTCCTGCTGCAGAGCAGTCCATTTATTATTGTAGGATGAAGATGAACGACAAATTTATATTGAATAATCTCGTGCAGAGATGTTTCAACAGAAGGTCGTTTGTTATTCACAGGACCTATGATACTTCGGAACAGATCTTCTTTAACCTGTTCTTCCCTTGTGACAGAGTCGTCAGAATATGTTCCCGTGGATATGATATGAAGCCTCTCTCTGTTCAAAGCTACAAGCCCTTCCTCGTTCATCTCAGCGAGTGCTTTTCCACTGGCTTTGATCCAGATTGTTTCATTGTCTTTGAAGGATGTATTTCCTCCTCCTGCAATCACATATTCCTTATTCACTCCGTAGTATTTAGAGATTTCAATCAGCTCATTTATTTCCGGTTTCATTTTCATACTTGTTTAAGAAATATTCGATAACCATTTGTCCAAGACTTATCAATTCTCGTATCTGTTTAATGCTGTGGCTTCCATCGGGCAATACATACCCTTGTCTTCCATCGGCTCTCAGATACTGATGTGCGGCTATAACACAGGCTCCTTCCCAGGCGATCTTTTTTAAAGATCCATCGAGCGGTACAGATCCGCGCGCGGTTACCGTAAGAGGCAACATCTCCGGAGTGTTATGCTCTGTGCCAAAGGTTATGATAAAACCTTTTTCGTGAAAGAATTCAACAAAGCTCTTCAGGACAGCAGAATCGTTTCTCCCGGGGATGAGTTCAATGCATTCAATACCCAGAAGTTTAAGGGAGTTGTATAATTTTTCATTATCAGACTCAAATTCCGTGCATTTGCCTGAGGGATCGTCAAGCAATACCGGATAGCAGGGTATTCCTCCGGCCCTGATTATTATTTTGATGATCTTTTTTAGTTCCAGGAAACAATTTTCATCTTCTTCGACAAAAGCCGCTCCTCCGCTTTTAAGAAGATTAGATCTTATTTCATTTTCAAGTGCATTAGGGTTCAGCATTCCAGCTTTCGATTTTCTGCCTTCATACAGGTTTTCTATAAAATTAAGCTGTTCGTTGGCAGAAGAAGATACTGTAAGAGCAAGTTCCCTTAATGCTTTTGCAATGTGACGTTCACGAACTAATTCATGGGCATACTCTTTTTTTATCTTTTCATACGAAAGCTTCATATCTGGTTTTTCGCGAATGATCAACTGGTTTAATTTTGTAATCATTGCTCTGATCTGAACCTGACTTTCTCTTTTGACACTTCTGAGCTGCCTTCTTTGTATCCAGCCAACCTGAAAAGGATAATCCAGACCTTTACCGCTGAAATAAATCCTGCCGGGATTATTCGGGTCATTTATCCTGATTCCTTTTTTCTGTTCTTCTTTAAGCAATCCGATAAATTCAATGTTGAACAGGGGAAATATTTTATTTAAAAGGCATCCTTTGTGAAAAGCGCTGTACCCGTCGGTGACGTAAAAATCGTTTATACCCAGAACAGCTATTTTTTCTTCAACGGCCATTTTGAATGCGATATCCAGAGCTCTGAAAGCGCTAAATGAATAGGGTGTATGAATATGTCCGTTTGTCTCCCGATAAGCAGGAAATGAGTAACCTTTCATCTCTTTGCTAAGGATATCGATTGACGGAAACTCTGAGAGAAAATTCTTCATCAGTAAATTATATTATTTGGCATAAAATACCAGTTCACATTCCATTTCATATTACCCCCTTTCTCATTTCCCCCAAGGGGGAAAAGTTTGTTCTTACTCCTTCCCCCCTGGGGGAAGGCAGGGAAGGGGGTGTTAAGCATAGAGAGTTACCAGTTAAGCACTTCTTCAGGAACATTTATTAGCGAATCACATATCCAATCGGCCTCTGCCAGAGCTTCTTCATTAAATGTTGATGTTACTGCCAGACACCTGCAACCTGCTGATTTTCCAGATTTTATTCCGCTTACCGCGTCTTCAATAACAAGGCAATTACCTGGTTTTAATCCAAGACTCTCAGATGCTTTAATATAAATATCAGGAAAAGGTTTTTTCCTTTTTACATCCTTGCCAGTTATAATTGCCTGAAACGTATCTTCAGAAAGTCCGATCTCTCTAAGATTTATTTTCATTTTTACCGGATCGGCGCTTGTCGCAAGGGCCAGTTTAAGACCTTTATTGCTGCACTTTTTGATGAACTCGGAAGCACCGGGTAAAGAAAATAATTTTCCTTTCACAATTGTTTCATATATATCATATGTCCGGGCCTTAACTTGTTCAATATCAATAAGAATTTTGTATTTTTCTGCCACTCCTCCTATGTAACGGTTTTCGCCCATTCCAACAAATGGCAGAAAATCCTGCGGCGATACATTGAAACCAAGTTCCCGGAACATCATTATTGCTGCCTTACAAATGAAATGTTCCGAATCAACAAGAACCCCGTCCATATCGAAAAGCACTCCTTCTATCATCTGAATAATTTTTCCAGTTCCAGAATTCTGGCTTTGTCGAGAGGTCTTTTTTTACCCGTCATTTCAGTCATCAGAGTCATTTTAGCGGCATTTTCCAGAACTTCAATTTTATCAAATGCATTAAGAAGAGTTGAACCGGTAGTCAGTATCCCATGATTTTCAAGTAAAAGAATATCTGATTTCATAATATTTTCTGCCGCAACTTCTGCCAGAGCCTTTGATCCCATTACAGCATACCTGACTAGAAGAGGATCGCCTAATATTGCTTTGGCTTCCGAGGTCAGATTTGTATTTATTTTAGCCTTAATTGCGGTAAAGAGGGATGCAAATACCGGATGAGCATGGACTATGGCAGACACATCATTCTTTCTCTTATATATAGCAAGATGCATGGCTGTTTCAATGGACGGCTTGAGCTGAGGTGTAAAATTCTCACCGAATATATTAACAATTCCAACTTCTTTCCACTTCATTCTGCCTTTATCAGTGGCTGTTGGAGTTATCAGAATCAGATCATCAGAGAGCCTGAGACTTATATTTCCTCCGGAGGTTGTTGTGAGTCCATGTTTGTATAGCCGCCGCATGAAGTGTGCCACTTCTTTGCGTTCTGATTTGTATTTATCAAGAAGTTCCATGAATTTAACTAACTGACAAGGTCTATTATACCATTCAGAACGTACTTTGGGCGGTAAGGAAACTGATCGATACCCTTTTTATCTGTAATCCCACTAAGGACAAGCAATGTATCGAGCTCAGATTCGAGACCGCACCTGATATCAGTATCCATCCTGTCGCCTATTACGATCGCATCTTCTCTTTTGACACCGAGACGTTTAAGAGCGCTTCGCATCATTAGCGGATTCGGTTTCCCAACAAAATAGGCTTTTTTCCCGGCTGCAATTTCTATTGGTGCTATGAGCGCTTTTGTAGAAGGTGTGATCCCTACCTCAACAGGACCACTGATGTCAGAATTTGTGCCTATCAGTTTTGCACCGTTAATCACGAGATTTATCGCAAGTTCAACCTTCTCAAAATTATAGCTATGGGTATCTCCGACAACAACATAGTCAGGATTGACATTATTTACACTGTATCCCACACTGTATAAAGCATGAATAAGCCCGGCATCACCTATAATATATGCACTTCCGTTTGGTTTTTGATTTGACAGGAAACTTGCTGTGGCAAGGGCACTGGTGTAAAAATGTTCTTCTCCAACATCAATCCCGAGTCTTTTCAACTTTTCATGCAGTTCCTTCGTTGTTCTTTCGCTGGAATTCGTCAGAAACAAATATTTTTTTCCCGATGCTTCAAGCCAGGCCAAAAAATCAGTCACTCCAGGGAGGAGTCTGTTGCCATGGTATATAACACCATCCATATCGATTATGAAGCCTTCCTTCCCTTTTATGTTCTCTAACACGTTTTCCATACGGAGTATTTAATATATTAACAAAGATACCTATGATTTCTGAATTTTTTTATCACTGAATCTGCTTAATATTATAAAGAAAATTGCCACTAAGGAACCAAGACGCAAAGTTACACTAAGTAATAACTATTTAGGAGAGTCCTTTGTGTTCCTTTGTGTCTCCGTGTCTTTGTGGCAGAAAAAACTTCGAACCATATTCGTCATTTATTCTTTTAAGATCTTTATTTTATCTTCTTTTTTGTATAAAAGATGTAATAATGTAGGTAAGATTATAAGCAGAAGAGGAAGTGCAACAATAAAACCACCTATCACCGCAATGGCAAGGGGTTGATGCATCTGTGCGCCGGTGCCGATGCCTACTGCCAGTGGCATCAGTGCAATGATAGCACCAAGAGCTGTCATAAGTTTTGGCCTCAGACGTGTCGAAATGGCATAAACCAGTGATTCATCGACGTTCCCCTTTAAACGGTTTGTGGTGAACTGCTGAAATGTAAAGATTGCATTTTCACCAATAATACCAACAATCATTATCAATCCTGTATAACTTCCGACATTAAGAGGTGTATTTGTGATGAAAAGAGCGATAAGGCTGCCCGATAAACCCAGAACAGCAATAAACAAAATTGAACAGGCTGCACGGAAATCTTTGAAAAGGAACAACATGAGTGCAAACACCAGCAGAGATGACAAAATCAGTATCATGAGAAGTTCCCTGAACGATTTCTGCTGATCGGCATATTCCCCGCCATATTCAATACTATAGCCCTGTGGAAGAAATACTTTGGAGCCTATAGTTTGCTGAATCTCCCTCATGGCTGAGCCAAGGTCCTTATTATTCAACCTGGCAGTGATAATTGCTACAGTTTTCAGATTATCCCTGTTTATTTCAGCTACTCCTTCCTTCAATTCTATAGAAGATAATGAAGCCAGTGGTTTTAGTTTTCCGTCGGGAAGGAATACGAATTGATTTTTTAAGTTATCCAGACTATTTTTTAAACTTTTCGGATATATCATCCTGATTGCTGTCATTTGTTCTTTCTCAAGAATTTCACCAATTATATTTCCTTCAATCAGAGTCTGCAGCTGAAATTGGAATGATGCAGGGGAGAGTTTAAACTGTGCAAGTTTTTGCTGGTCAGGCATGACTTCAATAGATGGGCCTGCTATTACAATTCCGTCAAATACATCCTCAATACCTTCTATTTTTCCTATTTCTTCGGCTACCTTTCTTGCCAGATCATTCAAAGCTTTCTGGTCACTTCCGAAAATCTTTATTTCAATTGGCTGTACAGAAGCCATTAAATCACCAAGCATATCACCTATTACCTGACCGAAATCTATCTGAAGTGCAGGCTGAGTTTCTTCAATTCTCTTCCTGATATCGTCTATTACGTCGACCGTGCTTCTTTTCCTGCCATCTTTTAAATGTATCAGGTAATCACCATCATTCGGTTCAGTAATGAAAAATCCCATTTGAGCTCCGGTCCTTCTTGAATATGTTGCAACCTCAGGAATTTTTACAATTATTTTTTCAACCTCCTCAAGCATTCTGTTTGTCTCTTCCAGGGAAGTTCCCGGAGGAGCTTTATAATCAAGAACAATTGAACCTTCATCCATTTCAGGAAGGAAACCTGTTTCAAGACGCGGGAGAATATATATAATTGATCCAAGCAGGAAAAGAATGAAAAGAATACTTAAAACAGGTCTGCGAAGAAAAAAACTTACCCAATTTCGTGTTTTAATAGTTTTTATATCTGTTTTTTTCTTTTCAGGAAAGAGCGATCTCAGGTTAGAAAACCAAAGATAGATTACCGGCAGTCCTATCCAGGTTACAAAAAAGGAACAAACCAGTGTTATTATCATTGTGTTTGTCAGTACATTGAAATAAGCGCCGGCCACTCCTCCAAGAAGCATGAATGGTATAAAAATTACTATAGTGCTTATTGATGACCCAACCATTGACGGCATAAGATATTTTACTGCCTGGTGAACAAGCTGGTTTGAGGGCCTGTCGGGAAATTCCTCATGCGTCCTGTGTATCTGCTCCACCACAACAACAGCATCATCGATAATCAGTCCTATTGCAGCAGCAATAGCTCCGAATGTCATTATATTCAGCGTATATCCGATACAATAGAGGACAATAATTGTCAGCAGAAGAGTGACAGGAATGGTTACCAGAATAGTTGCGCTGGCCCTGAAGGACCTTAAAAACATTATTGCTACAAGAAGGGCTAGCAGAAGTCCCAGCCACAAACTGTCGTTGACACTCTTTATCGCTTTGTTTACAAAATCTGCCTGATCATAATATAAAGATATATGAACATCGGGGGGAAGTAATTTCTCAAGTTCTTTCTTTTTGGATGACACATTTTCTGAAAGATGGATAAGATTCGCCGCAGGTTGTTTGAGAATTGCGACAAGCAGTCCCTGGCGGCCATTGGCATTTATCCTTGTATACTCAGTTCTCTCTCTGACGTCTATATTGGCAACATCTTTGAGTTTTATAACTCTTTTGCCATCATTCCTGAGGATAACATTTTCGACATCGTCCAGATTATGAAGTCCTGCATCGGTTATACTAAGATAAAGCCGGCGGTAGTCAGAAAGAAAGCCATTAGATGATATAAAATGATTCTGGTTAAGCAAATCCCTGATGTTTTCAGGAGTTATAGCAAACGTGCTCATTTTAAGCTGGTTAAGCTCAATCCAATATTCTTTTGTTTTTCCACCTATAATTCCAACGGAGGAGACCCCGTCAATCTGCGACAAGAAAGGTTTAATTATGTAAGTAGCTATGAGGTTAAGCTCAATTGGTGTTTTTTTATCACTCTCAACCGTAAACCCGATTACAGGCAGGATAGAAGGATTCATCTTTTCTATCTGAATCTGCACATCTGAGGGAAGTGAATTTTTAATCTGAGCTATTCGCGATTCCATCATCTGCTGATTGACATTGATATCAGCTCCCCAGTTAAGAAAAGCCGAAATCTCGCAGGTCCCTCTGCTTGTGGTGCTTCTTAATATTTTAAGGTCGGGGACTTGTTTAATAGCGTCTTCCAATGGTCGCGTGACTGTCACCATCATTTTATCGACAGGCTGTTCACCGTTATCTGCAATGACTTTTAATTTCGGAAAAGTGATTTCAGGGAAAAGTGAAACCTGTATCTGTCCATAAAGGAATATACCGCCAACAATTATGACAGCAAGAATTACTGATATAGGATTCTTATAGGAGAGAAAGAAATTCTTCATGTTGTCACTTCTTTGAAATTGTTATCCGAGCTGTATCAGGCAAACCATAATTACCTGTAAGCACCACCCTGTCAGATGGGAGAAATTCAGGGGTAGTTATTTCAATTTCCTCATTGTTCTCATATCCCTTCGTAATATCGACTCTGATGGCTGTGCTGTCATTCAGAAGTTTCATTACCCAGAACTCGGTCTGGGTTTCATTCCCCAGGACAGCCTGTTTTGGCATTACCAGTGCTTTTTCATTTGTAGATTTGACAAGGTCTATGCTTGCAATAAGGTTTGCCGGAAACCTTTCTTCTGATGCCGGTTTAACAACGTACCTGACTGTCTGAGATTGCATATCCATTTCAGCCAGCTTTCTTATAATCGCAGCGTCAATGTGCCTGTGGTCAGGAAGAGTGATCCTGCACCTCCGGTTTTTTTCAATATACCTGTCAAGTTCAATTGGTACATCAAGTATAAAAACAAGGCTGCTTTGATCAGAAACTATTGCCATCTCATCGCCCTCCTGAACAAAATCTCCCTTTTGATAGGCAGTTGAATTTATTACTCCTTCCTTATGGGAAACGATGTTTATCAATCCTTTAAAATTCAGGCTTGAGTCGGAACGACCACTTTTATCAAGCGCAAGAGCTTCCCGTGTCCTGATAGTGAAAAGCAACTGGTCCGCTGATATAGATTGTCCCGGATCAATTAATACCTTGTCTATAATCCCGGATGTAGTCGCCCTTACAACACTTTTATTCATAAACGTCGCCACAGCAGGCAACGTGACAGTTGATGCTACTGATTTGTATTCCACTTGAGCAATTGTGACCGGTGTTTTTACTATCGTTGCCTCTTCCGTTGTCTCTTTTGCATGCCTGCAGGAATACAAAAGCAACATTGACAGTGAGATATAAACTGGAAGGAACCTGGTTCTGATAAGTGTAATCATTTGTTTATTTATTGAGTCAATAGGAAATTCATTTCATTGATAACCTGAAGCTTATGAATATGTATCAGGTTTATGTTTCTGCTTGTTGTTTTGAAATTCTTTATGGCATTTATATATTCTGTCATTTGTACGATTCCAGCTTCAAGCTGATCTTTCAATGTATTAACCAGTTGTTCGGATGTCTTTAGCTGGTTTTCCACCTGTATTGACATCTCATTCATTGCTTTGAGCTCCAGTTCAAACTGTTGCATTTGTTGAAAATACTGTTTATAATACGTACTCTTATAAACCTGTCTTGTGTTCTCGCTAAATTCAATTTTTTGTTTCTCAATGCCTCTTTGTTTTCCATCATATAAAGGCACATTTAGGCTCAAACCCGCACTATACCCAAAATGTTTATAAAAGTTCCAGGGATTGCTGGTGAGAAAACCCGCATCAGCAAACCAGTTTACTTTTGGTTTATACTTTATATCGATTGCCATTTTCTCGTTTTCCAACCTTATACTGTCAATTTTATATTGAATATAGGCAGGAGATTTTTTTATGTCAGGAGTACCTTTTATTTCAACTGCGGGATCAACCAGCTCATACCAGGTTGAATCCTTCAGGCCGCAAATCTGATTCAAAAGCATGAGATCATTTCTATACTGATTTTTTAACTGACTTATAAGGATTTCCTGCGACTGTATTTCAACTAATAAAGAGAGATAATCGGTTTGTTTGGCAATACCGTTTTTTACAAATTGTTTTACTATTTCATTTTCTTTCTTCAGTAATTCCAGGAAGTTTCTATTGAATAAAAAATCGGTTAAACCTGAATATGAAGTAATATACTGATCAGTAATAGTCTTGTTCAGTTCTGTAACCGAAATTCTGGAAAAATTATTTAACGATTGTTTCTGGATGTCGATGGCACTGTATTTATTGTTAAGCTCTTTTTTGTTGAATATAGACTGAGTTATGCCTACAACTGCGGTGTAGTTACCCTGATCAGTTACTATTTCATCATAGCCGAAGTTGTGATAGGCTGGAGAATAAAGGAGCTGTGATTTTGCATCGACAAAAGGTTTCTTTGCAGCCCTGATGATCAGACTGTCGGAGACAGCTGATTTTATCTGATTGTTGTAATCATTTAAGAGAGGACTATTCTGAATAGCCTCCTTTAAATAAAAGTCCAGATTCCGGGTCTGATTATAACCGGCCAGAGTTAATCCGGAAAGTAAACAAAGCAGAAAAAATCTTTTATGCATAGTTATAAATTATCAAATTTCTCAGAATACAATTTAGTCAAAATCTGGTTTGAAACTGGAAAATAAATCTGTAGCAATTCTGTATCTCTTTTTTCGCAACTTACAAATTAATTCTTTTCTGCCATCGGAATTAAAATTAATTTTTAATGACGAAAATGATATGGGAATTACACTGAAACTGAAAAATCAGCATGTGAAACAACTAATTTGCGGGTTCAGTTTGCAGACGAGCGAACAATATTTTATCAAATACCTTCCTTATTCAGACTGACTGATTTTTCAGATGAATAATCAGTTTTTATATGATGGCCTTTCAGAGGAAGCACTTTTTGATGAATTGCATCGAGGATCCAGTCAGGTTGGGGAAAGAAATATTCTTCCATTTCATAAGCCGGCGTTATCCAGTTCCTTGATCCTACAACAACAGGAGGTGCATCGAGATAATCAAATGCAAGCTCAGTAATAGTTTGCGCCATCTCTTTCAGAAAAGATCCCCGGGTTGAGGCATCACTGGCAAGAACTATCCTGCCGGTTTTCTTTACTGATTTAAGAACGGGTTCATAATTGAAAGGCACTAGTGAACGTGCATCAATTACTTCTGCATTCAGGCCGTACTTATCCCAAAGTATATCCGCAACTTTCAGAACAGTGTACAAAGTTGCTCCGATCGACAGGATTGTTATATCATCACCCGGTTTTTTGATATCAGGTTCTCCTAGTGGGATCTCATAGTAGCCTTCCGGTACTCCTTCTGTATGAAACATCTCCCCAATATCATATATTCTCTGGCTTTCGAAAAATATTACCGGATCAGTTCCCTGCAATGTCGAATTCATTAACCCTTTGGCATCATATGGAGTAGCCGGGAATACAACTTTTAATCCGGGTATATGGGCAGTAAGACTCGACCAGTCCTGGGAATGCTGCGCACCGTATTTTGACCCAACAGAAACTCTTATTATTACAGGCATTTTAATTATGTTACCGCTCATAGCCTGCCATTTAGGTAACTGGTTAAATACTTCATCACCTGAACGGCCAAGAAAATCGCAGTACATAATTTCGGCAATCACGCGTCCACCGCACATTCCATAACCAATTGCAGTTCCGACAATTGCACCCTCAGAAATAGGGGAGTTGAACAGACGGTGATAGGGAAGCGCCTCTGTCAGTCCCCGGTAAACTGCAAATGCTCCACCCCAGTCGCGGTTTTCTTCACCCCATGCGACAAGAGTGGGGTCTTTATAAAAGCGATCGATAACAGCTTCAAAAATGCCATCACGGAACTGGTATATTTTAGCTTTCGAAACAAGCTTCCCTTCTTTGTCTTTGTAATATCTTTCCTTGTTTTTCAATGACTTAACTCGAGGATTGTCTTCCAGTGGTAATAGCACATCAGGAGTTCCCTCTTCCATTTTATCAACTGACCCATTCGAGAACATCATCCTACCAATAAGGTCCGGATCTTTTTTCAGATTTATCCTGGGCGATATTTCATCGTTGATACACAGTTTCAGTATCTTAGTTAATAGCTCTCTAATTTCTGTTGCAATATTATCAAGATTCTCCTGTTTTGTTATACCTGCAAGAACCAATGATTTGCCATATGCGACAATTGAATCTTCCTTCTGCCAGGCTTCTATCTCCTCTTTTGATCTGTACGATGAAGCATCTGAAGGTGAATGACCACTGATCCTGTATGTCAGGGTATCAAGCAGAACAGGTCCTCTTTTTTCATTTATTACCTGCCTTTTACGTTTGAAAGCATTGATAACAGCAAGGGGGTTATAGCCATCGATTCGCTCGGCATGCATTGATTCGGGATTAACACCCGCTCCGACTCTGGCCAGAATATCAAATCCCATTGTCTCTCCGCAGGTCTGACCGCCCATTCCATACAGATTGTTCATGAAGTTGAATATCAATGGGAGCCCGCCTCGGTATTCTCCATCCCAAAGGGTCTTATACTGGTCCATTGTGGCAAAACAAATGCCTTCCCATACGGGTCCGCAACCCATTGATGCATCTCCAATATTGCATACGATTATTCCAGGTTTCCGGTTTATCTTTTTGTAAAGTGCGGCTCCGACAGAAATGTCGCCTGATCCTCCTACAATAGCATTATTCGGATAGATTCCAAAAGGAGTGAAGAAGGCGTGCATTGATCCTCCAAGTCCTTTATTGAATCCATTTTCACGTGCAAATATTTCAGCCAGAGCGCCATAGAGTAAAAAGCTGATTGCAAGATCTTTTACATTGCCATGAAACCCTTTCTCCACTACTTTCAGTGCAGCCCCTCCGAAATAATTTTTCATTACGGAATAAAGTGAGTCTTCATCAAGACTATGGATGGCGGATAATCCTTTTGCCAGAATTTCCCCATGACTCCTGTGCGATCCGAATATGTAATCATCGACTCCCAGAGTATATGCCATTCCGACAGCCGAAGCTTCCTGTCCGATTGACAGATGGGCAGGTCCGGGGTGATTATAAGGTATTCCGTTATATTCATTAGTAATCTTGATGAGATTGAGCATCGTCTCAAATTCTCTGAGAACCACCATATCATGGAAAATCCTTATAAAATCCTCTCCGCTGAATGTCTTTTTCTCATCTTCGATTGATTTATTATACTGGTTAACAGGTATTTTACCGAATTCAATGAATTGAGGTTTTCTGACAATTCTAGGGTTGATGTTTTGGCTTTTTGGCATGTGCTGGATATTAAACTATTATTTGATGTTTTGTTTTTATTCGGTTGTAGAGACAGGTCTGAGACCTGTCTCTACATATAAATTATGAAAAATATTTAATATCTGAATGCTTCAATCTGTTCTTTAATTTCCTTCAGGAATAAGGTGGCAGGTCCCCCGTCAATTGCCCTGTGATCGTAAGTAAGTGAAAGTCCGATATATGGAACGAAACCAAATGTATTATTACCAAGATTTACAGGACGGTTTATTATTGAACAAACACCCAGGATTGCGACTTGCGGAAGATTAATAACCGGCGTGAACATTTCAACTCCGTAGTTGCCTAAATTCGAAACTGTGAATGTGGCAGCATCACTTTGTATCAATTCAGGACTAATGCTTCCTTTTTTACAAGCCTCAGCCGCAGATTTCAGCTCTTTTGATAGTTTCACAAGATCCAAATCATTGGCATTTTTCACAGCAGGTACCATTAGACCCCGTGTTGTATCGACAGCGAGTCCGAGGTGCACTTTATGAAATGTTTTTATATGATCATCAAAAAAATGGCTGTTAGCTTCCGGGAATTTCAGGAGCGCTTTTATAATACACCAGCAAATCATATCATTCAGTGTTATATCCTGCTGACTTTTATCAGCTGACAGTTTATTCTTGATTTTTTGTCGTGCTTCAAGAAGTGACCTTACATCAGCACCCATATGATGCGTTAGCTGTGCAGAGTTTTGAAGTGAGGAATGCATGGCTCCGGAAATGAGCTTTCGCACATTACTAAGTGGTTTTTCTGAATATTCAGCTTCATCATTCTTAACAGCTTTTGTTACAGATATACCCTCTTCATGAAATCTTTCTATATCCCTGGCAATAATCCTTCCGTTCGGACCTGATCCCTGCAGATCTGTGTAATTCAATCCTTTATCTTCAGCCATGCGTTTTGCCCTTGGAGAAATCCTGATCTTGTTGTCCTCAATATCAAAAGCCTTTAATCCTACTACAGACTGTGAAGCTTCACGAACGTCAGAGGTTATAATAGCCATAGAAGCTCTGGGGGCTGAAGAATTCGGATTGAAAGAATCCGTGGTTTCACCACTTTTACCAATCACTGCAACATTGACCAGAACAGGCACTTCGGCTCCCTCACTAAAAAACACATCCAGCAATATGCCTTCTGCGGGTGATTCGAGGTCAAAAGATGCCTTGTCTGTTTCATAAGATAATAGGATATCGCCAACCGACACTTTCTCCCCTTTGCTCTTGAACCATTTTGTTATGATACATGTCTCGACCGACTGGCCCTGTTTTGGCATTATTACTGCTGTTGCC
>PMIJ01000221.1 GCA_003157015.1 Bacteroidales bacterium
CTTGCTGAAAAGTATCTTTAATTTATCTATATTTGTAACTCAAACATGCTATATATTTGATATATGGTTATAGAAAAGGAAGAAAAACTGATTCTTTTAACAAATGATGATGGTCTGTATGCCGGAGGATTAAGAACCCTGCTTGATGTGATGGAGGAATTTGGGAAGGTCATTCTGGTGTCAACAGTCGAAAGCATGTCAGGAATGTCGCAGGCACTGACTGTTAAAACTCCCCTGCGTGTAAAACTGCTTGAAGAGAATGATAAGCACAGGATTTATGCCTGCAACGGAACTCCCACTGATAGTGTGAAGATCGCTATTAATCAATTGGTTGAAAGAACTCCTGATTGGGTGGTATCAGGCATTAATCATGGATCGAATGCATCAGTAAGCGTTCTTTATTCGGGTACCATGGCCGCTGCAATAGAGGGATGCTTATACGGGATAAGTTCCGTTGGATTTTCGCTGAATAATTTTTCACCGACAGCCGATTTCTCAATTTGTAAAAAGTATATCAGGATAGTGATGAAGAAGCTTGCTTCAGAGCCTCTTCCTATAGGTATCTGCCTCAATGTTAATATCCCTGCTGCTAAAAAGAGCGAAATAAAAGGAATAAAAATATGCAGGCAATCAAAAGGAAATTGGAGAGAGGAGTTTGAAAAAAGAAAAGATCCAATGGGAAAGACTTATTACTGGCTTACCGGAGTATTTCAGAATCATGAGCCTGAGGCAACCGATACCGATGAATGGGCAATTGCACACAATTTTGTTTCAGTTGTACCCGTTAGTGTCGATATGACGGCTCACTGGTACATTGATAAACTTAAAGCAAGGTTTAAGAAATGAAATTCTACGAAAAATATGACAATATTCCAACAGGTGTTATTTCAGGACTTTTATTTCCATTCATTGTTGGATTGACAATCTATATGTTCTCCTCAGGTCATCAACCACTTCACTCATATCTTTCGAGAATAGCAGCTTCAGATATTATTACACACTCAATTACTTTGTGCGTATTCCCTAATATTTTAATTTTTTTGTTATTTAACCGTTTCGATATGTTGAAGGCCACACGGGGAGTTCTGGCTGTAACAATCATTTGGGCTGTAGTTGTTTTTGGAGTAAAGTTTTTAGGATGAGGTATTTTATAATTGCCGGAGAACAGTCAGGCGACCTTCATGGTTCAAATCTAGTAAGAGAATTATTTAAAGAGGATAAGAATGCCGAGATAACATGCTGGGGCGGAGATCTCATGGAATCTGCCGGCGCCACTCTTCTTGTGCATTATCGGAAGCTGGCTTTCATGGGCTTCGTAGCAGTTATCAGAAATATTGGCGCTATTTCCAAAAACATTAGTCTGTGCAAACATCAGATAATCGAGTTTAATCCTGATGTTGTGATTTTTATTGATTATCCCGGTTTCAATATCAGGATTGCTGAATTTGCAAAAAAAGCCGGATTTAAGACTTTCTATTATATTTCACCCAAGCTATGGGCATGGAATGAAGGCAGGGTGAAAAAGATTAAAAAATTTATCGACCGGATGTTCATCATCTTTCCTTTTGAAGTTGACTTTTATAAAAAGCATGGTATAATTGTGAAATACTGGGGGAATCCGCTTATTGATGAGATCGAAAAGCGAATCTCGCTGTTTCCTGCCAGACAAAATATGTACAAATTTCTTGGAATTGATGAGAAACCGGTAATTGCATTTTTAGCAGGAAGCCGCAGGCACGAAATTGAGATCATCCTTCCTGAAATGCTTAAGATCGTAAAATACTTCCCCGGCTATCAATTTGTTCTTGCAGGAGTTAAAAATATACCCGATGAGCTCTATCTTAAAATCATTGGAAATGCTCCTGTCAGGTTGATTAAAGAAAGGACCTATGAGATACTTTTTGCCGCCGAGGCAGCACTGGTTACTTCCGGAACCGCGACTCTGGAAGCCGCTCTTCATAATACTCCCCAGGTAGTTTGTTATAAAGGAGATTTCTTCTCAATGCTGATTGCATGGATGGTTGTCAAAGTGAAATTTATCTCCCTGGTAAATCTTGTTATGGGGAGTGAAGTTGTTAAGGAACTTGTGCAGGATGACATTACTGAGAAATCTGTTTTGAGAGAGCTTGCAGCCATCCTGCCAGGCGGTGAAAAGCGGCTTAAAATTTTGTCTGATTATAAGGAGCTTAAGGACAGACTTGGATCAGCCGGAGCTTCAGGCAGGATTGCAAGGGAGATGATCGGGGAATTGAAGAAATGAAAAGGAGAAGGGGTGAATAGGAGAAGAGGAGATAGAATGAAGTGGCTCATTGCCTGAGATAAGGGGATTTTAATGCAGTGAAACTCCGTGAAGACTCCGTGTAACTCCGTGGTTAAGAAAGAAACGCAGTACGAAATTCGATTTATGTCAAGATTAAAGATATTATTTATTTTACTATTAACTGTCTTTTGTTCAGTTGGCTCTGCGCAGGTTAAAATCCGGATTTTCGCTAATCAGTCTCCGGAATCTGCAGTGTTTTCAGTCAGGGAAGGAACTTATAAACTTAATCTCTTCAAAGGCGAATTACTGTCCATAATTAAAAATGACCCTGTTGTAATAACAAAATTTAATGAAAAACTTATTGTCAAAAAGAGAAATTCAGATAGTTATATCTGTGATTCTATGATTCTTACAGGCATAACTGGAAATGATTCCTTTACCCTTATGATGAATGGGAAATCGCCTGTCAGACAATATTATTCTGGCGATCTTCAGTGTTTTCCTGATCTGGCAACACTGGTATTAATAAATATTTCTGATGTCGAAAAATACATTGCGGGTGTGGTAAAGGCTGAAGGAGGGACCGGGAAACGACTTGAATACTTTAAGACCCAGGCAATAATTGCACGGACTTACATGTACAAATATTTAGACAAACATTTAGCTGACAGGTATAATGTTTGTGATAACACACATTGTCAAGCATTTAATGGCTTGTCTGACGATACCCTTCTTAACAAGGCAGCCATGGAAACCAGGGGACTTGTAATTCTTGACAGGGACAGCACTCTTATCATTTCCGCTTTCCATTCCAACTGCGGAGGCCAGACTTCTTCATCAGACGATGTTTGGATAGCGGGCCAGTCTTATCTTAAGAGTGTTGTGGATCCATATTGTACTTTTTCAAGGATTGCGACATGGCAAAAGAGCATTCCATTGACTGAATGGATAAAATATATCAGAAAATCAGGATATACAGGTAAAGACGAAGATCCATCGGTGTTCAACTTTAAGCAAGAATCAAGATTAACAGATTACAAAGCCGGATCTTTCTCGTTACCTTTAACAACTATGAGATCAGATCTGAATCTAAGGTCAACTTTCTTTTCTGTATTTGTAAACGGCGATTCGGTCATTCTTAAAGGAAGAGGTTATGGTCATGGCGTAGGTCTTTGCCAGGAGGGGGCGATGGAGATGGCTGCAAAGGGGTTCAGTTACCGGCAGATTGTAAGTTTTTATTATTCAGGAGTATTTATTTCGGATATAAAAAATGCTGTAATTTTACAGGCTGGCTCACCAACAGTAGTCAGAAAATGAAAAGAAGTAAGTAATCAGATTTTGGATTGAGAATGTTTAGAAAGTCCTTAGTGAACCTTCGTGTCGACCTTAGTGCATCTTTGTGGTAAAAGCTAATTTATTTAACCACAAAGTATCACAAAGCAAAACTCAAAGTAACACAGAGGGAAAACCGGACAATTAATTTTAATAAAATGTTTGCGATTTTCAGAAAGGAGATAAGTGGTTTTTTCAGCAGCCTTACCGGGTACATAGTAATAATTGTTTTTCTGCTGTTTAACAGTCTCTTCATGTGGATACTGCCGGGTGAGTGGAATATATTAGATAGTGGCTATGCCGGTCTGGATACTTTATTTTTCCTTTCACCATGGATTTTTATGTTTCTGGTACCGGCAGTGACAATGCGGATGATATCTGAAGAAAAAAGGCTGGGAACCATTGAGTTGATATACTCCAGGCCCATTACCGAACGAGGAATTGTATATGGCAAATACTTTGCTTCAGTCTGCCTGGTTCTTCTTGCGCTATTACCGGGAGTGATTTACTATTATTCAGTTTATCATCTCGGAGAGTCTCCTGGCAACCTCGACAAAGGGGGTACCGTGGGGTCATTTATAGGTCTGTTTTTTCTTGCGTCGGTTTACGCTTCTGCCGGAATATTCGCTTCATCTCTCACAGATAACCAGGTTATTGCATTTATACTGGCAGTGCTCATCTGTTTTGTTCTCTTCATGGGATTCGATTCATTTGCCTATCTGCCGGGATTAAAAAAACTTGATGAATTTGTAATAAGGCTTGGCATTAATGAACACTATAAATCTATGAGCAGAGGAGTTATTGATATTAAAGATGTGGCCTATTTTGTAGCTGTAGTTGCTCTTTTTAATGAAGCTACAAGATTTTATCTGTTATCGCGCAAATGGAAGAGAAAAAGTTAAGCAATGACGAAAACTGCAGATAAAAATCGAATTAAATTAAAAAGCTGGGTTCAGTTGCTCACAACAGTCGCTGTAATTATTTTTTTATCCTTTGTAAGCTCATTACTCCGGTTAAGGTACGACCTTACAGAAGATAAAAGATTTACTCTTTCAGCACCTACAAGAAATGTGCTCAGTCATTTAAAAAATGATATCTATATACAGGTTTATCTTGACGGTGAAATACCAATTCCGTTGAAACGTTTAAAAAGGTCCGTCGGAGAATTGCTTGACGAGTTCAGAATTGTTTCAGGAAGGAAAATTGAATACGAGTTTATTAATCCTTCGGCTGGAAAGGATATAAAACAAAGAGAATCTCTGTATCAGGCTCTTGCAAAAAAAGGATTAATTCCGATAGATCTTCATGCCAGCGACGCTGAGGGTGGTTCCACGCAAAAAATTATTTTTCCCGGAATGATTGTCAATTATAATGGAATTGAAGTTCCTGTAAATTTTCTGAATAATTCCTCGGGTTCATCCGAGCAAAATATACTTCGTTCAGTTGAAGGTCTTGAATATGAGATGATTCAGACTATTGCTACGTTAAGTTCCGATACTATAAATAAGGTCGCATTTCTAGAAGGTCAGGGTGAAATTCCGGAGATAGAGACGGCCGACATTACATTTAATCTTGCGAAGTTTTTTACAATCGACAGGGGAGTTATCGGAGGTAAACCAGGTATACTTGACAAATATGCTGCGGTTATTATTGCCGGACCCGAAAAAATGTTCAGTGAGTCTGATAAAGTGGTGCTCGATCAGTATATTATGAATGGAGGAAAGATTATGTGGCTGATTGACGAGGTGGCAGTTAATTCTGATAGCCTTGTATTTGGTCAGACCGTTGGACTCTACCGGCCTCTGAACATTGAAGATCAGCTCTTCAGGTACGGAGCAAGAATTAATCCTGCAATAGTCCAGGATATTGAATGCGTTCCGATCAGGTTAATGGTCATGAGTGGTGGAAAACGTCAGCAGGTGGTCACAGCCCCGTGGGTTTATTATCCGTTGCTAAAACCGACTGAAAATCATTCCATTACAAGAAATCTTAACAGGGTGGAGGGGGAGTTCGTAAATTATATCGACACAGTTGGCCTCGACCCTGCAATAAGGAAGAAGATTCTTCTTTCTACTTCTGAATTTAGCCGTACAGTTTCTCCTCCTGTTGTCATCAGTCTGAAAGAGGCAGAATTGACTCCCAATGAAAAAGATTTCAATAAGAAAAATCTTCCTGTTGCCGTTTTGCTTGAAGGCAGATTCACTTCTGCTTTTAAAAACAGGCCCGTGAGCAACCTGTCTGAAGATAAAAACTTCAAAATAAGGACCGAAAGCAAAGAGACCAGGATGATCGTTATTGCTGATGCCGATATTATCAGGAATGAAGTGCAAAGGTCAGGATTGAATGTAACGCCACTTCCTTTGGGTCAGGATAAATATACAGGACAGGTATATGGCAACAGGGATTTTCTTATAAATTGTATGAACTGGCTGGTCGATAAAAATAGAATAATGGAGCTCAGATCACGGGAACTTAAACTAAGGCTTCTGAATCGTCAGATAATAAAGTCCGACAGGTTAAAGTGGCAGTTGATCAATTTAACCGGACCGGCAATAATGGTTATCCTCGGTGGACTCATTTATGGGTATTTAAGAAGGGAAAAATACACAGGCTATTGATAATGAATAAGATATTAATAAGGATTTGTGTTCTTTTTATTGTTATCGTGTTGTTTCTGCTGATCTTACTCAGAAGCAGATCTCCATTTGGAAGAGATAACAGTTCATTTGCTTCCGAACCAAAGGAAGAGATTACAAGAATTGAATTTTCAGAAAACGGGAAAAAACTTACTCTTGAAAAAAAGGGTGAAGCCTGGTTGGTAAACGGCAAGTCAGAAGCAAGAAAAAGCGGAATTCTTTTTATTCTCAGGATTTTGAAAGAGATAAAAATAAAATCACCTGTTTCTCAGGATTTGTATAATACTGAAATCTCCGGAAAAAATATCTCTCCTGTAAAAGTGAAAGTTTATGAGAAACACCGTCTCCTGAAAACTTTTTTTGTTTATAAAACAATTTCGAACAATTATGGAAACATAATGAAGATTAAAGAAAAATCAAAGCCATTTATTGTATATGTGCCTGGTTATGATGGTGATATTGGTTCAGGGTTTACCCTCAATGAACTATTCTGGCAACCCTATACTGTTTTCAATCTTTTGCCTTCAGAGATAGCTTCTGTTCACCTGGAGAATCTTTCTGACACTGCTTCATCATTTTCAATCTGCAATAAAAATCATCATTTTTTTCTTTGCGGACCATCCGGAAAACTAGCAGGTTGGGATTCAGCCCTTGTGATCAGGTATATTTCCTACTTTGTATATGTACCTTTTGAATCGTGGGCCTTTAAATTAGAGGAATCTGAAAAAAAATCAATTGAAGCTCAGAAACCTCTTTACATGTTAACAATAATTACCTCCGGAGGCAAAAAGGTCGTTTTGACTCTATGGTTAATGCATTCAGATAAAGACAGTTATGATAAAATTGACAGCGACCGGCTTCTGGGTAAAACTAATGAAAAGGATGAGCTTTTCATAATGAGATATTTCGATATCGATCCACTGATAAAAAAG
The DNA here is from genome assembly GCA_003157015.1 of Bacteroidales bacterium. Classification (GTDB taxonomy): domain Bacteria; phylum Bacteroidota; class Bacteroidia; order Bacteroidales; family VadinHA17; genus LD21. The sequence goes on from PMIJ01000221.1 coordinate 7,161, forward strand.
AGATCTTATTTCTATCAACAATAATTTTTTGTTTGATTACGGAAATTTAAGTATTGATTTTCTTCGTTTACCCGGCTCCGCCAGCTGGCGGAGAGCGAAGAACCGACGATCCCGAGGAAATCGGGAGAGGAGCTCGACTAAGTCAAAATCAATTTACTCCCCTTGGGGATGGGGTAAATAAATTGATTTTC
>PMIJ01000023.1 GCA_003157015.1 Bacteroidales bacterium
GGCATTCGGGTCATTTGGTATCAAGGCGCTTGAGGAGAGCTGGATCACGGGAAGGCAGATCGAAGCAGCCCGACAGGCCGTTACACGTCATATGAAACGTGAAGGTCAGTTATGGATCAGAATTTTCCCCGATAAACCTATAACCAAGAAACCTGCTGAGGTTCGTATGGGTAAAGGAAAAGGAGCCCCTGAAGGTTTTGTTGTTCCGATAACTCCCGGCAGGATACTGCTTGAGGCAGAAGGTGTTCCATATGAAGTTGCAAAAGAGGCCCTTCGTCTTGGCGCTCAGAAACTTCCGATAACAACAAAATTTATTGTGAGACGCGATTACGTACAGGAATAATATTTAGACATAAATGAAAACTTCGGAAATAATTGAATTAAGCACTTCAGATCTTCTCGAAAGAATCGATACGGAGAGGACCATGCTCGTTCGAATGAAGCTTAACCATGCAATCACACCTCTTGATAACCCACAGAAGGTTAAAGAAGTAAAACTAACGATTGCACGTCTGCTAACTGAATTGCGCGCAAGAGAGTTGAATAAAAAATCTAATAGCTAGAGCAGCAATGGAAAGGAATCTTAGAAAAGAACGTATAGGTGTAGTTGTCAGTACTAAAATGGACAAATCCATAGTAGTCGTCATTAAAAGGAAAGTTAAACATCCAATTTATGGCAAGTTTATTAACAGATCAAAAAAGCTGATGGCGCATGATGAAGAAAATTCATGCAATGTCGGTGATACCGTACGTATATCGGAGACCAGGCCTCTGAGCAAAAACAAAACCTGGAGACTGATTGAAATAATAGAAAGAGCTAAGTAATCATGATACAACAGGAAAGCAGATTGACAGTAGCCGATAACTCAGGAGCAAAAGAAGTTTTGTGCATCAGGGTGCTCGGCGGTAGCAAAAAAAGATATGCTACCGTAGGTGATAAAATTGTCGTGAGTGTGAAGTCCGCACTTCCTTCAGGAGAAGCTAAAAAAGGTACTGTAAGCAAAGCAGTAGTTGTAAGGACAAAAAAAGAGATTCGTCGTCCCGATGGATCTTATATCAGGTTCGATGACAATGCTGTCGTTCTTCTTAACAATGTTAATGAAGTACGCGGAACACGTATATTCGGCCCTGTGGCCAGGGAATTGCGCGATAAGTATATGAAGATAGTTTCACTCGCACCTGAAGTGTTGTAATATATTAAATACACAACGATGCAGAAGAAAATACATGTAAAAAAAGGAGACTCGGTTATGGTGATAACCGGTGAGTCAAAAGGTCAGAAAGGTCGGGTTCTTGAAGTCGACAGGGATAAAAACAGAGCAATTGTAGAAGGTGTAAACTTGGTGTCAAAACATACAAAACCTAACTCTAAGGCTCCACAGGGTGGTATACTGAAGAAAGAAGCACCTGTGCATATCTCAAACCTGATGCTAATCGATCCCGCATCCGGTAAACCTACACGTATCGGCAAAAAGCTAAATGAGAAAAATAAATTAGTGCGTTATTCAAAAAAATCAGGAGAGGAGATCAAGTAATGTACATACCTGCGCTACAAACCAAGTATAAAGACGAGATCGTCCCTGCATTGATGAAGGAATTCGGATACAGTACCATAATGCAGGTCCCTAAGTTGCAAAAGATTGTGATCAACCAGGGAGTAGGACAGGCCATAGCCGATAAAAAACTACTTGAATTCGGAGTTAAGGAATTATCGGATATTGCCGGTCAGAAAGCTGTTCAGACAATGTCAACGAAAGATATATCAAACTTTAAACTGAGAAAAAACATGCCTATCGGTATAATGGTGACATTACGCCGTGACAGGATGTTTGAGTTTCTCGAAAGACTCATATCTGTTGCTCTTCCACGGATCCGCGACTTTAAAGGGATCAATTCCAAACTCGACGGACGGGGCAATTATACACTTGGAATTACTGAGCAGATAATTTTCCCTGAAATTGACCTTGATAAGATTGCAAAAATCATGGGACTTCAGGTAACTTTTGTAACATCTGCCGGTTCGGATGAAGAAGCATTGGCACTTCTTAAACACTTTGGTTTACCTTTTAAAAATACTAAAAACTAGTAATATGGCTAAAGAATCAATGATAGCCCGCGAAGTAAAACGCGCAAGACTGACTGAGAAATATGCTGCAAAAAGAGCCCAGCTAAAAGCTGCCGGCGATTATGTTGGACTAAGCCGTCTTCCAAGGAATTCAAACCCTAACAGGATGCATAACCGTTGTAAATTAACGGGTCGTTCAAGAGGTTATATGAGACAATTCGGAGTAAGCAGGATAACATTCAGGGAAATGGCATCATTTGGCCTTATACCTGGTGTAAAGAAAGCCAGTTGGTAAATTGAGAATAATTATAAACTATAATATTAAATAATAGAAGATGACTGATCCAATTGCAGATTTACTGACCAGAATAAGGAACGCCATTATGGCCGGTCATAAGGTTGTGGAGGCACCAGCATCCAATCTTAAGAAAGAGGTTGCCAGAATTCTGTTCGAAAAAGGTTATATCCTCAGCTATAAGGTTATTGATGGTGAAGGACCTCAGGGCGTTCTGAAAATTGCTCTTAAGTATAATTCCAAGAGCAAGAAACCGGCAATCAAAGAAATACAAAGAGTTAGCCGTCCGGGTCTCCGTCAGTATATCGGAGTTGATGAAATGCCGAGGGTTCTTAACGGACTTGGTATTGCAATCATTTCTACCTCTAAAGGCTTAATGACAGATAAAGAGGCAAAAAAAGAAAAAATCGGTGGTGAAGTATTATGTTACGTTTACTAATAGGAGGATAGCTTAATGTCACGAATAGGAAAATTACCTGTAAACCTGCCAAAAGGCGTTACTGTAAGTGTCAGTGATACCAACCTGGTCAGTGTGAAAGGCCCCCTGGGAGAGTTGACTCAGACAGTCGACAAAGACCTTAAGGTCGAAGTGGTGGGGAATGAAGTCATATTATCGAGACCGACAGAATCTAAGAGTCATAAGTCGTTGCATGGACTTTACCGTGCACTTATACACAATATGGTCGTTGGTGTTTCAGAAGGATACAAGAAAGAACTTGAGCTCGTAGGAGTAGGTTACCGTGCAGAGGCAAAAGGACAAAACCTCGAAATGAGTCTTGGTTTTTCTCATGATGTCATCCTGCAACTCCCTAATGAAGTTAAAGTTGAGACTAAAACCGAAAGAAGGGCTAATCCGATAATCACTCTTAACTGTATCGACAAGCAGCTGATCGGACATGTTGCGGCAAAAATCAGATCTCTCCGTCCACCTGAACCTTACAAAGGAAAAGGGATCAAGTTTGTTGGAGAACAGCTCAGAAGAAAGGCTGGGAAATCAGCTAGTGTTTAGGGTGTAAAAATTGTAAAAGTAAAAAAATCATGGCCTTAACTAAGTTGGAAAGAAGAACAAGGATCAAATTGAGGATCCGGAAGAAAATAAACGGTACTGTAGAAACACCGAGACTTGCAGTCTATCGTAGCAATAAACAGATTTATGTTCAGGTTGTTGACGACCTGAATGGAGTTACACTTCTGTCTGCCGGCTCAAAAGAAAAAGAGATCGCAGCCCAGGCAGGTATTAAAAAAATTGAACAGGCTAAACTCGTCGGGAAGCTTCTCGCTGCCAAATGCAAAGAAAAAGGTATTGAGAAAGTTGTTTTCGACAGAAGTGGATATAAATATCATGGCAGAGTAAAATCATTGGCTGATGCAGCCCGCGAAGGCGGATTAAAATTCTAACGAATTATGGGAAACGGAATAAGAAAAGTTAAAACCAGCGATCTCGAACTTAAGGATAGGCTCGTAAGTATACAGAGAGTAACCAAAGTTACAAAAGGAGGACGTACATTCAGTTTTTCAGCGATTGTTGTCGTTGGAAACGAAGACGGTATTGTAGGACATGGACTTGGTAAAGCCAGTGAAGTAACAACAGCTATTGCAAAAGGTATCGAAGATGCAAAAAAGAATCTGATAAAAGTACCGGTTATTAATGGTACAATTCCACATGAGCAGGTTGCTAAGTTCGGAGGTGCCAAAGTCTTTATCAAACCGGCTTCAGAAGGTACCGGTGTCAAGGCAGGAGGCGCTATGCGTGCCGTTCTGGAAAGTGTTGGAGTGAAGAATGTGCTCGCAAAATCGAAAGGCTCATCAAACCCCCACAACCTTGTTAAAGCAACTTTTGCAGCTCTTCTTGAAATGAGAGATGCATTAACGGTAGCTGAACACAGAGGTATCGCAATGGAAAAAGTTTTTAACGGTTAGTAAAAAACATTGAGATGGCAAAAATACGCATCACCCAGGTGAAAAGTAAAAACGGGAAACCTGAAAGACAGAAAAGAACTCTCGAGGCTCTGGGAATTCACAAATTGAATCATAGTGTTGAACATGAAGCTACACCTCAGATTTTGGGAATGGTAGTAAAGGTGAGACACCTGGTTAAAGTTGAAAACATATAAGATATTAACCATATTTACAATATAAAGTTATGGATTTGAGTAACTTAAGACCTGCAAAAGGATCAACACATAATAGTAAGCGTTTGGGTCGCGGACAGGGTTCCGGAAAAGGTGGTACTTCAACGAGAGGGCACAAAGGCGCAAAATCAAGATCAGGCTACAGCAGGAAAATCGGATTTGAAGGAGGCCAGATGCCGCTTCAGCGCCGTGTTCCGAAATACGGGTTTAAAAATGTTAACCGCAAAGAATACAAAGGCATTAACATAAGTACCCTTCAGACTCTCGCAGAATCACATAATATTGAAAAAATAGATTTTGAAGTACTTGTAATGGCCGGACTGGTTTCTAAAAATGCTTTGGTGAAAATCCTCGGAAAAGGAACTCTTGAAAGAAAACTCGAGGTTCATGCACATGCATTCAGCAAATCAGCTGTAGAAGCAATTGAAGCCAAAAAGGGAACCGCTGTAATACTGTAATTTCATGAGACTGTTTCAGACTATAAAAAATATCTTTAAGATAGAAGATCTTCGTGCAAGACTACTCTATACTTTTGGGATCATTTTATTATACAGNNTGGGTAAATATGTTACCCTTCCGGGAATTGACCCTTCACAATTGGCTAATTTAAAACATCAGACCAATTCAGGTTTAATGGGTCTCCTGGATATGTTCTCAGGGGGAGCATTTTCACAAGCTTCGGTATTCGCTCTCGGGATCATGCCTTATATCTCTGCATCAATTGTTGTTCAGTTGCTGGGAATAGTATTTCCATATTTTCAGAAACTTCAGAAAGAGGGCGAAAGCGGCAGGCGCAAAATGAATCAGTATACAAGGTATCTCACCATCGCGGTGCTTGTGCTTCAGGCTCCGACTTACCTTATAAACCTGGCTCACACCCTGCCGGCCTCTGCATTTATTATGGGAGGGACATTTTTCCAGGTCTCTTCAGTAATAATTCTTACAGCAGGTACAATGTTTGTAATGTGGCTCGGTGAAAAAATTACTGACAAGGGTATAGGAAACGGTATTTCTCTCATAATTATGATCGGTATCGTTGCCAGGATGCCTCAGAATTTTGTTTTTGAAGTAGGCGTCAGGATGAATGGTGCCGGTGGAGCTGTTGGTCTGATTGTTGAGATTCTGTTTTTATTTGTTGTTGTTCTCGGTGTTATTTTACTGGTTCAGGGTACTCGGCGGGTTCCTGTTCAGTATGCGAGAAGAATTGTAGGCAACAAGCAATATGGTGGGGTGCGTCAGTATATACCTCTCAAGGTAAATGCAGCCGGAGTAATGCCGATCATCTTTGCACAGGCAATCATGATGCTCCCTATGATCATTGCCGGGTACACTAATTCAGGTTCAGGCTTTGTCGTAGCATTCTCAAATATGTACGGGTTCTGGTATAATTTGGTAACAGCTATATTAATCATAGTATTTACCTATTTTTATACTGCAATTACAATCAATCCGGTGCAGATGGCGGAAGACATGAAGAAAAACGGAGGTTTCATTCCTGGAATCAAACCAGGCAGAAAAACAGTTGAGTTTATTGATACAATAATGTCGCGTATTACATTCCCGGGTTCAATTTTCCTTGCAATGGTGGCAATTATGCCATCGCTTGCAGTGAAGGCATCTGTATCTCCTCAGTTTGCTCAGTTCTACGGAGGCACATCACTTCTCATTCTCGTTGGGGTTATCCTTGATACTCTTCAACAGATTGAAAGTCATTTGCTTATGCGTCATTATGATGGTCTGATGAAATCAGGTCGGGTTAAAGGAAGATCTGGCTCGGTTACTTCAATATAATAAGTTTAGCGTTCTTTGATGTTGTATTTAAAGACTAATGAAGAGGTAGGGTTGTTAAAAAAGAGCAATATGCTGGTGTCAAGAACACTTGCGGAGATTGCTGCGATAATTAAACCCGGTGTTACCACTCTTTATCTTGATAGAATAGCCGAATCTTATATCCGCGATAACGGAGCAACTCCGGCTTTTAAGGGATATGGTGGCTTTCCGAATACACTCTGTACATCTGTCAACGACGAAGTGGTTCATGGTATTCCATCTGATTATATTCTTAAGGAAGGTGATATAATATCAGTTGATTGCGGGGTGATATTAGACGGATGGTATGGCGACAGTGCTTATACATTCCCCGTAGGTGAGATATCAGAAGAAATAAGACGGTTACTCGATTATACCAGGGCTTCTCTGGAAGAGGGAGTTAAGGTGGCAGTTGTCGGAAACAGGGTTGGAGACATCTCTCATGCAGTTCAAACCAAAGCTGAAAGCGGTGGATACTCTGTTGTCAGGGAACTTGTGGGTCACGGGCTCGGGAGAAAACTTCATGAACAACCTGAAGTGGCTAACTGGGGTAAGTCTGGAACCGGACCAAAAATGGAGAAAGGCCTTGTAATCTGTATTGAACCGATGATCAATGCAGGAAAGAAGGAAACATTGCAGATGAGAGACGGATGGACCATAAAAACAGCCGATGGCGGTCCTTCGGCACATTTTGAATATGCCGTTGCAGTTGACAAAGGGAAAGCAGAGGTATTAACAACTTTTGAATTTATCGAAAAAGTTTTAAATAAAATGTAATCGTATGGCTAAACAACCATCAATTGAGCAAGACGGTACTATCATCGAAGCCCTTTCAAATGCAATGTTCAGGGTGGAGCTCGAAAACGGACATGTAATAACGGCACATATTTCGGGGAAGATGAGAATGCACTATATTAAAATCTTGCCAGGCGATAAAGTAAAAGTTGAAATGTCACCATATGATTTGACAAAAGGAAGAATAACATTCAGATATAAATAAGAAATATTAAGGTAATGAAAGTAAGAGCATCTGTAAAAAAGCGCAGCGCTGACTGTAAAATAGTCAGGAGAAAAGGTCGCATTTACGTTATTAATAAGAAAAATCCCAAGTTCAAACAGAGACAGGGATAATTTTAACTAATTTTGCAACTCATTTAAGAAAAATTTTATATGGCACGTATTGTTGGTGTGGATTTACCAAGAAATAAAAGAGGCGAAGTTGGCCTGACTTACATCTACGGAGTAGGCAGGAGTACTGCACAGCGAGTACTCGATGAGGCTGGTGTTGACAGGAATGCAAAGGTCCAGGACTGGACAGATGATCAGATCAATACCATACGAAGGATTCTGAATGATAACTATAAGCTTGAAGGGGAACTCCGTTCAGAGACACAAATGAACATTAAAAGGCTTATGGATATTGGCTGCTATCGGGGTGTTCGTCACAGAATTGGTCTTCCTGTAAGAGGACAGAGCACAAAGAATAACGCCAGAACCCGAAAAGGAAGAAAGAAAACCGTTGCAAACAAGAAAAAAGCTACTAAATAATTAGACTATGGCAAAGAAGACTGGAGCATTAAAAAAGAGGGTCGTTAAGGTAGAACCATCAGGCCAGGCACATGTTCATTCATCATTCAATAATATTATTGTGACTCTGACAAATAATTCAGGTCAGGTTATTTCATGGGCATCAGCAGGTAAGATGGGATTCAAAGGTTCCAAAAAAAATACACCTTATGCCGCCCAGATG
>PMIJ01000177.1 GCA_003157015.1 Bacteroidales bacterium
CCACAAAGGAACACGAAGGTCCCGATAGCTATCGGGATCACTAAGGTGTTTTTTAATTGAATTATTATTTCTTCAGGACCTCAGACACTTTTGCCTTAAGTTCGTCATATAATTCCGGATTATCGTTAAGTATCTGTTTAACCGCATCACGACCCTGGCCAAGTTTAGTGTCCCCGTAACTGAACCATGAACCGCTTTTCTTGATGATTTCAAAATCTACACCAAGGTCAACGATCTCCCCGAGCTGGGAAATACCCTCTCCGTAAAGGATGTCGAAATCCGCCTTTCTGAACGGAGGCGCCAGCTTATTCTTTACTATCTTGACTCTAGTACGGCTGCCAATTATTTCTTCACCTTCTTTCAGCTGGCTCGTGCGTCGGATATCTAATCTTACCGATGCATAAAACTTAAGTGCATTGCCACCAGTGGTCGTTTCAGGGTTGCCGAACATCACACCGATCTTGTCTCTCAGCTGATTTATAAAAACACATGATGTATTTGTTTTATTGATATTTGCAGTAAGCTTTCTAAGTGCCTGAGACATAAGCCTTGCTTGCAAACCCATCTTGGAATCACCCATTTCGCCCTCTATTTCAGCTTTTGGTGTGAGTGCTGCAACCGAGTCAATGACAATTATATCAAGAGCTCCGGATCGTATCAGATTATCAGTTATCTCAAGAGCCTGTTCTCCGTTATCAGGTTGAGAAATCAGAAGATTCTCGACGTCCACACCAAGTTTCTCTGCGTAGTTGCGGTCAAATGTGTGTTCAGCATCTATAATTGCAGCAATTCCACCGTTTTTTTGCGCTTCGGCAATTGCATGAATGGCAAGTGTTGTTTTTCCTGATGCCTCAGGGCCATAAATTTCAATAACCCTGCCGCGTGGAATTCCTCCTATTCCAAGAGCAGCATCAAGACCGATTGATCCTGTTGAGATGACCTGGATATTATCTATGGCATGATCGCCTAATTTCATTATTGTTCCCTTGCCAAAATCCTTTTCAATTTTTCCCAGGGTAACTTCAAGTGCTTTTAGCTTCTCCTTATTAATTTCTTTTCTTTCTTTGCTCATATTATTGGTTTTATTGATTGTACAAATCGAAAATTTGTTTGGTGTGTGCACCGGTGGCGACTTTTGCAATAATTTTTTCAATAATTCCTTTTTCGTCGATAATAAAAGTTGTTCTGATAACGCCAAGGTAGCTTCTTCCATACATTTTTTTCTCACCCCAAACGCCATAGTCATTCAGTATTTTTTTTGAGGTATCTGCAATAAGAGGAAATGGAAGGGAATATTTACCTGCAAAGCCATTATGCGATTTTTCATTGTCGGGACTAACCCCTAAAACAACAAAACCTTTGTTAATAAATGAATCCCAGTTATCGCGCAGATTGCAGGCTTCAGCAGTACACCCGGGTGTGTTGTCTTTGGGATAGAAATATAAAACTACTTTCTTCCCCGTAAAATCACTCAGCTTTATTGTTTTGCCATTCTGATCGATACCCTCAAAACCAGGAGCCCGCATTCCCTCTTTTAATTGTATCATGTTTAATTATTTTGTTATTATGGGTAAATTTACGAAGTTTGAGTTGTTATTTGCAAAAAATCACTCAATTGTTATTAACATATAATTGTCTGGTAAAGAATCGAGATCATTAAATAATGTATTGAAAATAAGTTATTTGCAAAATAAATCGCGGGTATGAAACTGAAGAAACGGATTTTATTGTTCTGCCTTTTAATGGCAATTGAAATACCTTTTAATAATCTTTTTCCGCAGAATGTTCAGAATAAGCCAACACGGCAGTCATCATTCGAAGCATTTTCACAGGGGAATTATGAAAAAGCGTACAGTGAATTCAGAGAATTGCTCCTGACTTATTCCAAGGATCCCCTTTATAAATACTATTCAGGTGTTTGTCTTGTAATGTTGAACAGAGACCCCGTGGAAGCAACAAAACTGTTGAACGAAGCTCTTCAGGGAGGCGATGCTGTCAGGACACTACCATCGGAAGGTTTATTCTATCTTGGACGTGCCCAGCAAATGTCAGGAAAATTCACAGAAGCGACAGCATCATATAATCAGTATACTGCAAAGGTTGGGAAGAAAACCGCTAAAGAAATGGGTGTTCCGGAGTTTCAGCAGCAGTGCATTCAAAAAAAAGGAGTGGTTGGGCTAATTGAACAGAAACCCGTTTCCATCTTAAAAAATGACAAATCTGATACCAGCAAAACAGAAGCTAAAACCTTAATTAAGGAGCCGGGTCAAAAAACGGCTGAAAAGACGGATGTTCCAAAGGTGGTCCTTCCACCAAACTATGAACATTTATTAAATGAAGCTATTGAATTTCAAGCAAAAGCAGATTCACTTCTTGAGCTTGCCGGTGAACAAAGGAAGGAATCGGAAAAACTTTCACCTTCTGAAAAAATGGCACTGAAAGACAAAATTTCCAACAATGAAAAACTTGCTGCATCTTTTCAAAAGTCTGCAGATCAGAAATACGGTGAAGCACACCTTGCACTGAACCCTGGTCAGGATACATCAAAACTTCATAAAATGACTGCAGATAAAAGGGTTAAAAGTACTGTAAATGATTCTGCCGGAATAGTTACTTATAAAAAGCAGATCCCGGTGACAGATAAAAGAACAGATACAACTAAAACTGTTATCTCTTCAGTCAAAGATCGGGAAGAAATTTTTACCCTGTTTGAATCATCAGCAAAACCTGTAACAGATCCGAAAGAAAAGATAATCGTTGATCCTGAAGTGCCTGCAGGACTAATCTACAGAATTCAGATTGCTGTCTTTCGTAATCCGGTTGCTCCTACGTATTTTAAAGGACTCAGTCCTGTCTATGGCTTTAAGATTGAAGGAACTGATAAAACAATTTTTTATGTAGGAATGTTCAGGAAGTCTTCTGATGCAGGTAAAGCTCTTTCAGCGGTAAAAAGCAAAGGATTTAAAGATGCATTTGTTGTGCCTCTGCTTGACTCTAAACGTGTTTCACCCGACAGAGCCGCTTTGCAGGAAAAGGAATGGGGAAAGAATGCTTTTTATTCAATAGAGCATGTTTTGCCTGCAACACAGACGGATACCATAACTCCTACACTCACTTTCAGAGTTGAGGTAATCAGATCTTTAAAACCTTTGACGCCAGATGTTGTAGAAGGAATAAAGAAAGTTGCCGGAAGCAAGGGTTTGGATATTCAATTTCTTGAAGACGGTGAAATTGCTTATTTGGTTGGAAAATTTATTACTTTTGAAACGGCTGCCGAGTATGCCGACCTTTTAAACCGGAATGGCTACAGGGATTCAAAGGTGGTTGCAAGGAGAGGGGAAAAAGAGATATCAGTTGAAACGGCAAAAAAACTATTTGAAAAACTGAAATGAAGGAAAAAACTTTACATAAGAATGATAAGTGGAATAGCGGCAGTGAATCGTCTTCGCTGGTTCTCTATAATGATGACATAAACACTTTCGATCACGTTATCAAATCTCTGGTGGAAGTTTGTGGCCACGACGCAGTGCAGGCTGAGCAATGCGCTCTTATTGTACACTTTAAGGGAAGCTGCGAGGTGAAATTAGGGGTCGTGGAGGTGCTTAATGCAATGAGCAGATCACTTAATGCAAAAGGACTTAACTCAAAAGTTGAAAGTCTGTAAATTGCCATTCTACGGGTTTGTCTGAAAAGACAACAAATATTATTTTCCCCCTTTGTATTACTTTGTGCCTTACTTTGTGATCCTTTGTGGTTCAATGAATTATCTCTAACCACCAAGTCACACTAGGGTTTACATTAAGGTACACAAAGGACTTTTTAGACAACCTTAAGGAAGCGAAACGACCAAGTGGCGATTAGAATCTACTTCTCCCTGTGAAATACCCTGAATAAAGCACGGTCGAATACCGTAAGTATTATAATTCCGATAATCGCATACATCATTACAGAAGGAAGAGAAAAGCGGAAAATTGATGATATATTTACATCAGGGAAAGAAAGCTTCAGGGTTTTTATTAAACTCAGGACCGGATTGGAAATTGGATCAGTTTTACCTGATGGGATCAGATAAGCCGATACTATTAATAAAACGGTAACAACAATTGATAGCACCGGAACAAGATTTTTCTTCCATGATCTTTCTTCATACACTAAATGTGACTTTTCCAACCTGACCAGTGTCATTACTTTTGATGTAAATCCCTCAGGCGCTTTTTCAATCCGCTCAGATGTAATATACTTGCTGAGAAGATCATCAGTGTGTTTTTCCAGGTTATTCATGATATATTAATTTTTTCTTTTCAACCTTTTCAATAATTTCAAGCATCTTCTGCCTTGCCCTGAATAATTTTACTTTGATGTTAGATTTGCTTATTCCGGTAATATCCGATATCTCATCTGTGTTCATCTCCTCATAATAGTAAAGGCTTACAAGGCCTCTTTCCTCTTCATTGATTTTTTGAAGAGCAAAGTTAACGAGAGAACTCCGATATTCATTTTCTGCTTCTTCCTCAGTTGTATTGCTGCCAATGAAATCTGTAGCGTCTGCCGGGAAATCCTCAAGAGAAAGAACACCTTTTTTCTTAATTCGCACGTGTGAGATTGAAGTATTATATACTATTCTGTAGAACCATGTTGCAAAACTGCTTTTCATTTGAAAACTCTTAAGTGACCTATAGGCTTTTAAAAATGAATCCTGCGCAAGTTCCTCAGCCTCTTCATGGTTGCCGCATATCCTGAAGGCAAGATTATATGCCTTGTCTTTATGCCTGTCAACAATGTAGCTGAACGAATTGCTGTTACCGGCGAGGATCTGCTCAATGTAATATATGTCACCTTTATAACCCATTCTGCATGTTTGACGAGTAAAGATATAAATTGGTTACCGAAATGGTCAGAAATAATTTTAATCTTTTTTTGTAACCAGAATCAGACTGCTGTAGTCTAAAGGAGCAAAAAGGGTTCTTAATCAATAATTAATAATTAAGGTCATGGAAGTATTAGTAGCTTTTATCGCATTTTTCGCCACAGTGTTCGGCATTTATTACGTTCATGTTACTACCCGTAACAAGGAGAGGATGGCACTCATCGACAAGGGAGCAGATGCCAGTCTATTCAACACAGGCAAGGAAGGTCAAAATTCCTGGCTCAACTGGAACAAATTTACTCTTAAAATAGGTATGCTATTTATGGGAATAGGAGTTGGCATTATCGCCGGAGCTGTTCTTGATTCAATGGAGGTTATGCATAATGGTCCCGATTATGTATCAATGATCTTTCTGTTCGGTGGCCTCAGTCTTGTATTGTTCTATCTTTTCGACAGGAAGAGCATTTAAAACAATTTGAAAAAACAGGTTGTAAAGATGTTGCATGCAACGTCCCTAAAACCTGTTTTTATTTTAAATAGAACTCAATCGTTTCCTTAACTGCATTACGACAGACTGAACAATAGCCCTTCGGGCCATTGCTTTTCATCCGGCAATCCATCTCTGAGCGGAATATTCCTTTTGCAGAATAGCCTCCCCCTTCAAACAAACCGGTTACATCTTTATATTTTTCTTCAGGAGGAGTTGGTATGGGAATGTCTTTTGCGATCATCTTCTTCCATTTTGCTCCAAAGTTGACCATAGTTGTTATGTTTGGTTCCCATGGTTCCACATTTAAAGGATAAAATTCATCGTATGCTACAGTTGATGTGTAATATTCATCTGCCAGCCCTGCAAATCCATGTCCGAATTCGTGGATGAAAACCTTTGGTGAGAGTTGATTTCCGGTGGTGGTTCCGGTATAGTAATTGTAAACGCCACCTCCGCCATACCTTGTACTGTTAATAAGGACGATAATGTTATCGTGAGGGACAGCTGCCGCATAATCGTTTACGGCCTTGATATCCTGAGTAGTAAGATAACGGTCAATGTCGAAAGTATAAAAGCTCGAATTCAATGCTGTATTTACATAAATATGCTCGCCGGGAACATCTGTTCCTGAATCCTGTGATATTGCTTCTACAGCCCAGATATTAAATCTATCCTTATAATCAGAGAATGGCGCTTCTGCAAAAAGAATATCAGCCATCTTTTTTACATCTTCCCTGAATTTTCCCATTTCATCTGCTTTATAACCTTCCGCAATAAATGCCAGGTCGACTGATGTATGAGGATCACCGGAGCCATAAACTTTTGTTACGGCGACATTTAAGGGATTCTCTTTCCTGATGAAGTAGCTGGCCGGATCAATTGTCGTTTCATAGAGATTTGAGAATAATCCATTCCGTTCTCTCTTGCTGAGAATGAATCTGACTTTTTCTTTGGGGTAGGGCATTGTTGCCACTTCATAGAAACTTCTGTCAACAGATTTTGCTTCAGCAGTTGTCTGCCACTCCTGGAAAAGTGTGCAGAAAGGCCTCGAATAGATAAGAGTATTCGTGCCAGCATCATAAACTTCATATTTGAAATTTCCCGAATTGAAAGGATTTATAAGGTTGGTTTCTGATCCTGCCCAGAAAGGTTCTTCCTTCAGTCCAACCGGGTAAACAGCAGTCTTTTCGCTATTTCCTGCAAGCATAAAATCAAACCTTAAGACTTTGTCGGTAAAATACTTATTAAAACTTTCCTGTGCTGAAACAGTAATTAAAGCACTAAACAAAATGAATGAAATGATTGTTCTCATACCAATTTTTTTTATAAGAATTACGTAAAGCTAAAAATATTCATTCAGACCGATTGATAATTTATCTATTTTTGCCACTAAATATTTACAATACTAATATGCCTTTAATGAACGATCCTGCCATATGGTTTAAAGATTTATTTGTTCATGCGGGATTTAGTTACAGCCTTTCTTCGTTTCTCAGCACGATAGCTCTTGTACTGATTGTTATATTTTTGAGCTGGCTTTCAAACATTATTGCTAAAGCCATCATCCTTAATGTTGTAACCAGGATCGTCAAAAAAACCAGCACCACCTGGGATGATGTTTTCCTTGAGCAAAAAGTTTTTACAAGGTTATCACATTTTGCACCTGCACTTGTTATTTGGTTTATGGCAGCATGGGCACTTAAGGGATATTCAACATGGCTGCTCTTTATTCATAAACTGACATATATTTATATTGTATTGATAGGGATGGTTGTCATAAACTCATTTATTGAAGCCTGGCATGAAATCTATAAGACACTGCCCATAGCCAAACACAGGCATATAAAAGGATATGTTCAGCTTCTTAAGATATTTATTGTAATTATTACCATCCTTATTATTGTATCGGTACTTTTCCAGAAAGATATCACCACTATTATTGGCGGATTAGGAGCGATGGCGGCTGTTCTGATACTTGTTTTCAGGGATACTTTACTTGGGCTGGTGGCTAGTATTCAGCTTTCGGCTGATCAAATGCTTAAAGTCGGCGACTGGATCTCAATTCCGAAGCGTGATGTAGACGGAATTGTTTCGGATATTACGTTAAATACTGTAAAGGTTCAGAATTTCGACAAAACAATAACTACTGTTCCAACCTATTCCCTTGTAAATGATTCCTTTCAGAATTGGAAAGGGATGGAGGAAGCCGGGATCAGACAGATAAAAAGATCGATATCCATTGATATAAAGAGTGTCAGGTTTCTTGATAATGAGTTGGAAGAAAGGCTCATAAAGGTTGAGGGTTTGAAAGAAGTCTTTGACTCTGCAGGAAGAAGAACTCTTCTTTCAGGAAAAGATTCGAAAACTAATGATACTCCTTTTTTCAATTATTCAAGGATTACTAATCTGGGAATTTTCAGATTTTATGCTGAGGCTTTTCTAAAACAGCATCCTTATACTGATAAAAGCCAGACAGTTATTCTGAAACATGAACCGTACACCGGGAATGGTCTGCAGTTACAAATTAATATGTTTACAAAAGAAACGCAGTTTGTCCATTATGAAAACCTGCAGTCAGAGATAATTGAACACCTTCTGGCAATAATGCATGAGTTCGGACTTAAGATTTTCCAGCAACCATCAGGGGAGGACCTTAATATTTTATCGAAGAACGAAATAAATTAATTTCACATCAATACTTGAAGCCATGGCTGACATAAATACCAGAATTAGCGATTTTGTTTGGAAGAATCTGAATGAAAAACATGTTACCGGGAAAAGTGACCCTTTCTGGGAATCACTTGTTGGTACGGGCACAGAACTCTGGCTCGACACGGGTGATGTTGAGGAGGCAGAAGCAAACTGGTCCTCGGAGATGGCCGCCCTGACAACAAATAATTCCTTGCTTAATAATGAAATACAAAAGGGTTTATATGATATTTTTATTTCAGAGGCAAAAAGTGTAGTAAGGGATCTCCCACAGGAAGAAAGAGTTAAGGAGATAGCATTTATTCTGAATGCCAGACATGCTCTCCGGCTGGCTTTGAAATTCGGTGGACTCGTAAGTGTTGAACTTCACACTGATACTGCGCATGATGTTAAAGCCATTCAAAACTATGGAAGAAGGTTTCATGATATTTGTCCGGAACAATTTATTGTTAAAGTTCCCTATACGGCTGAAGGATTGATAGGAGCTAGACTTCTTAAGGATTCAGGAGTAAAAATAAATTTCACACTTGGCTTCAGCGCCCGTGAAAATGTACTCGTGACACGAGTATCAAGACCCGATTATGTGAATGTTTTTCTTGGCAGAATAGGCGCATATATGATTGACAATAAGCTTGGAGACGGCTCAGGAGCCGGGGAGAAAGCAGTGATCTCTTCTCAGAACTGGGTAACAGGCCTCAGTGCAGAAAACCCATGGCAAACCAAACAGATAGCTGCAAGCCTCAGGAATTTCAATCAGTTGGAACTTCTGGCAGGCGTAGATGTGTTTACCATGCCTCCAAAAGTTGCTGCCGCCGGTCATAAGGAATTAAAGGGGAAATTTTTCTCCCGCACTCATGAAAATTATGATGTCAGTCTTTTTGAATCGGCAAAAGATGCACACATTGAGAAATTCTGGGATGTTGATAATAAAGTTCTTAAGTTTTCTGAAAGATTGGCATCTAAAATACCTGCATCAGGTCCCGAACTCATTCACATTGCACATGAAGAGGGTTGTGAGGATATGTTCCCTTCCCTCACGAAAGAAGAGAAGAGCTTCATAACTTCCGACGGGAAAATTCCGGTACATTCCAGGTGGGAGAAAAAAATAAGTGAAGGGAAAATTGCTCCCGATACATTGCTTACTCTTGCAGGACTTGCTTCATTTACCGCTGATCAGGAAATGCTCGATCAAAGGATAAGAAACATTATCGAATAAAAATTATACTGAACGCTGTCTTACTATCTCGTAAAGGAGAATACCGGCGGCTACAGAGACGTTAAGTGAACCTATCGTGCCAGTCATCGGGATCTTTATCTGATAATCCGATAATGCCAAAAGTTCACGGCTTATACCTTTATCTTCAGCTCCAAGAATAAGTACCGAAGGTCCTGTCAAATCAGTTTCTGAGGCTGACTTTCCCGATTTTTCACCGGCACAAAAAACCTTGAGCCCCGATTCTTTCAGATACTCTATACTGCGGACGATGCTTTTTTCCCTGCATACTGGAAATGAATGCAGAGCGCCTGCTGAAGTTTTAACTGCATCTGCCGTTATCCGGGCCGAACCTTTTTCAGGAATAACAATTGCGTGGGCTCCCAGACACTCAGCTGTTCGTACAATTGCCCCAAAATTTCTGACATCGGAAACACCATCCAGTGCAATTATCAAAGGATCTTCACCCTTTTCGAAAATCATGGGAAGCAAATTGGAAATATATTGATATTCAATAACTGAGAGCCATGCAAGAACACCCTGATGGTTTTTTCTTGTCACCAGCTCTATCCTCTCAACTGGTACAATCTGGTAAACAATATTATGATTTTTAACTTCTGTCATAAGTTCATGATAAAGAGCCCCCTGGAGACCTTGTTTTACCAGGAGCCGATCGATCTGCTTTCCGGCTTTTATGGCTTCTATCACAGCATGCAATCCAAAAATACAATCTGTTTCT
>PMIJ01000049.1:0-28411 GCA_003157015.1 Bacteroidales bacterium
CCACAAAGTCCCAGATCGAGCTTAGCTCTTCGTCCCAGGTTTTCAGGTTTAATGTCAATCTGAACAATTTTATTATGAACGGGCATGAAGGAGGTATAAGGAAAATCTGTTCCTAATAGTATTAGTAATTCACATTCATGCATGCTATGATAAGCCGACGGGATTCCAAGCAATCCTGTGAGTCCCACTTCATAAGGGTTATCATACTGTATCGCCATTTTTGCTTTATAAGAATAAGCTACCGGGGCTTTCATCTTTTCGGCCAGTTGAATTATTTCTTTATGTGCCTCCGCCGCGCCCAGTCCGCAGTATATAGTGACCTTTTTATTCGAGTTTAGAAGTTCAGCCAGTTGCAGCAACTCATTTTCCGATGGCCTGACGACAGGCTTGTTCCGGAAAAGAGTTGTTGTAGTTTCTGCTGCTGCTGCGGGAAGGTTGGTTATATCACCAGGTAATCCCAGGACAGCTACCCCTTTTTTGTGGACGGCATTTTGAAGAGCGGCCTGCAGCATGCGTGGCAATTGTGCAGGCGTAGCAGCAATCTGGTTGTAGCAACTGCAATCGTCNNTGTTCCAAATTCTTTGGTAGGGATAGTAGACGCAATAGCCAATACTGAAGCTGACGAACGGTGTGCATCATACAACCCGTTTATCAGGTGGACATGTCCAGGGCCACTGCTTCCCGCGCAACATGCCAGACCATTCAGCTGAGCCTCAGCTCCGGCTGCATAAGCAGCAGTTTCTTCGTGGCGCACCTGGATCCATTTGATTTTACCATTCCGGTGCACAGCTGCATTTACGTGATTGAGACTATCGCCTGTTACTGCATAGATCCTTTCGATACCTGCATCAACTAATGCTTCCACCAGTTGATCCGAAATATTTTTGGTCATAAGTTAGTTCTATACTCGATTTTTTATTGTTATTTCTAAAAATTTCTTAATAATTCATGCCTAAAAAAGAAATTCTGCCTGGTCGCAGTCTTTTTATGAAGAACTGATTAACGGGTATCAGGCTCGAGTACCTTTTCGTTGGTCATGGAAAGAAGGTTGGAAAATTTCCATGTCCCTGATGCCGTTTAGCCAACCTGACAAACCTCTAAAGACCACACCAAACAGAATTTCAAAAATGTCAAAAAATTGTAAAAAATCAATTTAGGCTATTCAACTTATTTTCCTGCAAATTTGACCAACTCTGAATTAAATTTTTGAGTTTCCTCCAGAAATAAGCTATGACCACTGTTCTCAAAAACTACAAGATGTGAATTTAAGATGCGGGCTTTCATCTGTTCTGCCAAATCGAAAGAACATATTTTGTCTTTTTTACCATGCATAATTAAAGTTGGAATGGTTATTTCCGCCAGATCAGCTCTCAGGTCTGTGTCACGCAAGGCGATTAAACATTGAGCTGTAGCATAAGAAGATGCACTTAAATTAATTCCAGTTAACCAAGCACCAATCCCTTCATTTAATGAAGTTTCATCAGCAGAAAAAATCTTTGCAAAATTGGATAAAAGCTTTGGCCGATCCTTGTAGTTCAATGCAATCAAATCGTCAACCGCACTTTTGGGTAGATTGAATTTAAAGTCATCACGTTGAGTCCAGATTGGGGCTGCTGCTCCAAATAAAGCCAATTTTGAAATATGGGTTCCATTATCCCTGGCGGCATAGCGAACAGCGATGGACCCACCCATAGAAAAGCCACCTAACACAGCATTTTTAATATCCAGTTTATTCAACACCTTTTTTATATCCGAAGCATGAACGTCGTAATTATATGTTCCGTAAGGTTTATCCGACTTACCAAAACCTCTCAGGGTAATTCCGATTGCACGAAAACCAGCATTAATCAAATCGTTGTATTGATATTCATACATTTCATCACTTAATGGCCAACCATGTATCAATATAATTGGTCTTCCTTCGCCGGCATCCGTAATGTGAAGTCGAACATTTGGTTCTACTTCAATGTACTCTGCCCTGGTAATTCCAGACATTAATTTATCAAGTACTTTTTCCATAGTTTAAGATATATTATTTCAGTTTTTTCTTAATCCGTTTCAATTTGGACAGGCAAAATGAATTTCTGGTAACCCGATTCGACAAAGCTTCTTAACTGGCAATTGAATTCCTCACTATTTTCCATGTTGCTTAAATGACCTGAATGCTCTAACACTTTCAAGAAAGAATCTTTAACTTTTTCATGCATAAATTTTGCTGCAGCCGGAGGTGTTATTCTATCTTCTTTTCCCACAATAATAAGCACCGGTACCTTTATCTTCTTAAGAATGCTGCAAGTTTCTTTTCGCACTGATAATGCAAGTAGCCCATTATATAGTGATTGAACGGAAGTATTCACTATCATTTCCCTTACAGCAGCAATTTCTTTAACTCTATTAGTAAAAGATTCAGCCGCGAAAAGATTTTTTATACTCTCATCAGCGTACTTTTCGACTCCGTCATTTCTGATGCTTTCAATTGCTTTCATCCTTTTTCCCTTTGCTTCAGTGGTATCGGCTTTGCAGCTGGTATCGCTTAGGATAAGCGCGTTAAAACGCCCCGGATAGTTTTCTATAGCATTTAAGGCAATGTATCCCCCCATTGATAATCCGCAAAGTATAGTTTTGTCAATCTTCAAAGCATCCATCAGGGAGATCAGGTCTTTTGCGAATAGCTCAATTGAAAAATCTTCTTTGCCTGCATCAGAATTCCCGAAGCCTCGAATGTCGTAAGTAATGACGCGGCAATAATTCGTGAGTGATTCTATCTGCGTGTTCCACATGGACATATTAAAGGGAAAGCCATGAATAAAGATTATAGCCGGAGCGCCATACTTACCTTCATCAGTATAACTTACCTTATGATTATTTACATTTAAACTGAAACTGTTTTCGAAATCTTTCATGGCTATGTTATGAAATTTATTATTCCATCCCCAATGATATTTACACCAGGATTAAGCCGGGATATTTTCTTATATCTGTTATGTCCCTTTGTGCGTGATAATAACTCACATAACCACAAACCTACCTACCAGTAGGGGATCACAAAGTAAAATACAAAGTAACACAAAGATGAAAAGAAAAGTTTTCAGCTTTTCAAGACAGCACTTTTAATTTAATTAACTGATAATCTGTCAGGCAAAAGGGCCTCCGGCCTGTGAAACCAGGTAGTTCTCAATACCCATTTGCTCTATCTGTGCACCCTGTATTTCTACCCAGTCAACATGACCTTCTTCCATTTTAAGTATTTTGGTAAGAAGGTCAACAGATCCCTGATCATCAACTTCCCAGGCAAGTTTTATTGCTTCATTATATGCGTGAACAGCATGAAGTTCATCCTTGTCGTCATTACTTATCATTTCCGGTACTGTTTTGCCGATATTTATAGCATTAAGTTTGGAAACTGTCGGAGCGCCATCAAGGAAAATGATGCGCTCAATGAGCCATTCTGCATGGTGCATTTCATCCATTGCCCGTTTCCTTATAGCTATGTGAAGCTTACCATAACCCCAGTTTTCACACATTTCAGAATGTACCATGTACTGGTTAATGGCAGTGAGTTCATCAGATAGAAGTGAATTCAGGACCGGCATTAATTTTTTACTGCCTTTCATAGTTTTTACTTAAGTTAAATAGTTTAAAAAATTACGAGAAAACGAAGTTGAGCAACTTTGGCCGCATATTCATTACACAAATTTTGAAAATAATTACATAATTCACATATTTTCCACACAACCGGGGTTGTTGGAAAATTTTATCTTGCCGGTTAATTTATCCTGAATTCTACTGAGAAATTCAGTCAGGTGACACTCTATTCGCTATTAGCGGGTTTACATGTCAGATTTTCAAATAAAAAGGATGTCACCAAACAGAAATTTCCAGCTCCCGGCAGTCTAACCATCCGCCCGTACACACTTTCTTTGCTAAGCTATTTTTTCACCACAAGGTCCATTCCGCATTTAGGACATTTACCTGGTTTATCAGATGTTACTTCAGGATGCATGGTGCAGGTGTACGTAACAAGCGCCTGAGAATTTTTTGCACCTGTTTCCGACTTTACTGTTTTCTTAACCAGATCCATCCCACACTGAGGACATTTACCGGGTTTATCAAGTCTGACTTCAGGGTGCATCGTACAGGTATAATAAACCGAATCCGACTTCATCTCCATTTTTGTTTTCATCATCTCTTTTTTCACAAGTTTTGTGGTGTCTTGTGCAAAGGCCATAGTACCGCTTATTGCTAAAGCGAAAAGTGACATGAGGATTTTTGTTTTCATAATATTTAATTATTTAAATTTTCCTTCAGGTCCGCTGTTGCCCGGTATTCCAGCAAACTAATACCCTAATTTTTAACTTAAACATAAATAAGAACCTGCGATATCAGTTTTTCAGAAAGCAAAGATCATCTCTTTAAGATAGAAGAGTGTTACACTATATTTGAAAAAAATTGCATGATTTACATGAGGGGGGAAAACATCGCAGGTATCATTATTAATGAAAACTCTAATCCCTTGATTTCATTACCTGAATAATCTGGTAAGGAGAAAACAATTTTTCTTCGGCCATGTAAGATCATTCACTCAAAAAGATGTTCATTTATAGCCTGAATTTCAAAACCCGATTCTATCCGTAAATCAAAGTAATCTGCTTTTGACCAGTAATTATCGATTGATTAAATCACGCATAGATCAATGTCCAAATAATAAACTGACCGAATACCCCCATCCGCTCATATAATACGTGAAATATGTAACTTATTGATAAGATAATGTAACACCCTATTTCAAGGATTTCTGAACTTTGCATTAGTACCTGAACATATGGCACATTGTATAAAAGACATTGAAACAGGACGGATTAAATCATAAAAATTTTCTGAGAAAAACCTATTAAATAATACCTTGTACATATAAAACGCAAAAATGGAAGTTAAAACAGATTTTAAAAATGGCAATGGGGCACTGCCAAAAACCTATCAGCACAGTTCAGCCAATTCAGCAGAAATGGTCGTGGCAAAAGAAGCTGTTGATAAACTGATAACTGAAGGAGGGGAAGGTTTTTATAATTATGTTAATTCTCTGGGATTATCAAAAGACTCGAATCTTATTGTACTCTCTTCAAGGCATCATTATTATTATGATTCCGAAGAAATGAATAATGCAAAAACAATTGTTAACCTGAAAGAACTTAACCAGGTCAAAGAAATAAGGAGCCTTCTTTATTCTCATCTGCATTTTCTGCCTGAAAAATGCAATTTTATAGGGCGGTTTGTAAATAACAGAAAGGTTGAGAGATATACCTTAAGTAAAATTGTTTCTTCGAAAGAAAAGATCAGGAATTCTGACTATGTAGATTTAGGAATAGTCTCGCGATACCCATTTATAAACATGCTCTATAGTTTGATGGATTCAAAAACAAATACATATTTGTCTGAGAAAAGTGTGGCTTTAATGCTGGGAGTTCACGGATTTAAAGTAATCGACATGAAAGAGGTTAACGGAGTTACATTTTTTCACTCAAGGAAGGTAGGGGAGGCATTAAATTAACCAGGATATTCATTGATTTATATATATTCAATTCAGGCTACTATTCATTTTCAAATGTCTGAAAAAAATAAAAGGCTGACAAAATTATCAGCCTTTTATAAAATTAACATAACCTTCTGAAGAACCTAACTATAATATTTTGAAATCCTTAAGCTCTTTTGCAAGCTTATCGAGATCACGATTGAAATCGGTCTTAAAAGTTGCAAATTCAGTTTGTCCTAATACCTTATAATCGGCCAATTCCTTTTTCATGCTATTGTTCTTATCTTCCAATAGACTTACCTTTTTTTGATCCGTAGCCTGTTCCTTTGAATTGTTTTTTGTAATTGTAGACCTTAAATCTGCAATGCATTTCTCATTGCTTTTGAATTTAATATCTGATTCTTTGGTAAGTTTTTGATATTCAGAAACAGAATCCTTCTGAGCTATCTTAAGATCCTGTTTTGCGACTACAACATCTTTTTTCTCTTCCTTCAGGTTTTCTCTGGCCTTTACTGCCTGTTTATCAGGGACCTGTCCGAACGAAGTTGAAACTGTTCCTGCTAAAAACGCCACTACAGCCAGGGATAAAACTAATTTTTTCATTTGATTCAATTTTAATGTGAATATTTTAATAATTAAATTACTCTGCAAAGATCAGTCTCTTTAGACGGGAAGCATTACAGAATTTCTTTAATTAGTTACATCATTCACATATTGTGTTTTATGTGTAATCAACATTTGCTTCATCACAAATAATCTTTATCTGCTATATATTATGAGAGTCAGATCTAAACTCAATCTATTATCTGATTATTATAGCATAAACTTGTCAGTAGATAACACAACCTGGGTTCCCGGGTATTGTACGGCTGCATCATCCTCTGCTGTAATAAATATTTTGACTGGTTTATCAGAAGATACTGTCTTGAATGATCCTTTGAGTTGTTTTGACATGAATCCTTTAGAACTGTTTAATTGTCCTATATTTTTAGTCAGGTCACGGTCAGTGATCATCCAGACTATATAAGTTAGTTTTGCTGGCTCTAACCTCGAGGCTTCAGCCAAATCTGAAAGAGTTATCTGAATAACGTAGTTTTTATTATTATCTGTTTTTATTTTAACAGAACCTCTGGCTGCAGGAACAACCGATGAATTTAAGAAATTGACACTTGTTGCGCATGAGAAGAGTGAAAAAATGAAAATCATAGCAAAAATACCCGGCAGGATATTTTTCTTCAGGTTGATTAATTTTGTAGTTTTCATATTATTTTTATTTATTCACCAAAAAACTGATCTGGTGACAGAGAAATGATTTTTTCAGGTACAAAGTTGAGTCGAATAATTTCGGAATGTGTTACAGAATTTCAGAAAAGTGTTACAATATTCACAGATTGGGGAGTAAAGGGCAAAGGCTCAGCGCGCAACGGCGAAATGGTGCAAAGGCATAATAGCTTAAGTCTATATAGTTTAAGGATACTACCTGTATAACACCTGAGAAGGTTCCCCGATTTCGAAATCCCTGAATCCGAAATCATTTGAGCTGAATGAGTTCATTTTAAAAATATTTTGTCCGTTGCCGGGAATCATTGGGAAAAATGATAATGAGACTTGAAAAGTGCCAAAAACAAGGTTCTCATTTTTTATTAAGACTCCAAACCCTATTTGAGAATATAATGTCCGGTTTTTAAATCCCGATATTGCATCACCAAGCATACCTGCAGAATAAACAAGAAACGGTCCGAAATGGAATCCGATAAGATTCCAGGGAGCATATGATTGCGTCTGTAACGTAAACAGCAGGCGATTAGTCCCTACCAGACCCACGCTGTTGAATCCAATAATGCCCCGACCGTAATTGAGAGTTAAAGTATCATAAGAGAACCTGTTTATTCCGATGGTGACCTGTGGCTTTACGAATTGCCTGAATCTCCATTTCCCGATTTCAAATAATCCGGTGAAATAGTTCAGGCCGAAATTAATGACACTCTGTTCAGCATGCGATGACCGGAAAAAAGTTCCATATTCAATGTTAGTGCTCAGGTATCCCCATTCATTATAGTTCCCAAAGGAAAACCGCATTCCTAAATACGGCCTCCATGAGCTGTTTCTTAACTGATAGCCTCCTGTCAGTTCAATAACCTTTCCTACAGGGACATCCTCAATAGTTCCATATTTAAAGATATATGTATCCTGAACATACTTACGAGTGGAAATACCAATTCCCGCCAGGTAGAAATCCTCATTGGAATATATCTGCAAAGGGTCATTAATATCTGTGGGTTTTTGGAGATAACGGACACGCTCATACCTTGCAGTTAATATTAGATTGGTTGCAAGTTCATCTTCTGTCGAGCCGTTAAAGATCCTAAATGCTTTGCCTGCCCAGAAATCCTGTGTTTTATATTTTAAATTAACCGGAACAATCAGAGGATTTAAAACCGGAAGCGAGTCTCTCTTGACCTGCGTGGAAAATGATATTCCTCCAGCCCACTTTGCATACGGAGAATAAAATGGCCGGTCAACAGACAGACTCCGTCTCATGTTTTTATACCCGTCAACTTCATAGTGAAGATTGGAGTTGATGTATGTGGTCATGATATTCGGAATAAAATAATCCGTCCTGAATTTACTGATTCCGGTACTGATATTTCTTGAGAAGAAATTCTGAAATTCGTGTCCCATTCCTAGAAAATTTTTATCTGATAATCCGACATTGGCATGTGTAGTTGAAATGATTACTTCACCATCAATACTCCAGTTATCTAATTCCCGTATGATAATATCTACCGAATCGGATTTTGGTGAGGAAGAGGTGACATAAAAATAAACATCATGCACAAATTTCTGGTTACGGATAAGACGCTCGGATTCTTTTACATAAAATGAATTAAATGGTTCATTTTTATGGATAAGCAAGAGATTTCGGATCGCGATGCTCTGCGTTTTAATATGTAATTCATTTCCAACTTTAGTTAATCTGGTCTGCTGGGCTGAAGCAGTGTCATTGGCTGAGAAACCAAATGGATCGAGAGTAACGATATCAATTTTCCTGATAATTTTCCCCTGGAAAGTGCTGTATGGTTTCTGGATCAGTTTTTTATAGTTATTCTTTTTGATCTCTTTTTTTGAGATTATAGAAACCGGTTTGAAAATTAACCGGTACATGAAGTTATTAAATTTGTTTCTCTTCGAATAGGCTTCAATATTTTTATATAGATGAGTCGAGTCTTTTTTAACAGGATTTTCCTGTGCCGATGCATAAGCACTGATAATAAGAACAAAAAACCATATGAAAGATATTCTGGACCACATTTGAGCTTACCATTTCTGAATCATATACAGAGGTGAAATTACTATTTCTTTTTTTCGTTCGATTTTTGTTGTTCAGCCTTTTTTCCTATTGAATCAGCCTTGATTTTTTCAGCTGCTTTTTCTTTTCTTTTATAATAACCTCTGAAAAGGAAATTTTCTTTAGCTGCATTCATATTTTCATTCAAACCCTTACTGCTCTTTTTAAGATTCATAATTGTCTGATTAATATTTTCTGCAATTGTTGAATCCTGGATAAATCTTCCCAGGGTTCCGCTTCCACTGTTCACTTTAGTCATAATCTGTGCAAGTTGATATGAAACTACAGCGGCATTATCTGCAGTTATCTGTAAGCTTGCCATTATAGCATCGGGCTCGACCGGTTCTTTTGACAATATTTGCTGACCATTTTTCGCCGGAGCTGCATCAGAACTACCCTGGGTAATAACTAAAATGCGGTCTCCGATAAGACCTGCTGAACCTATTGCCGCCTGGCAATCTGACTTGATAAACTTCTGAACATTTTTTTGAATCAGCATATCAACCTGAACAGTTGTATCATTGATTATTTTAATGTTGTCAACTGTTCCAACATTGATCCCGGAAAAACGGATACTGTTTCCAACCTGCAATCCGCTGACATTATAAAATGTTGTAGTGAGTTTATATACGGGGGTAAACAGGTTTTTCTGCTTTCCGATAATAAAAACAGCAACTACAAAAATCAACAGTCCACCTGTAATAAACAATCCTAACCGTACTTTGAATTTGGTTGTGTGAGTTTCCATATTTTATGGTTTTAAATCTTGTGCTTATTAATAATTATTTAAAGAATGATCGGATTAATGAATCGGACGAGTTTTCAAACTCTTCCGGTTTACCTTCCATATAAACTTCCCCCTCATGCAACATTATAACCCGGTCAGCGGTTTTCCGGGCACATTCAATATCATGGGTGATAATGAGGGAAGAAGTTTTATATTTTTTCTGAACATCGTTGATGAGGGAACTGATTTCATCTGATGTTGCAGGGTCAAGTCCGGTTGTAGGTTCGTCGTACAAAATGATCATTGGGTCAACAACAATTGTACGCGCCAGACTGATCCGCTTACGCATGCCGCCTGATAGCTGAGAGGGCATTTTATTAAGGGCATCTGATAAACCTACATTTTCAAGTGCTTCAGATACTTTTTCATTTATCATTTTTTGAGTGAGATCCTTTTTTATTCTCAGCAGGGGAAATTCCAGGTTTTGTCTTACAGTCATGGAATCATAAAGGGCACCGCTCTGAAACAGGAAACCTATTTTCTTTCTCAATTCTCCCAGGCCTTTATGGTCTAATGCGCTGATATCTTCACCAAGTACTTTGATTGTTCCATAATCGGGATCATATAAACGTACAATACATTTTATCAGGACAGACTTTCCGGAGCCGGATTTTCCAAGTACAGCCAGGTTTTCACCTTTAAAAAGCCTTAATGACATGTTCTTTAGTACTTCCTGTTCATCAAATGTTTTCCTGAGATTATTTATTTCAATAACCTCTTCACATTTTTTTGTATTATCCGGAAGATTAGTCGCGGTTATGGCATAGTTCATTATTTTTCAAATTATAGCAAATCAGTAATCTGTACTGCAACCAGGTCGACAATTATTACAAGCAGAGAGGATAGCACAACTGCAGAATTAGCTGCTATTCCCACGCTTTCGGTTCCGCGGCCGGCTGTAAAACCTTTATAGCATCCTACAAGTCCGATAACAGCTCCAAAGAAGAATGTTTTAATAACAGCGGGAATGAAATCAATAAACTCCAGATGGCTAAAGGCCTGAGAACAGAACAAAACAAAAGGGACCTCTCCTTTGATATTTGCTCCTGCCCAGCTGCCAAATAATCCCAGACCATCAGAATACAATACTAAAATGGGTATCATCAGGGTAGCAGCTAATACTCTTGTAACGACTAAAAACTTCATCGGATTGGTTGATGATACTTCCATGGCATCAATTTGTTCGGTTACTTTCATTGAACCTAATTCAGCGCCCATTCCTGAGCCAATTTTACCGGCGCAAATCAATGCGGTAATAACCGGCCCCATTTCCCGTATTAGAGATACCGCTACCATTCCGGGAAGCAATGATACTGCTCCGAAATGAACGAGTGACGGCCGGGCCTGGATTGTAAGTACCAATCCCATAATAAATCCGGTCACTGAAATAAGAGGTAATGATTTATATCCGATCTTAAAGGACTGTCTCAGAAATTCTCTGAATTCAAATCCGCGTGAAAAAAGTTCTTTACAAGTATCTCTAAGAAATAAGAAAAAATCAGCTACATCTGTCATAAAGTTGTGTGCCTCAGCTGTTTTTGCAATTACTTTTTCAGTGAGTTTAATTGATTGCTCCTTTGCAATGTTTTTTACCTTGATTACGGGATTAGTTTTTAACATGGTATTATTTGATTTCGAGGGAGTCGATTTGATTTATTATATTCTGATTATCAGTCTTGCTGAAACAATCGATTCTGAAAATAATTGCAGATTCAGTTAAAAGATGATTTTGTTAAAACAGCTCCGGCCAGATGCAAGGAGTAAATTAAATTTAAAAAGTCATCGTTTAACGACTGCCGGTAAACGATGACTTTTTCGTACAAAATTTTTAACTAAAGTGCTGAAATAATTTTGTGCAATTCTTCTTTTGTTTTACCCAGTTTTTTTTGAAGTTTTCCAAACATCTCGTCTTTCTTGCCTTCTTCAAACATTAGGTCATTGTCAGTTAAAACGGCAAATTTCTGTTTTAGCTTGCCTTTTTGTTCATTCCAGTTTCCTTTTAATTCAGTTGTATTTTTCATTTCATTTATATTTAATTGCAGATTCTATTTTAAATTGTTACAATAATATTGATCAGTTCCAGTTTTGATTTTCCAAGCTTATTTCCAAGCATTTCAATCATCTCCTTTTCCTTACCTTCCCGAAAACCCAAATCCTCGTCAGTAATGAACGGAAATTTTTCCTTAAGTTTCTCTTTTTTCTTGTCCCAGTATCCTATTACATTGCTATTCATGGCGTTTGATTTAAGTTGAGATAAGAATTTAAAATATTTATGTTAATCATTCTGTTTTATATCCTTTTGGGGAATGGTTTTGTCCTGTTGTCCTTCATTATTGTTTTTCTGGGATTTTGTGCCAATCGATTGCTTAGTGTTCCCGGATTTCCCGGCTTGATTTGAATTCTGAATATTTACTTTATTAGGTTGCAGATCTTTTTTAACATTCTGAGACAGATTTGAATTCTGCATTTTTATATTGTCAGGTTGAGGCTCTCTTTTAATATTCTGAGATTGACCATTAATTACGGGCTTTGCATTATTCGACTGAGGGTCTTTTTTAATATTCTGCGAAAGATTTTTATTCTGCGATTTCACAGTAACCGGTTGCTTTATTGTATTAACATTCTTTGGTGGATTTGAGTTCTGCGACTGTATAGCCTTTGTATTATTCAAATTAACATTAACGGGTTGTTTTACAGTATTGACATTCTTTGGTGGATTTGAGCTCTGCGATTGTATAGTCTTTGTATTATTCAAATTCTTCTTAGGATCTACAGTATTTGTATGCTTTACATCTTTTGTATTCTGAGTGGAATTTGTGGTTCCCGCCTGATTGCCTACTTTCCTTTCTGAGGCCTGTGATACATCTTTCAGATTGGTTACTCGTGAAGGGGCAGGCTGCTTTTCCTTATTGCTGGTTTTCACAATCGAAGGTCTGTATATCTGGAAATGACCATTATTAAGTGCTTGTCCTGGTTTATTGTATTCCTGAACAGCAACTGGATTGAGTTTTCTCCCGGTCACTTTTTGAATATCTGCTCTGGAAGGGCCAATTACATAAGTTGTATGCCTCCTGCTATCGACGTAAGTATTATTGATCACTGAGGAATGTCTGACAATACGATCCTGATCGGTCCGGCTTACATAGTAATGGTTAATGTCAGATCTGTCGATATCCCTGTCTCTTACGAAAATCCAATGATCGTCGTGTATATCATATGCCCTGCCGAAAGTAGCTGACAGACTAATGCCGGGTTCCAGCGGAGCCCATCCATAATAACCTTCAGCCATTCTCCAGGAGACCCAGGCGGGACCCCATTCATTACCCGGTACCCAGAGCCAGCCGTAATACTGATCGTAATCCCATCGTCCGTAATGAAATGGCGCCCATCCCCAGCTGTAATCCGACATCCATGTCCACCCGGCATCAGTCAGGATCCAATGACCTTGCGTCGAATACGGTACAAAATCGGGTCCGGCATCAGGAATCCATACATAACCCCACTGAGGATAGTTCACCCATTCTCCATAAGGGCTTAGTTGATCGTAGAAAACCTGGAAACTTACATTAGATTGTTGAGCTGATACCTTTTTTGTAAATATTACAGAAGTGATAAATACCAGGAAAATTAATACTGAAACTTTAATTATTGATTTCATGGTGACCGTGCTGAAATTTTCAAAATTTTATCCTTAAGAAAACATGCCTGCTTTAGAAGCAATATTTCTTACTATAACAAAATTATGTTTTTGACAGGGGGCATATGTTACATAACTATTGAAAAGAGTTATATAATTCACACATTGTGAATTTGAAAATGTGCTCTCTGAGAGCCAATTTTTTTTAAAATGATATGTTGTATTATGGTTCTGTGAAGTAGAAGATTTTGTCTGATGAATATAATCGGCTCAGTTTATTATAACCATTTTCTCCGTGATGTTAATAATCCAAGCAGGAAGCCGATCACTAACCCAATAAAAATCTGTATCCAATTCAAATGAACCGAATTCATTGATCTTCCTCTATGCATCATTCCTGTCATCCATGGACCTCCACCCAACAGAAAGAAAGCTACTATGATAACCACTACTGCTATTAAATAGAGTGCAGTTCTGTTTGATGTTACAAATCTTCTGGAGTTCATAGGTTCGGATTTTGTCTTAAGTGCTTATGAAGATATTCTACTGAATTATACCTTCTACAGTGTGATTATTATGTGGAGCAATTCTTGTATTGTCTTTCCAAGCTTATTACCAAGTGATTCTATCATTTCCTTTTCTTTTCCTTCGCGGAAACGTAAATCATGATCATTAATTACCGGAAATTTATGTTTAAGCTTTTCCTTTTTCCCGTTCCAGAATCCTATTACATTGCTATTCATTTATACGATTTTAGAATGAGATTTATACTTTATTAGTGCAAAAATACATACCAAACTCAAATTATTAGTTACATAATTTTATATTATTATTACATAATTCACACATCTTCAGCAGTTTCTTCTTTTTATCCTTTTGCGATTATAAAGAGTCTTAAAGGATATTTAGCTATAAAATAATAAAATCGATTCGCCGGTTTAATTTTCTATCCTTTTCCAGAAAATTAGGAGCCACGGGTTTGGATCCGCCAAAGCCGGTAGCAACCAGTCTATTCATACTTATACCCCTCATTATCAGAAATTTAACCAAATCATGCGAATGTTTTTCTGACAATAACAGATTAGAATCCGCTGAACCGGCTGTGTCACCATGAACAACAACTTCGAGTTTCATTGAGGCATATTTTTTCATCAGGTTAACAATCTGATCAAGCATAATATATGCATTTGATGTTAATTTCCCGGATGCATCAAAGTAGGCATCGGCGAAAGCTCCGTTTATTTTTATAAGATTATGAAGCTCCTTTTCGGCCGGTTCTTTAAGTACGTACATTTTTATTCGGGCATCTTTAAATCCAAGTGCTGATATTTCTCTGTAAGCAGGATATGTTGCCATGAGACTCATCTGCTGATCAATAACATAGCTATATATGTCAGAATCCTGATCATGTTTTTCCCTGATCTTGTATTTTCCCGGAACACTTCTGAAAATACTGCTTTTTAAACCAATTTTGTTTTTGGATGACATTATTTCAATACTGAACACAACGTCTTTATGGAAATCTGCTTCAGCAGAGTAATGAAAACCTATTTTTAAATTTTCAAAATTTTTTATGTCTGGCAATGAATCTTTTTCATAAGCCTTTTTATCAAGAACCGATACTTTTTCAGCCAGGTCATTTACGACTACTATTTTCTTTGAGATACCGCTTTTATTAATGCTGCCTGTTGAACCGGATTTCAAGGTTAGTCCCAGATTAACATTATATTCTCCCTCTTTCTGATATGAATGTCTGGCAATTTTACCTGTTGATCTGTTTCCGTCACCGAAATCCCATGAATAAGTTAAAATTTTAATTCCGGGCAGATAGGATTTCAGACCGTCAAATTCTATTATGTCTCCTTTGACCGCAACATCGGAAGAATTAATATACGGTTGTATAATATCCCTTATTTCCAAATTGTATGACAATTTTGAGAAAAAGAGTCTTCCCGTACATCTTTCAATAATGTCAAGCTTAACATCATAATTTCCAGGGCCCTTATAACGATGACTTACAACCGCTTTGTCTGATGACGTACCATCTCCAAAGGTCCATTTATATAGAAACTTGGCAGTATCTATGACTATCGATCCATTATCATTGAATTTGAAGCAATACTGGTTTTCTTTCTGTATGCTGCTATAAAATATCTGTGGAGAAATTGTTTTAAAATGATAGATTTCAATAGTTTTATTCCTGTTAGTTGAGAAATATCCTTCATTCATCAATGTGTCTGTAATTATTCCGAAATCATCATATTTTGAGTTAATAGGAGGATCAAGCAGGACAGGAGTAAGCCATGTTGAGTCGGAAAAATGGGAAAAGAAAATGTCCTTCCCTCCAAAGCCATGACGTCCATCGGACGAGAAGAAGAGATCTCCTGAAGAAGTAACAAATGGATATGATTCGTTTCCTGCGGTATTGATAACAGGGCCCAGATTAACCGGTTCGTTCCAATAATCACCCTGCCACTGACAATAGTAAAGATCAGAACCTCCAAAACCTCCAGGTCTGTCTGAGGCAAAGAATAATCTTTTCCCGTCACGTGAAAGACACGGTGAAGTAATATTGTACATTTCATCATTAAATCGGAATTCTCTAATTTTTGTCCATCGTCCGTTAACAAGCACCGCACTAAAAATACCCAGCTTATTCCTTGGGCTGGAAATATCATTCATTTTATGGCTAAATTCCAGATTTCTTGAATAGTAAATAGTATCTCCACTGTTATTAAATGTTGCCGGTCCGTCATTAAATTTTGTCTTCAGGTCTTTTGAGAATAATCTGGAAGTTCTGGGATTTACTTTACCGGTCGTATCGACATAATAGATCTTAAATTGTCTTTTATTTTGTGAACCTGAATAATTCAGGAACAAATTTGAACTTCTGTTAGTGCAGTAAACAATGCCTTTTTTATAATAAACAGGTGAAAATTCATCATATTTCTTTGAACTAAATGGAGATAAAGTAACGGTATAGGTTTCTAATTGTCCAATTATAAGCTGATGAAACAAAAAAGTAATCAGAATTCCTGTAAGTAGCTTTTTTTCATTATGAACCTAATTGTTACATGCTTTTTAAGAAATGAGGAATTACCGCTAATATGCGCCACCGCCAAATTTATTAAACCAAATGTGCTGTAAATTTTAGGGCTTTAAGGGATTATGGTAACTTCCTTCTGTTTACATACTTAGTTGGTTCATTAATACTTTTCGTGCCAGGAAAATTCTACTCTTTACTGTACCAATGTTAAGATTAATAGTATTGGCAATTTCCCTGTACCTGTAACCTGCGACATACATTTTAAATGGTACTCTGAATTTGTCTTTCAGCTGTTCAATGTTTTTTGTAATTTCCGTAACGGAATATATTGAATCGGGGTTGTCTGAACCTAAACATTTTGTCTGATTAATGTAAAACGATTCTTCAGTGCGGTCGCAGTGGGTGTTATGCAGAACATTATGCCGGTAGTTATTGATAAAGGTGTTTCTCATGATAGTGATAGTCCAGGCTTTCAAATATCCGTTATCTACAAATTTTTCCCGGTTCAAAAGAGCTTTCAGATAAGTTTCCTGAACAAGATCTCTTGCATCATCGTTTCCTAATTTGAGGCGATAGGCATAATTCATTAAACTTTGTTCCAGATCCAATAGCTGGTTGTAGAATTCATTTGCTTTCATGTAAATAGTATTAATTAGGAATAGTATAGAAAAGTCATTATTTAATTATAAACGCATTTCATCAAAAAATGGGGTTTGTTTTATTTCAACGCATTTTGCTGCGTATAGATATAGTGCGGCACTCCAAGTTTGCCAGTCCTGTCCCATAGGTTTGCCATTCTGTGCTTTTATCCACTCATTAAATCCAAAACTGATCTTAGAATTATTTGAAATCTTAATAAGTCGGGTAAGCGCCAGAAGCTTCTCCTGTGCCAGTGCATGCTTTTTTGCAGCTACCAGAGCTGCGACGTAGACACCGCAAATAAATGGCCATATACCTCCATTGTGGTATTCTCCCGGATTATTGTATATAGCATATCTGGGATGCCAGTCAGGATCATCGGGTTTGATATAAGGGAAGAAGTTAGGTGGCAGATCGACAGCCAGATCACCTCTTTTTTTCATACTTTCACACTCATCTTCTATCCACGAGATCATTTCCTCAGATCGTGAGGGAGAGGCTATTCCGGAGAGTATAGCAAGACTATTGCCCAGAAGGTCGAACCGTTCGCTGCTATGAATTTTATATGACCAGAAAGCATAGTAGGGTTTATGTTTTACAACAAGACCTTCATTAACATGATGAGGTATAGTTCCGCCCGTTATGGTGAAGCGGCTCATTTCGCTATGCATTCTTTCGGCTCTTTCATTTCTTCCCAGTAGACGGAGATAGATATATACAAGGGTATTAACAAATAGTCCATAACCTGTCACCCATATTTCATCCCTCCAATCGCTGGTCGGTTGCTGGGCAACAAGGAATCTGTCTGAAGGACTCTGATACGACATCCAGTTCAAAGCTTTTTTAACGGAATTATTAAGAAAATCTTTTTCTCCCGATACCTTTCTGAAAATGCCGACACCCAATAAAAACAGAGGAGTTGTGTCGCTCGATCCCCTGTCTTCTTTATCGTGTACCAGAGATGGTATATGACCATGCTCAGTCTGGTTTTTTGCCAGAGTTTCCAGAACTTTTCTGATGCTTTCCAAAAGCTTTTTATTTTCTGAGACTGCTATTCCTAAAATAGAAAACATAAGATCCCTGGTATATGGTTCCGGATATCCCCATCCTGCTGTCCGGGGAAGGCCATGATATGGTCCGTGAGCATTATTAAGCAGAACTTCTATTGCTGCTTTCTTTGCTTCTTCAATCTCCTGCTGCTCTGAAGTATTCATTATTTGATTCCTAATTTGTCATTCATTATCTGTACAAATCGTTTTGCCACGACACGGTAATCAAAATTCTTAACAACCCTTTCTCTGGCTGCTTTGCCCATTTTTTCGCGTAAAGCTGCATCAGTCATAAGAAGCATCAGGTATTTTCCGATATCATGTACATCTGCACGATAATCGACTGTCCGTGGTTCTTTGAATATTACTCTGTGTTTTTCTTCAAATCCCGATTCATCCCCAAGAGTCACCTGATTGACAACTATTTTCTGAGCCACATTCGCAAGAAATGCTGTCTCCCCATGTATAAGTGTGTCAAGCATTCCCATAGCCCTGATACCTATGACCGGCTTTTCGCATGCACCGGCTTCGACCTGGGGCATGCCAAAACCCTCAAGACGTGAAGGGGCAGCATAAATATCGCATGCACCGATAAGGTATGGCATAAATTTTCTGGAAATGGTATTGGTTGCATATGTGACATTCTTTTCAATTCCAAGATCCGCCGCCATGTCGAGGTCAGCTATGTTTTGCTTCTGTGTCCGTGGCTGGGGCCATACTTTGCACACATATTTCCAGTCAGGAGCTTTGGCATCGATAATAGCCAGGGCCTGCATTACTTCCTGTGCACCTTTTGAAGCAGCGTCGCCACCGACAGTCAGGATCATTATCTGATCAGGAGAAACACCCAGCGCGTCACGTACGGCTAGAATCTTTGGATCATCTTTGCTGTGAGGAATAAAATTATCGGTGTTGCATCCGACAGGTAATACTTCAATCTTATCGCCATTTATGCCATCGCGAACATACATCTCCTTTACCCAATTCGAAGTTACGAGGATAAGCGGGAGAGCATTCAAAACCTCCTGGTAGTTTGCAATATAGCCATCTGCTACCAGCCATGGTACAGGTTGAACTCCATATCGTTGAGGATGAAGTACCAGTTGAGGTGTATGGCCCCAGTAACCGACACCGACAACCACATTCGGTTCAAACCATCTATAATACCATTCCTTCTCCTGGGCCGATTCGAAATGTACTGCCTGTGCATCAACACCCATTTCAAGAAGCCCTTTGTAGAGAAGATCTCCCTGTGTCGCCAGTCCTCCGGGTGAAGGGGGATAATCGTATAATAATAATACTTTCATAATGTAACAATATTCAAATTTTCAAATAGGCTTATTTTCAAATTGTTTAAGCCATTTTTTAGCAACAGCCGGATCAGTAAATCGCCAGAATGATTCTGCCATGGGGGTTGTTTGTGCCTCAAAACCGTTTTTTTCAAATCCGTAAGTTTCTGTGATTATACTGTACTTACGAAGCCAGATCCGTTTCATCAGAGTCCGGCATATGTCGGCATTTTCATCAGCTTTGGGATAGTGTTTTTTGTTATCGTCGGTATAAGCGAATGTCCACAATTCAGTCGTTGAAATTTTACCGGCATTCCATAGTTTAATAACCGCTTTGCCTGTTTCCTCATGCCTGATGTGTCTTGTGTATTCTCCATTTGGATTATGAGATATTATCATGTCGAAAGGTCCGGCAGGTAATAATTTCAGGATAGTTTGTTCAACATCATTTCGTTCCAATGGTTTTTGTTCAGGGCCATCATTGAGGTCGCCCATGATACCTTCGGCTTTAAGAATTCTTAACGCATTATAAAACCTTGCAGAACGGTCTTTATCGCTTCCCCTGCACAGACAGACAATAAAGCATTTCCATGCCGGATGGCTAAGAATTGTTCCTCCTGCCCATAATGTTTCATCATCGGGGTGTGCAACAATCACAGTTACTGTCTTTTGGGATGATATTGTCATTTCACAAAAATGAATTAATTAATATCCTGCTGTTAGTTTTTTTGCATGAATAAATGAGGAGAATATTAATATTGAAGTCAGAAATATAATTGAAGTGAAGTGAGTTGCTTTTTTCATTGTGGTGGAATAGGTTTAATTATTAAACAAAGATCGGCCACATGAAAAAGAAAATTGTTATACAACTTTATTATTATTTTGCATTATTCACGCATTTTCAACTGTCTCTATTTTGAGTTTTTAAGTTCATTCAAAAGTTCATTTAAATTTATGGTAGCATATGTTGATGCAAAATCTGACATCGCATATGGAACGATAAGATTCCCGTTGTGAATAATAGAACCACAGGAGTAAACCACATTAGGCACATAGCCTTCCCTTTCTTCACTATTTGCAACTAAAAAAGGTGTCTTCAATCGGCCGATTTCATTTTCGGGATTATTCAGTTCGTATAATGAGGCTCCCAAAACATATTCCCTCATTGGCCCTACTCCATGAGTTATGACAAGCCATCCATCGTCCGTTTCAACAGGCGAGCCGCAATTGCCCACTTGTACTAGTTCCCAGGAATATTTTGGTTTCTGAATTAGTTTGGCTTCCCTCCAGATATTAATATTGTCAGAATAAGCTAAATAATTATTTATTCCGTCTGTTCTGCAAAGGATTGCATATTTCCCGTTGACCTTTCTTGGGAACAATGCCATCCCTTTGTTCTGAGCCAGTTCGCCATGAATAGGTAACCCCTTGAAATGATAAAAATCCCTGGTTGACAGTAATTTAGGTAAAATGGACATACCATCATATGCAGTGTAGGTTGCATAATAGATTACTTCACCATTTTCCTCAGTGAATTTAACAAAACGAGCATCTTCAATACCGTTTCTTTCAGTATCTGATATAGGGAATATTACTCTCTCTGAAATTGCCGAATCGAGCGAAAATTCAATTTCATAATGTGACAGAGCCAGCCATACCATCTGACTAATGATTAATTCTTTATTTGGTGTAAGTTGATGTGTTTTTCTTGTTTCTTCAACGGCCTTCTTTAATTCACCATAAGTAAACCTCTCTCCCAGTTTTTCCAAAACAAAGACCGGTGATAGCTTGTTGTCGAAATCGCGCATTTCATCAAGCTTTTTTATAAATGATTTCTTTGTGTAAATATGCCTTTTGATCCGTTCCGCTTCAGCCAGCATTTTACCGACGGGTTCAACAATCATATTATTATTTCTGTCAATAACCGCTGAACGAAAGACAATCGATGAAATATGCCCTTCCCCTGTTGCCCTGAAACTGATTATCACTCTCTTCTCATCCTTCCCGGTTTCGGACTGATCAGGATCTTCTACTATTGACGGGTTAAAAAAGGCCGATGATTCAATTGAGTATTCCATTGTGAAATAGGAACCGATCAGCGCTTTTTGCGAGTGTTTAACTTTGGCTGGTTTTATTCCTATTTCAGAGAACAGCCCGGACAGTTTATTAAAGTGTGTTTCGAATATCAGTGAAATATTTCTATGACGTCGCGAATAATTTCTAAGCACCTGGCTCAATGCAATAAATACTTCACTATCGGTCATAGCCAGAACACTGAGAATAATATTTTTGCTTCTTTCATTGGAGAAATTACAGAATCGGGCGATTACCCTGCTGGGGTCAGGGGAAAATCTGGTACCCTTCCTGGTTACTCTAACTTGCATAACTTTGCCTTATTCATTTAATTCTATAACTGTTACTTTAATTTCATTTTTTTACTGGTTATTCCAGTTGAATCAGCAATGAAATAATATGAAGCAATCGTAGATGAATTTTCATTTAGCGGGAAAACCGCAGCGCCTTCTTTTTTTGATTCCTTTTCAGAACGGACCACGATCTGATCACTATATATTCTACTATCCTGCTCTCTATATTTTTCAATGGTCAATCGGGCCATAAGGTAGCTTAAAGTAGATTCTGCTCCCTGGTTGAGATTCACATGGGTTTCTTCCAAACCATCATAACAGCCGCCTGTACATGGGTTATAAATAATCTGATGAAGACGGTTGTCTCCTAAAAACCAGTTGAATGCAGTTTCCATTTTTACACAGTAGTCTTCATCATTAAAAACTTCGTAAAATTTACTTAATGTCATAATCGTATAGGCAACATCAATGGGCTGTTCTCCAAAATGGGCAGGTATCTGGCCTCTCTGCAGCCAGTTCCTGTTGGAAATTACTTCTATGCCGTTCTCATTGAAAATTTTAGACAACAGGAAAGCAAATGACGCTAAGGCAATTTCTTTATAAATTGCTTCTCCGGTCAGCAACCAGGCATACAGCATTGCTTCAGGCAATAAGCTGTTTGCATAAGTCAGATAGCCTTCAAACCATTGCCATTTTTCGTCTGACTCATGCTTGTACATCTGAACCAGTCTGTTGGCCATAGTTTTGATAAGTTCAATATTTTCATGTGATTTTATTACCCTGTGATAATAGTACAATCCTTTTATGGCAAGTGCCATTGCCCGGGTGGAATGTATTGTTTCAATATGAGGGATTGTTTTTTGAAAGATATTAATGGCCTCACTACTTATTTTCCCGGGGAGTATGTGCTTCTCGGAGATAAGATAACCCAGGGCCCAGAGTGCCCTTCCATTGGAATCCTCTAAGTTTTCAGATTTATTTTGAGCGGTAAATTTATTTTCAATATCAACATAATTTAAAAAATCTCCGGAAGGTTGCTGACAAAATTTAACAAAACTGAGATATTTATTTATGTACCAAATGCTTTTGGAATCGCCTACTGATATGAACTGCATACACATGGTCAGCAGAGCTCTGGCATTATCGTCGAGGGTATAACCGGAACAAAGATCGGGTTGGTTGATTTTTGAAAACTGAATGATCCCTGTATCGGTTGTCATCTGTTTCAGATGGTTCAGATTGATTGAAGGGAGATTATATTGAAGAGTAAGCTCATTATAAGCAATTTTTTTAAAGAGCATCATATGGTGAACGGCAGAATTTTCCCATGCTGTCGATACTATTTTCTGCAATGTATTAATCCTGATATTCCTTAGTAAAGTTTTATCATTGAGTAAGCGTATAACATCATCGGCTAATTGTTGTGAATTGCCGAAATCAAAAATTATTCCAGCATCCTCAGTTAGTACTTCCTTTGCATGAGGAATGGGAGTAGATATGATAGGGCAGCCGCAACTCATGGCATAT
Source organism: Bacteroidales bacterium (assembly GCA_003157015.1). Taxonomy (GTDB): domain Bacteria; phylum Bacteroidota; class Bacteroidia; order Bacteroidales; family VadinHA17; genus LD21. Next base: position 23,220 of record PMIJ01000049.1, read on the forward strand.
GCAAAAGTGCCGCTTACAGCCTGGTTGGGGTCATTTGTGGTGAAAAGGTAAATATCTGTAAGCTGCAAATATTCCAGTAATTCAGGTAAGGGTAAATAATTATTAATGAATTTTACATATTGTGTTAATTTGTAACTCATTATCATTGCTTCAAGGCTGTTCCGATATTGTTCTCCCTCCTCTTTCAAAACTTCGGGATGGGTTTTACCTATTATGAGGAACAACACATCCGGATTGTTTTTTACTATAGCAGGGAGTGCTTTTAAAGTAGTTTCAATGCCCTTTCCCGAGCTTAGCAGACCGAACGTGGTAAGGACCTTCCGCCCTTTGTATCCATATTTTCTTTTCAGGAATTCCCTGCTTAGATGGGGCACCAGGTGAGTACCATGGGCTATTACAGAAATTTTTTCTTCCTTCAGATCATAATCGATCATTAATATTCTTGCCGAATTATGAGTCATAACGATTATTGCATTGCACGACGCGGCAATAGTTTGTATTTCAGTTTTCAACTTAGCATCAGGATGGGGGAGTACCGTATGAAAAACCACAATAACCGGTTTTGTAAGATCTTTCAGGAGTTGAAGAAATGAGTTTTTCTGCTTGTTAAAAAAGCCAAATTCGTGCTGGATAAGAACAATTTTTATATGATCGTCTTTATTAATCTTCAATGCCAGTTCCCCATATTTGTCAGCTAATGAAGTCTTAAGAACATATTTTACCTCATCGGTATAATTAAAATTTTCATAGCCCGATTCCAATGCGCAAACCTTTATTGATAAAGTTTTGCTGAATTTATTATTCAGAGCCTTTATCAAATCATTTGAATAGGTCGCTATGCCGCATTCCCTTGGTGGATAAGAAGTAATAAACAAAATTTCAGCAGGATCAATGGTTTGGTGAATCTGAGATTGTTGTTTATTCAATATCCCATTCATTGCCGGATATATAGATTTTTCAAGGCCAAACAGCCTTTGATGATCATAAATGAACTCTCTGTTTTGCTTTGAGGCCGTTTTATTTTTCATCTTTTGATTTATAAGTTAACAGTTCTGCTACCAGCCCTGAGAAATTTACCGATGCACTGGCTATAAGTGTATCTGCAGCACCATAATAAATGAATAAGGTATTTCCAAACAGGGCAGTGCCGGTTGGAAAAACTACATTATTGACTTCTCCGTTCACTTCCCAATCATATTGAGGCGAAAACAATGCATATGGCAGTCTGGCAATTAATTTCCCGGGGTTCTTCAGATCCAGCAGAGCAGCACAGGCTGAATAAATGTAGCCTTTTTCATTGTGTTCGACTCCGTGGTAAATTAATAACCATCCATGTTCAGTTTCGATAGGAGGGGAACCACTGCCGATATAGCTTGACTCGTGACTATAAAACGGGTCGAGTACAATATGCTCCTGAAGATTGAGAAAATATTCATCCCAGAATTCTTTTGTGAGGTACTTTAAGTTATTTATTGAAACTATTTGAATCCCTGGTCTGATACGGTGAAGAAATACCAGTTTACCATCAATTCTCCTGGGGAAAAAAACTACATTTTTATCCCATAGCATCATTTTTTTATCAGGATCTGCCTCCTGGTAGTAAAATTTATGATTCCCATAATAGTTCTCGTTTACTTTTCCAGCAGTTCCAGCCATACGAACAAATTCTGAATAAGTAATAGGAGGGACAATTAACTCCCGGTTTTTAAATTTTTTTAGATCTTTTGAAAGAGCTAAAGCACCCCTGGCATTTACGCCATCATATCCTGTATATGTAAGATAAAACAGGTCATCAATCTTTACTATGCGTGCATCTTCGACACCATGCGATTCATAATCACATTCCGGAACCAGAATCGGTTTATCCCATCTTTCAACCACAGTCAGAGGGCCATCCAGCTTACAATAACCAATACTCGAATAATTTCCTTTTTGTACTGCCCTGTAAAAAATATGAACATTATCGCCTTCACGAATTGCTGCCGGATTAAGGACGCCTTCATTTTCAAATTCCAGCTGGGTTCTCTCCAGTAATATGCCTTCTTTTTTTACCTCTATCATGGGGAATGTTTTATCTAATTACCTTGTTATAGCAGGTAGCTCGAGATTATATTAAAATTCAATGAGCAAAGGTGGCTAACTAAAGTCGCGCTAGTGTTACAGAACTTTAAGAAAAAGTTACATTATTCACACATAAAATTTCGACGAAAATCCGGAACTGGGTTTATGATCGGGCATCTGCTTTATTAATTTACTGAAATGAAAATGGTTACAGATTTCAGGCAATTTTCAACTTAACTATTATTTTCGCTTTCGAAAAAATCATTTAAAACGGGATAACATTCTCTCCATGTACCATTCTAATGATACTTCTAATTTCTGGGTATCTAAAATAGTGGCAATGACCTTCTGTAACCTTAAGAAAGCGGTTTCGCTCTTTACTATATAATCAAATGCCTTATGATGTATGCAGTTTATGGCCACCTCAATCTTATCCTGTGATGATAGCATCACTACGGGAATACGAGGATTAATTTCTTTTATTTTATCGAGGGTTTGTATACCATTCATTACATGTTTATCAACCCCATCAAGATGATAATCCAGGATGATCAGATCAGGCTCGTGTGACAAATTCTCTATACAAATTTCTCCTGTTGCGTAAGTTTCAAGTTTAAAATCGGGATACTGAAGAAACTCAATTTCTATCATTTTTAAATACATTATGTCGTCGTCTACCACGAAAATTTTTGCACTTTTATTGCTATTCATAATTAAGTGTTTTTTATCAGGTTAAACTCTTCCTCCAGTTCCATACATGCCTGGTTACAAATGCTTTCAAGCTGTGTGACCAGGTTGTATATTTTATCCAGCTGTTTTTGCGTGCCGGCATATTCCTGAACTTTTCTTGCCATGTTTTCGAAATCAGCGCTCATTCCCACAATTGAAAATGAAGGAATTAATTTATGTATTGTTGTGGATAATAAGTTCCAGTCTTTTGTGAATAAACATTGTTTCATAGTTTTTATTAAAAGAGGGGTTTGTTCAAGATAAAGTGAAATCATCTCATTCATTAATGCATGATTAGACTTTGTATGTCGCTTTAAAAAATCCATGTTTGTGCATTTAAGCTTTACTTTATCATCGTTTAGAATTACAGTATTTTCGTTTAACAGCATGTTTTTTTTAACAAATCCGATTATTTTACTATACAATAATCTATCATCAACAGGTTTTGCGATATAATCATTCATACCTACAGCCTTGCATTTCGCTAAATCAGCTGTTGTTACATCGGCTGTTAATGCAATGATCGGGACAAGAGAATTCATAGTAAACCGGATATATTCTGTCGTTTCAAATCCATTCATTTCAGGCATCTGAAGGTCCATCAGAATAATATTGTAAGATTTAGCTTGTAGCATTTCTATAGCTATTTTTCCATTTGTGGCAATATCGCATTCAAATCCGAAATCATCCAGAAGTGTCTTCATTAATAATTGATTGAGCGCAATATCTTCAACAACCAGTACTTTTATGTTTGTGATTCCCGGATCCAATTCAACTAATCCAGGTTCTATTTCAACATCTGCTTTTGTTTTCTGAAAAGGCAAAATAAAGCTAAAGGTTGAGCCGACATCAATTTTACTTTTTACAGAAATGGTTCCATTCTGTGGTTCCACCAATTGTTTGACAATAGCAAGCCCTAATCCGGTTCCGCCATACAGCCTGGCAGTATCGCTGGAAGCCTGTTGAAAGTTATCGAAAATCTTATCTATTTTATCTTTCGGTATTCCTATTCCTGTGTCTGAAATGGAGAATTGGATTGTTACTTTCTTATCATCTTCATTCAGTAGTTGAATACTTACTGAAATTTTCCCTTTTGATGTAAATTTGACAGCATTACTGACAAGATTTAAAATAATCTGATGCAAGCGGACCGGATCCCCAACCAAAACCTCAGGAATCTTATCATCATATTCTTTGACCAGTATTAAGTTCTTCTCCTGGATTTTTGTCTCAAACAAATGAAGCATTGCGGCTATAGATACAGACATTTTGAAAGGTATTTGTTCAAAAGTCATTTTGCCTGCATCTACTTTTGCCAGATCAAGTATGTCGTTAATAAGCACAATTAAAGCATCGCCGCTCAATTTTATGGATGTCAGATATTCTTTCTGTTTTGCTGACAAATCTGTTTTCAGCAACACTTTTGTAAATCCGATAATTGCATTCATCGGAGTGCGGATTTCATGGCTCATATTTGACAAAAACTGTTGTTTCGCCTTCACTGCATTTTCTGCGATCCGGGTGGCGTTTTCGGCTTTAATTTTTGCCTCCTCAGCCAGTTGGGTCGCCAGCTCGGCAAATACAATCGCTTCTGTCAATTCTGTTGCAATCCTCTTTTGGTCGGTAATATCTCTGGCCACAACAACTACACCAATGACCTTTCCTCTGTCATCCTTATAAACCGATCCATTGAATAACACATCGGTAAGCTTGCCATCCTTGTGACGTACTGTAAGAGGATAATCTGCAACCGAGCCATTTGCAAAAACTTCCTGATAAACTTCACGGGCTTTTTGAGGTTCGGTGAAATAATCAAAGAAATCGGTATCTGTCAATTTTTCGCGGGTTATCCCGGTAATATTCACAGTTGCATGATTCATATCAGTGATCTTACCTTCGGGGCTTATTGTAATTAATGGGTCCAGACTGGCTTCAATAAGGCTAAGAGAATATTGAGAAGCCAGTTTTAATGAATAACTGAATTTTTCAAGTTCTTTATTTGCAATCTCCCGTTTTTCTTTTTCTTCATTTTGAAATATAAGTTCCTTGGCAGCAATTTTTAACTCTGCAGCCCGTTTTTCTTTTTCTTCGTTCTGAAAGACAAGTTCTTTGTCAGCAATTTTTAACTCTGCAGCCCGTTTTTCTTTTTCTTTGGTTTGATAGACAAGTTCTTTGTCTGCAATAATTAATTCAGCTGCCCTTTTCTCTTTTTCATCGTTTTGAAATATAAGTTCTTTGTCTGCAATGATTAACTCCGCTGCACGTTTACCTTTTTCTTCGTTTTGAAAGACAAGCTCTTTGTTAGCAAGTATTAACTCTGCAGCACGTTTTTCCTTCTCTATGTTTTGAAAGATAAGTTCCTTGTTAGCAAGTATCAATTCTGCAGCCCGTTTTTCTTTTTC
>PMIJ01000049.1:28593-61191 GCA_003157015.1 Bacteroidales bacterium
TTTTGCGAATACTTCCTGGTAAACCTCAAGCGCTTTTTGTGGTTCTGTGAAATAATCAAAAAAGTTCGTGCCAATAAGTTTTTCGCGTTCAACGCCGGTTATATTCACCTTTGCCTGATTCATATCANNGACTGGCTTCTATTAAACTGCTTGCATATTGGGATTCATGTAAATATGTTCTTTCCATCTCTGATAATCTATCTGATATAGAACTTCAACTAGTAAATTGCAATGAATGAATTTAACATAAACCACTACGTAAATGCTTGTTACAACAATCTAAATAGTTGTCAAAATATTGAGCTGTTTTATCTTTTTCTTACATTTTAAAAGGCGAAAAGTAAAGGTAATAGTTGCCAAATTGTTACACAATTATTTCCAATAGTTACATAATTCACACATTTTCTGATGATTCAAAACATCGGCATGCCAAACCCGGTCATTTAGATTTAATTTTGCTAAAAATCTTCTTGATTTTTAATATGGGAGGCATTGTATCGCCCAATAAAAATCCCCATGGTTTTAAAGGTTCTATATGATCGCAAATGAGTTTAATAATGGCAAGGATAGGCATGGAAAGAAACATACCGGGTATGCCCCATAAAGCATTTCCGACAAGGACAATTATTACGGAGAATAAAGCATTGATCTTTATTTTTGAAGCAACTATATAAGGAACGATATAGTGATTGTCAATCAGCTGTATAATATAATAAGCAACCATTATGTAGAAAGCGTACCAGGGTGAAGGTTTGGTTACCAGGGCTACCATCATGGGCATCGCAACTGCAATGATTCCCCCAATGTATGGAATGACGTTGAGCACTGCCGCAAGTATGCCAAGAATGAAAGCATATTCAATTCCAAGAAGCAGAAGCGCGGCAGTATTCATTGCTGCCATCAGAGCCGCTTCGATGACCAATCCCACCAGGTAGCGTTGAATAACAGTTTTAATCTGTGAAACTAATTGTCTGACATGACTCTGGTAATTTGCACCTGAAAGCCTTCTGATAAACTCAACTAATAAGGGTTGATAAAACAATATCATAAAGATGTAAAATGGTATTAATAGCAATACTACCAATCCGTTCCCTAGAATAACTATTGTTTGTCCGATAGCAGCGGTGCTCACGTTGATTATATCACCCTGTGTTTTTGTTATCCAGTCATGGATCTTCTGAGGGTCTTTATTAAAATAATCGGCAGCATCTGCAATATTCTGGTTAAGCAATGCTGTAAATTTCTGAACCAGCACGGGCCATGATTCCCCAAACTTACCTGCCTGGGAAATTAAAATGGCGCCAAATGCAGCAATTACCAAAAAAGTAAGAAACATTGTTAAGATGATTGCCAGTATCCTGTTTATTTTTATTCTCACCATAAAATTTACAACAGGGTGAAGAACAATTGCAATAATTGTTGCGAAAACCAGGGGAATAAAAAGGCTTTTTGCCAGATATATTATTGTCAAAAAAGCAACTAAGCCCACAAGGAAAATGGTCACTTTTACGTAAAATGGCAGCTTTAATTCTTCAGCTTGCACGACTTAAAGAGTTTGATTTTTTTTGCGGAAAAAATGATGAAATATAGCCTGACCGACAGATCGGATTACGCTGGAATTCTGGGCTACAACATTTGTTACTCCAAACTGAAGGAAAGAACCAATTAGTTTTCTGATCAGATTCCCTGACGCTCCTACAAATATTTTTCTTGAAAGAAATCCGCTGACCAGCCCCATAACTCCGCCTGAAATATTATCTATCATATAGGGTGATGAGGTTATCTCTTTCAGTGTATGTTTCAGAAGGTTCAGAGGTTTTAAACTTTCGTAAGCGATGTATAGCTGTTTTTTTAATAACTGCCCTTTGATCTCCTGTTCCACTTCCAACAATTGGATTGCATCCTTTAGGGCTGCTGAAGATGTTATGTTTTGCATATTTCTTATTTAAGCACACGTTTGATGAAATAATCCGCGACGAGCTTCTTAATCGGGTCATGCAAAAAGAAATGAATGACGAGCCCGGCTAGAATATAGAATGCTGCTACCACAAAAAACCCATAAAATGTTTTACCAAGAATATCCCCAAGCCATAGAGCGAGCCCAAGGTTTAAAAAAAGCATGAATGAGGCAATAAAAACAAGAACAACAGAGTGTGGTACCATAGTAGATACCACATCGGCTGTTTTGTCAATCGTTTTCAGCTTTACAAGTTCAAAGCTAGTTTTCCCATAATCGGAAGCTTTTTCCAGCAACGATTCAAGCAACTTGGTATTCTCTTCCATGTCTTCCGTCATGATTAAGTTCTGCAAACTAATGAGATACTAGTTTTTTACCGCTCCTTTAATTTTGTTTGAAATTGTTAGAAGGAACACTGTTTCTACATCAGTTGTGACACTGTATTTTATTTTTTCATCAAATGTCATTTGCTGACCTTCACCCAGTGTCACTGCATCTTTCCGGATATGAAATCTGAGTTTGCCCTCTATTACTTGAAAAGTAACCGATTCAACCGACTGAAAGGACTTTATTTCTGTTCCTTCATGCAACGCTGTAAGAATAATCTGTTTATCGGCACTTTTCAGGAGGATAATAGCATTAAGGTCCCCGTTTGCCCAGGTATAACTTTGTTTCATGGTTGCAATTAAACCAGGAAGATTAAAACCTAATAAAGTACAACCTGATGACCTGTTATTATTTGTAAGAGGAATTCTGGTCCTCAACGTTTCTATTTCCATTAGTATATCTTTAACCTGTTAGCAAAACATTAATCAAACCGGAAACAACTCATTCGGTTGCAGTTTTTGCCGCCTTTTTAGCTTCTGAAACTTTAGTCTTGGCTTTTTCAGTAAAATCGGAAACTTCTTCCTTTACCTCATCAACTTTGACTGAAATGTTTTCGAGAAATTCATCAAATTTTTCTTTCAATCCATCTGCAAAATCTTCTCCTTTTCTGGTGATATTTTTGCGCGTGTTCTGACCTTTATCGGGGGCGAATAATATCCCCAGTAATGCACCGGCAGCAACGCCCACCAGTACACCAAGCAATACTTTTCCTGAACTCATTTTAATATATTTAAAGATTATAATAAAATAATAAGCAATACAACAATAAGGATTACTGCACCTACTGAAAGGTACACACCTCCACCAATTGAGTGAAGTCTGTGGTTGATGGCTTTTACCTCTTTACGCATGTTTTTCTTTTCTGCCGATTTCATATTCGACTTGTCCATTGCTTTAATTTCATTTAACCTTAATTCGAGGGTTTTGGCTTCTGCAGATTCAGCAGGTTTTGGAGCAGGCAATGATGAAGGGTCCGATCGTTTTTCTGCATTTAATTGAAGCGGAATTAATGTAAATGACAAGCATGTCATCACTAAACAAATAGCAAGTTTTTTCATGATTCTAATATTTAATTATCTGTTAATTTAAATTATCTTCTTCCCTGAATTACTCTTATTAATATTGCTATTATGGCAATAACAAGGAGTATGTGTATTACTCCACCGACACTGTATCCGATAAACCCGATTGCCCAGGCAATTATCAGAATTACTGCAATTACATAAAGTAGATTTCCCATGACATTTTAATTTTAATTTTTTATAACAAAATCACGACTAATATTACTACAAGAATTATAGCACCGGCCGATACATAAATCACGCCTCCGTTTCTATGATGACGTCCTTCATAACGGCCCTCAACCTGTTTACTTTTCTTATCCATTGGAATCAATTTTGAATCATTGGTTGTATTAAACGGATCAGATCTTTTCAGCAAAGATTTGATTTCCGTTGATTCTACAGGTTCGGGAGGCTTTGTAACAACCAATGATGAAGGTTTATCAGTAGTTGCTGCATTTGTTTGAAGAGGAATTAATGTTAATGATAAACATGTCATCATTAAACAAATTGCAACTTTTTTCATAATATATTGATTAAATAATTGATTATCGTATTACTGTCCAGATGAAAGATTCACTTTTAATAAGATCGATTCATCAGTAACCTTTAATCGTGACAAAGTTAGGGCTCCGTGTTCCTGTTCCTGTTATATAATTATTTGAATAAGTTACATCATTCACACATTCAGATATGTCCGGGGAAGGACAAAACTGTCAGGTTTGACAAGCAACATTTAAGCGTGTAAGGAGGAAACTGGAAAACTAAAGACTCCCCAGTGCGGCACGTCTTTTAAGCCTGAGGTTTTTAAAATGAGAAGGAGTGAGACCTGTCATTTTTTTAAACTGGTTTGAAAGATGGGATACGCTGCTGTAATGGAGCTTCCAGGCAATTTCGGTAAGATTGAGCTCATCATAGACAAGTAGCTCTTTAACCCTTTCTATTTTATTTGCAAGGTAAAACTGCTCGATTGTGGTTCCTTTAAATTCGGAAAAAAGATTGGAAAGGTAGGTGTAATTGTGATTGAGTTTTTCACTCAGATAGTCGGAAAGATTTATTTTAATTTGTTCGTCACTGAAATGGATCAGTTCGATAATGGTGGTTTTAATTTTTTCGACGAGTATTTTCTTATTATCCTCCATCAGTTCAAGACCTGTAAGTTTCAGTGCAACGCTCAGATTTTCTAATTGCTCTTTTGACATATCGTCAGTGATTTCAACTTCCCCCAATTCGATTGTATCAAAATGTAATCCGAGTTTTTCAAGCTCCGATTTAACCACCATCTTACACCGGAGACAGACCATATTTTTGATGTACAGCTTCAATTTTCCTTTCCTTCAAATATAAATATTACAAAATCAAAGATACGAATATTTACCAGCTTTTCAGGTGAAATTTATGCTTTTATAAGAAAATATTAATTCAAATTATTGATATTTCAGGCATTTATAAAAATGTATTTTATATGTGTAACAATCTAATTTGATAAAGTTCAATTAAACGGAAGTGCACCAGAAATCAGAAAACCTCACCCATATTGAAGAAAAAACCGTGCGAACCCCTGATCCCAAATCCATAATCGATAGCAAGATTGGTCCCCGAAAATTTGTTTATTTTAATCCTCAGACCTAAACCTCCGGCTGGAATAACTGATTGAATATTATCTGAAATACTGTTGGGAACAGATTCTACATTGCCAAATATTACGCCCCCCAGAAGACCATTTCTGGTTATTGAAAACCTGTATTCAGTTTCGAGGTAGAGTAAATTTCTTCCTGTATATCTTCCCTGGGCATATCCCCGTCCAGTGGTTGAATAATTATCCCAGCCTATGCTGGGCAGGTCTAAATAGGGTGGGTTGCCTGACAATGTAATTACATTATAACTCCAGAAAGCAAGAATATTGTGTGAAGAAACCGGCAGGTTCATGTAGTGTCTGATATCAATCAATACTGACTGCCAGTTTTTGTTGCTTCCAAGAAAAATGAGCTTAGGCCTTACCTGGATGTTAGCATAAGTACCATTTTGCGGATTCACTGCATTTTTTCTGTTGTCATATTGGATGTTAAGAGAAAACCCGGATGAGACAGACTTATTGCCATTCTGATATTTTTCAAACTGATCAAGGTCTTTCCCTTTCACTGAGTCTACTTCAATGTTCCAGTGATAGTCGAGGTTGTAGCCCAATCCGACAAACAGGTTTGGAGCTATTTCACGGAATGCTACCTGGTAGAATCGTAAATATGAATAATCAATCTGAAGAGGGTTTGATGATTTGCTGTCGGGTCCCAATCCGTAAGTTTGAGTTGGAAATTTGTAATATCGGGTATCACCGACAAGGTGAAGCTTACGCTTTTCAAGAAAGATATTGCTTATTGCTGTAAACCAATACTGATGGTAAATTGAATAATTGCCATTTACCAATATGCGAGAATTTTTCTTTCTTTCAACATCTGAATAAAATGTGGTGCTGGTTGCGATAACACCTGTTAGTCCGGTATGCAGCGAATAACCAATAACCGGAATGAGTGAAAAGAACGGGCCGTTATCCTTCATTTCAGCACTGTCTATTCGTAATTCCTTAAGAAGGAGAAGTTGAAAGATATCAACAACATCTATTTGCTGAATGCCTGTAGTGTCTTTAGCGGCTGTTTTCACTGCCTGGCCTGAAATATTGAGCGTAGAATAAATTGTCAGGAATATAAAAAGAGAAAGTATGTTAAGTTTATATATTTTCATTAAGTCAACCTGGTAATAAATAATAAATCAGCTTTTCTGCCAATTTGGACAGGTCAAAATTAGAGTTTTTATTCAAATAAGCACTGTCAGAAGAGTCAGGAAATAAAAAATCCTATTGTGCTGGTTTACTGCACCAATAGGGTTCTGATTTGAGGTCGGTGGCGGATTATTGTTGCAGGGAAGTATTGGGAAAGACTTAGGAAAAAGCGAGGATGAAATGAACTATTGTCATCAAATAACATAAAAATTATTATTTTTGCACTCCAAACTTACGGTCGGTTAACCGAGTGGCTAGGTAGCGGTCTGCAAAACCGTTTACGGCGGTTCGAATCCGCCACCGACCTCAACCAATCCCTGGCACGTAGTGCCCGGGATTTTTTGTTTAAGCCGGACTCACTTCCCATTCAAATTAGTTTTCCGCTGGCCTAATGAAGACAATTCTTTACAGGCTGTGGCAGTTGATGGCTATACAAAATTTTCAGATATAAATAATATGAATTACACCGATCTAGTGGCCAAGGTCATGGCTGAAAAAAAACCGGGAGAAGTATACGACATGCTTGACCAGATAAACAAAACTGACCAGATACGTACAATTGTAAAATCAGAAATCTGGGATCTGCTTGACTCAACAACGCCAAAGATGTAAAAAACCCTCTTTAATACTCTGAAGGAGCCTTGCAGTATCTTATATTGCAGGTTTTTTCTTTTTTTAAGGCTTCTTCCGCGAAACCTTATAGCTTTTACATCCAGGATCCTTCAGATTTTTGATAAATATTTTGGCCGGTAGAGCTAAAATAACTACTTTTCGCGGCTTAATAAAAAGAAGAAATTATGGTAACTTTTAAAGAATTAGGGTTAGTGAATTCGAGAGAATTGTTTAAGAATGCTTTCAAAGGAGGGTATGCTGTTCCTGCTTTCAATTTCAATAATCTTGAACAGATGCAGGCAATTATCAGCGCCTGTGTAGAGACAAAATCTCCTGTGATCCTTCAGGTATCTAAAGGAGCTCGTAAATATGCCAACCAGACTTTGCTGCAATATCTTGCCAAAGGAGCTGTAGAATATGCAAAGGAACTTGGTTATGCAATTCCTATCGTATTGCATCTTGATCATGGCGATTCATTTGAAACATGTAAATCGTGTATCGAGAGTGGTTTTTCATCAGTGATGATCGACGGCTCTCATTTTCCATATGAAGAAAACATCAGGTTAACAAAACAGGTTGTTGAGTATGCTCACCAGTTCGATGTTACTGTGGAAGGCGAACTGGGTGTTTTAGCCGGCATTGAGGATGAGGTTTCATCAGATCATACGTCATATACAAGACCCCAGGAAGTTGAGGACTTTGTGAAAAAAACCGGAGTTGATTCTCTTGCGATTTCAATTGGAACATCACATGGCGCATTTAAATTCAAAGTAAAACCTGGAGAACTTCCTCCCCCTCTTCGTTTCGATATTCTTGAAGAATGCGAAAAACGTATTCCCGGTTTCCCTATAGTTCTGCATGGTGCATCTTCAGTACCCCAGGATATCGTAGCCGAGATTAACAAATATGGCGGAAAAATGGAGAATACAGCCGGTGTATCTGAGGACCAGCTGCGCAGAGCCGCAAAATCAGCAGTATGCAAGATCAACATCGATAGCGATGGCCGTCTCGCAATGACTGCAGCCATCCGTAAAGTATTTGTTGAAAAGCCAGGTGAGTTTGACCCACGTAATTACCTGGGGCCTGCCCGTGATAAACTTAAGGAACTTTACAAACATAAAGTGGTAAATGTTCTTGGCAGCGCAAACAAGGCATAAGAATAAAATTTAAATTTACATCATAACAAGCCATTCTTCAACGATTTTGAAGAGTGGCTTTTTTTCATCAGTCGAAGCTGAAATATCATATACTCGGAAAATAAATGAAAAAAAGATCCTTTTGCTGTTGATAATACGTTTCCCGCGTAATTTGCCAAGCATTGGTTTATTATTATTATATTTATATAACTAACTCTGAATAATACTAGTTAAATTCTGTAATTACATTTTATTCAAATACATATTCTATGAAAAGGATAATTATGATTTCTTTCCTTGCTACAGCACTATTGTCGGGATGCACTCCGACTCAAAAAACGAGTCAGGATAAACTAGACTTTCCTAAAGATTTCAAATGGGGATCTGCCTCCGCTGCCTATCAGGTGGAAGGGGGTACAAAAGCTGACGGACGAGGTCCCAACGAATGGGATAAGTATCTGAATCCACCCTACAGCCTCATAAAACTGGTAACAGGAGAAGATGCAAACGGTGATGTTTCTATCAATGAATATGATCGTGCCCAGTTTTCAAAAGATGTAAAACTGATTAAAGAACTGGGTGTTAACAGTTATCGTATTTCAATCTCCTGGTCAAGGATCCTACCTGAAGGAGAAGGAAAAATCAATGAAGCCGGAATCGATTATTACAACTTTGTAATAAATAGTTTGCTTAAGGAAGGCATTCAGCCTCTTGTTACACTTTATCATCTTGACATGCCCCTTGCACTTGCCAATAAAGGCGGATGGATGAACCGTGAGAGCGTGAAATGGTTTACCGATTACGCAAATCTTTGCTTTGACAGGTTTGGCGACAGGGTAAAAACTTTTTTGACTTTTAATGAACCTTCGATAGAACTTCTCTTCATGCAATCTTTTTTTGAAGCTGTCAACAATCATAAAGCACCTGAAATTCCTGCTTCTGAAGAGTATATTTCAAAGCATTTCTCATATATTCATCACCTTATGCTGGCTCATGCAAGCGCCGTAAACGCCTATCATAAAAGAAACCTGGGAGGTCAGATAGGTATAACTTACAATTTCATGCTTTGTGAGATGGATACAACTGCCTCCGAGAATGGAAACAAATCGCTTGATGTAATAAGCAGGGTCTGGAATAACCTGTTTATGGATCCGGTATTTAAAGGTTATTACCCAAAGGATATCTTCGACAGATTAAATGCAGCTCAGTATGGCGATATTCAGCCTGGTGATTTTGATTTTATCAAATCTGCTAAAACCGACTTTCTCGGCATTAATTATTATGGAGTCAACATGTATCACGAGAAAAAAGGAGCCGGCTTCTTTGGACTTGTCAATGGGAGAAATTCTGATAACCCTCCAATGTTCAACGGTTTTGTAAATCCCGATGCATTTGTCACCGGACTTGTAAGTCTGAAGGAGCAATATAATAACCCCGATATTCTGATTACCGAAAACGGAGCAGGTTACGGGATTAAAGATGATACACTTATAAATGGCAGGGTACATGATACCTTAAGGACATCTTATCTTCAGCGCCATATCAAAGCGGTGCATCAGGCAATAGATAAGGGTGTTAAAATAAAGGGATACTATGTATGGTGTATGTTCGACAATCTGGAATGGATGATGGGTTATACACGGAGATTCGGAATTACATATGTGAATTTTCAGACCCAGGAACGTATCCCTAAAGAAAGCTACTATTGGTATCAGGCTTTTTTAAAATCACAGAAAAATAACTGATTCCGGATATGGCTTAATCTCTTGTAGCCTTTTGAAAACTAAGATTTTATTTTCACTGGATTTAATTTATCAAGCCTGAAAACAAAGCGGATTCTTTCTTTAAACGATCCTGTTATCGATTTTATATTATCAGAAACAATAAATGGAAAATAAATCTCAAAGTAATTCCATATACCCGCCTTTAGTCCAGCTTCATAGAAAAAAGCCGGTTTATTAATTGTCCCGGGTCCATGATCGTTCAGTAATAAATTAGCAAAGGGTTTAACCGGAATCTTTGAAGCAAAACCCGGAAGGCTGCTTGTTAAAGAGAATGAAACCAGCCAACGGCTGTATCCGAGACTGTCATTAACGGCAGAAGCAAGTCCACCCTCAGAAAGAGACATCTCTCTCGACCATAAGGTTTTAGGGAATTCGGTGAAACGGTCAGGAAATATGCCTTCGTATAAATATTGTTCCCTGCCGCTTCTTCCGCCCGGCGAAAAGGAATAGAACGGATCAGATGCATCATTTTTGAGCATCGTTCCTGCAAACATCCTGAAATCAAGACCGTTTTTCTTTCCTCCATAGCTATACTTATAGTTTAGCTCCACTGATGTCTTCTGATATGATTCTCCTGATTCTAAAGAAAATGCTAAGTGGAATGGATTGATAACTCCGGTCTTGTCAAGCAGATACCCAAGCTGTAAATATGAACGCATTTTCGCCTTAGTAAGAGCCTCTATCTGGCTAAGATCTGATGCGGCAGTATAGTAGCCAAAAACCTTCTGATTAACCGGATCAATTGCGTTTTTTGACCTGAAGTACAGATCTAATCCGATTCTTGCCCTGTGGTAATCCTGACTTCCGGGAGCAGCAAATTGTTCACCTTCAAGTGAAAGCGAGGCTAGCCTTATGAGATTGTCATAAGGGATTTTATTGAATGAAATTTCCCCATAACCTGTAATAGCCTGATTACGGAAAGAATAGAAAGGCATGACAAAATATTCTAAAGACTTTGGTATAATTGTCCCGTTGTGCAAAGCAACACCTGCCATAAAACCATCTGTATTAGTCCAGTTAAAAGACGGGAAATATATGAGATATCGTTTATCAGGATCCTCTATTGCATATAAAAGCTGAAAACGAACCGGATCAGCTTTCCTGAATATGCCTGATGTCCGTATATTATTATTGAGCCTGTACAGTTCGGTCATCTTATGCTCAGGATCTATTCGGATTTCGGAAAAATTGCCGGGACCTGTACTGAACCATTTACTGCCTTCAAAACCGTCTTCCCATTTTTCAGAACAGATCGAATCTCCCTTTAAACCGGCAATCAGCAACGGCGCTTTTAATTCACCGTTATTTTTTATAAGCACCTTCCCATCACTGAATCGCGCAATTTTGTAATCGAGCCTTTTTGTAGTACCCAGGAAATCATCAAAAAACCAGGTGAGATCCTTTTCTGTGAGAGAATTAAATACATTCCGCAGATCGTTCGGGGAAGGATGTTTGTTTTTCCATAAGCGATAGTAATCGTGCATTATTGAATCATAGATTGAATCTCCGAGATAAGACCTGAGATAGTTAAAACCCAGCGAAGCTTTGCTATAGATAATACTTTCATAATTATTGAAAGTGAATTCCGGAGCGGCAAGATTTATTTTCTGTTCAAGGTTATTGCGTGCAGGAACTATCCAATCGAGTTCCTGTATCCTTTGAACCGGCATTTTATCGATATTGAAGAATCCAGCCAGCTTCCTGCTTTTCAAATCTATCTCCCAGAGCTTTTTCCCCGGATATCTTGCTTCCATATATCTCGATTCATTTGCAGTGGTGATACTCTCATCCATAAATGGGAATCTTCGTTCATCTGATCCTAACGCACTGTAAAACCAGCTATGACAAATTTCGTGAGATATAACGTCATCGAGACTATAAGCATCGGGTGCCTCACCGATCACCGTCAGTTCAGGATATTCCATTCCTGATCCTGCATTCAGAGCACTCTGAACCGCAGTGTATGTGCCATAGGGATAATCTCCGTTCCATTTTGAAAAATGCCATATTGCACTATTTATATAGGAGATTGATTTTCTCCAGAGATGTGCGTCAAAGTCAGTGAACATCGCCCAGGTTGTAACTAATCTACCTGATTCCGGGAGACTGACACTCCCTTTCAGAACATGGAATCTTTTATCGGCGAACCATGCGAAATCGTGGATATTATTCTCGGTGTAGTGCAATGTCTTCATTTGTTTTGATGAGGCCGGAAAGCCTTCACGGAGGTAGGCGGGTATTCTCATCCAGGCAGTATCTGCCGTCAGATTATTAAGCCATTTCTTTTCTTCTTCGTTTTGAAGGTTTCCGGTTGCTCCCACGACATAATTGGCAGGGAGAGTAATACTGACATCAAAACTGCCAAATTCAGAATAGAATTCACCCTGATCGAGGTAAGGCATCTGGTGCCATCCTGATCTGTCATAAACGGCCGGTTTGGGATACCATTGCGAGATCTGGTACGATTCACCGATATGACCCATGCGTGATGTTACTCCCTTTGGGATCTTAAGATGAAAAGGAGTAGAGATATAAATTGTGTCCCCTGGCTTAAGAGGTTGGTTAAGCATGAGCTGACAGATATCAGGATAACCTTCCTGGAAACTCCATATAATACCTTGACCATCAATTTCAAAATCCAAAGAATCTATGTATCCTCTTAACTCAGCATTATTAAACAATTTAGATTTTCCGTCTCTCCTTATTAACTCTTTGGCCAACTGTGTGTTGTTACCCGAATATCCATTAGGCCAAAGGTGAAAATATAAGAATCCAAGGGTGTCAGGGGAATTGTTAATATACTGAACAGACTCAAATCCTCTAAGTTCGTGTTCTATGTCATTAAGGGTGACACTAATTTCATAACTTACTTTCTGCTGAAAATAATTCTGAGAAGAGATTTTCAGAACTGGAAAAACTAAACACAGACAAAGGATAGTATATCTCTGCAGATGTAAATTTCTGAAAATATTTTGCCAGGCAGGACGATATGAATTTCTCATTATTAAAAAAAGAAGCAAGATAGAACTACATTAATTATCTGGCAACAATTTATTCATTTCAGGGTATTAATTTTTCAGGTTGATTTTTACACTGCTTAGCCAAATCATTCTCGGAGGGAAGATCAACACAAACAAAAAAATAATAACTTTATGTTTAATTTCTTTCAAATTACACCCCTTTACCAAATTATTTATGAAACATTTTCTTCCAATCTTACTATTAGCTATCTGCTGCAGTTCATATTCACAGGTGAGTGAATCTCAGAAATCCAAAGACGGAGATATACTCCCAGTTCGTGGTTTCTGCATAGCAGCTCCTCAACCTAAGGAGGTTGAGGAGTTTATAAAGTTTATCGGTGAGGAGCTTGCTCCCAGGGCGGTGAATACCCTTATTCTAAGGGTGGATTATAATTATCAGTATGAAAGCCATCCTGAATTGCGCGATTCTGTTGCCCTGTCGAAGGCGGATGTCAGAAAGCTGGTAGCTGTCTGCAGGAAGAATAAGATTCACATTATACCTCAGGTAAACCTTCTCGGTCACCAGTCATGGGCAGGCAAAATCGGGAATTTATTGAAAATGTATCCGCAATTTGATGAAACACCATTGATTAAGATGCCTGAAAAATATGTATGGCCAAACGCTGACGGGTTATACTGCAAGAGTTACTGTCCTTTAAATCCCGATGTGCACAAAATAGTATTTGATATCATTGATGAGATCTGTGATGTGTTTGAAACTGAGGCATTTCATGCAGGCATGGATGAGGTCTTCTATATTGGTGAAGCACAATGTCCGCGCTGTTCAGGAAAAGATAAAGCTGAGCTGTTTGCAGGTGAAGTCCGTACCATAAGAGATCACCTTGCAATAAAAGACCGTAAATTATGGATATGGGGCGACAGGCTGATAGATGGAAAAACAACCGGAATCGGAGAATGGGAGGCAAGCTATAATAATACCTACCGGGCAATCGATATGATTCCGAAAGATGTAATTATATGCGACTGGCATTACGACAGGCCTGATCAGACCCCGGTTTATTTTGCAATGAAAGGATTGAGTGTTGTTACATGCCCCTGGCGGAATCCGGTAAATGCAGTGCTTCAGGTGCAGGATATGTTTAAGTTCAGAAACGCTGCCACTCCCGAAATGAAAGATCGCTACCAGGGTATGGTACAAACAATCTGGTCAGGTGCCGGCCAGTTTCTTGACAATTATTATGGCAGGAAACCGGAAAACTCGCTGAATTCGCAGGTAGCATGTTTTAAGGCAATGTTTGGGGAAATTCAGAAAATGACAAAATCACAATAAGAGGTTTTTTAGAAACGGTTCAGGACACACAACACAAGACGCACGACACGCGGGACAATGTAGAATATGATTGGATTTCCATGAGTAGTGAATCGTGAATCGTGTGTCCTTTATGCTATTTGTAGGTCTTTGTCATTGAAGACGGTATTACAATTATAAAATCAGCAAGTCCCTTGTTTTCATCGGTTATTTTATCAATATCGTCCTGAGAAACTGTGGTGATGGTTAATACTTTAATTGAAGGATTGTATTTATTCAGGTACCAGAGAATACCCATGTGCCTGTCGGAATGATAGCTGCCGTTGTAATGAAGAAGGATCTGACCTGGTTGCCAGATATTTGCAATCGATTTTGCCATGGTAGCATCCTTTATTGCCTGGGCTTTAGGAAGGTTTTCGCTAACCTTCGCTCCATTCATCTGACCGCCTATTGAACCGCCCATCGAAAGCATATCTTTGTAACAGGCAAGTTCAGGATCATATTCAATAGGCAACGGCACAACATATTTTAATTCATCAGGAGAGATGTTCCGGAGAGCTTCAAACCCTCCGGATGCAACAACAGAAGCATAACGACGCGGGATATTTGAAGCCAGGTACTTCAACCCGTTTTCCTTAGCAAAATTCAAGAGGGGCTTATAATCAGTTGCATAATTTTTCCATAATCGCGCTTCAGCCTCAAAAGAGCTTTCCTTAATTATTCCTGCAAAATATTCATCAATGAGTACCTGATTATCAGTCTCAAACATTTCTGCTGACAGGATCAGATCTTTTCCCCTGACTGAATAGAGGCTTTTTGTCAATTCCAGTTCC
This sequence comes from Bacteroidales bacterium, assembly GCA_003157015.1. Taxonomy (GTDB): domain Bacteria; phylum Bacteroidota; class Bacteroidia; order Bacteroidales; family VadinHA17; genus LD21. The sequence goes on from PMIJ01000049.1 coordinate 43,430, forward strand.
AGCCAGTGAGCTATGGGATTATCATGCAATTCACCGAAAAAAACAACATCTGCCCTTGCAGCAGCTTTAAGGATGTCGTTATAATCAGCTTTTTTGCCTTCTCCTGTAAATACTTTATAGGCAGGTTTATCCTGTGAAAATGCCTGAAGAGGCATGATAAGAATAAATATAATTGCGGATAATTTCATTTTAATCGGATTATTGGTAAATTTTTTAAATAAAGGATCGAACAAAGAAACGATAAAACAATCCGTAAAGTTCACCTGGAACAAAAAAAAGAAGGGACATGCCTTCGCATGTCCCTAATCAAACATGTAAAAAACTTATTTTAAACCAAATCGATAACTGAATTTAATAAGGAAGACATTATGAGGTATATTTTTGCTTTTATTAAACAGGTCACCCACATTATTGAAAAAATCCATCTGTCCGGTACTGGTATTATAACTTCTGGTCTGACTGAATACCAGGAACACTGTTGAACCCGGACTATATTCCCATCTTACAACAAGGTTTGAAAGGAATTGTTTCACATTGAAATCATTGTTACTGAATGTGTAGTCGGTATTGCCATTTCCGTTTTCAGAGATATTATAATGATCTGTATCAAAAGATATCTGATCACTGTTGTATGTCAGGAACCTGTCATGGTAATTGCTCGCCATGGGATTGGTAATGTATTTATAGTCGTAATATTTCCCGGTTGCAACAAATGGTTGTCCCCAGTATTGGAGAGTAAGATTGGGACTTACGTTCAGATTCACCCTGAATGAGGTACTGATTGTTTTCTGGTCGATGCTTCCGAAAATGTATCTGTCTGTTCCGTTGTACGATGTTTGAGTTACATATTGCAGTTCTGTAAATGATTTATTGTATGAAGGACTCAGGGTAAAAACAAGATAATTGGTAGGTTTAAAAGTTATATCCACTTCGGGGTATACATTGTCAGAGCTGTTTTCAAAACCTTTTGATGCATTTGCAAAAACACTGAAGACAAGCTTTTTGCGACTATCGGTAGAAAATCCTAATCGGGGATTGACGCTTCCTGGTAACTTCATCATTGGTCCTCCGCGAAGCATATCGGTGGAAAGGGATGGAGTGTTAAGGCTGCCTCCAGTCCAGATATTCCAGAAATTTTTCAGTGTTATATTTGCATTCCATTCATAACCTCCGCCGATCCAGTCTCCTCCAAAATTATTAATGGAATAAAAATCAGAATTCAGATTATAACTCTTGTAAATACCTTTTGGATCAAACTGGTTGTATCCTGCCCAGAGTACGTAAAGGATCTGATCGGTGGTACGCATGTAACCCAGGTCATTGGTTTCAAAGCCCGGAGTTTTCCATAGAGCAGCACCCAGAAAATTCCAGTGTCCGTTTTGCTTCATTATCTGCATTCTCCCTCCTGCACCTGACAGCGATGTACGGTTTGTATCAAGCACGGCATAGTTTTTCCCGGGACGCTGAAAATAGTGAGCAGAAGATTCCTGTGTATTTGTTATCGCTTTTTTAGAACCCTCCACCAGGCTAAGTGCCGTATTCAGGTTAAACATCCAGTTTTTATTCTTGAAGTACTGGGTAAAATCAATTCCGCCGGTGTAAGCCGCTCTATGTAAAAAATCCCTTGTATCAGCATCGAGTTCCCTGTTTGTGCTGGTAAAAATACCGCCGATTATAGTGTTGCCGTTATTAATGTCTTTCTGAACACGTCCGACAAAATAATTTGTCAGAGGCTCAACCGTTGTATATTTTCTTCCGCCGATAGTGTCAATTTCCGCCTTTTCCTGTGCTGTCATAGCCTCAACAATACCAACTGAGAATCCATCTTTGGTTTTTCCGGTAAGTTTAACCGCACCAAGAATATTGGTCCTGGTTGGCACATCATCATACCAGCCATTATTCAAGTTAGGAGATACCTGGGGCTGACGACCTATTCTTCTGGAATAGAAAAGATTATCGTTCCCAACACCTCCGTCGCCTATACCTAAACCAAAGTTTGTGATATTGTTTCCTTCAATAAAGAAGGGTCGCTTCTCAGTAAAAAAAGTTTCATAGGCTGAAAGGTTGACCACCGAGGGATCAGCTTCGACCTGACCAAAGTCGGGATTAATTGTAAGGTCCATTGTCATATTATTTGTTACTCCAATCTTGGCGTCTATGCCTCCGTTTAATTTTGAAGATTTTCCTGACGCCATAAATGGATTTGCAGGATCTGACTGATAGGTTTCTGTTTTAGCTACACCATAAGGTGTTATATCGAATATTTTCCTGGGCCTTATTTGCTCCAGTCCTTTCAGTTCTCCAAACAGATGGACCATTCCGGGTGCATCTCTGGGAATATGCTGCCAGAAGGTTGTTTCGTTTTTCCTGTATAGAATTCTTGCAATATCGAGTCCCCAGACATCGCCTGAGCTTTTTTCAAACCTGACCTGGCTGAATGGAATTTTCATTTCGGCGACCCAGCCTTCTTTATTTATGGAGGTCTTGACCCACCAGTTTGGATCCCACGATGAATCGCCATTTCCGTTGTCATTTGTAAACATCTGATCGTATTTGACCCCCGCAGAGCTTACCCCAAACAGGAAACCGGTACGTAGATCGTGGAAACTGTCAATAATTATACCTACAAGGTCGCCGTCAGCCTCATCGCGCCTTGTTAAGCGGTTTACGATGCTGTCAGGCGAGGTATCATAAGCCTTGATTGCAACATAGAGATTATTATCATCAAACAAAATCTTGAACTCAGCCCTTTGAGTTTCGGGTTGTCCGTTATATGGCTGATTCTGGGTAAAACCACCTGCCCATGTTCCTGCCTGCCATGCTTCATCGTCAAGAACTCCGTTTATTACCGGTGGAGTTGTAATATGAGTTGCGGTATATTGCTTTTTTTCGAGATCCTGGCCAAAGAGAAGGGGAAGAAGAAAAAATGCGCTAAGTATGGTTGTAAAAGTTCTTTTCATAAAGAGCTTGTTTTAGCTGTTTTCTTAAGAAAGACGTAAAAGTTTGGATCTTGATGCAAAAAAAACTGATTTTTTACGTTCTTGTTTTTTGATCTGTTGCAATAAGGCTATTAAAAATGGCATGCGGCCTAACCAATCTCCTTCAAATTACTTTGTCTTTTCCTTTGGTATTCTTTGTGGTTCAATGAATTGTTTATTACCTTGAGGAGAAACAAATGGCCCTGTAGCTATGTGACACTTCAGAATTTATGTAACAGATTTATTCCTTGATTTATCAAATTTCACCCCCTTTCATTTTCCCCCAAGGGGGAAAGGTTATAATACTCCTTCCCCCTTGGGGGAAGGCTGGGTAGGGGGTAATTTTCGAGTAAAACAATTTAATCAATCTTTAAAAAAATGGTACCTTAATTGTGAAAAAATACATAGCTATAGGAATCACTAAGTACACCTGTAGCTTTTTGTATCCACCGGGCATAATATAGACACTTTGATGCACTAAAAGCCCTAGTCGTAAAGTCTGATAAACTCATATGAATTTCCGCAATGCTTCAGGAACTTGAGAAAGTCGGATTCTGAGATGACCAGCGATGCCGTATTTATATTCGGATGAAAAGTGAGCCTTTCAAAATCTTTTAATTTCTCATCGATAAACAAATGGACGTGTTTTTCAGTGTCATTTATTAGTCCGAATGGTGTAACTGAACCGGGCTCAACTCCCAGGTATTTTTTCAGTCGTCGATCTGAAGCAAAAGTTAGTTTGCCCTGTTTTAAACGTTTTTCAAGGTCCCTGATATTAAGCTGCCTTAAATGTTCAAGGATAACCAGGTAATGTCTGTCTCCTTTATGGTTGCGAAAGAAAATGTTCTTGCATCTTCCGGAATTGTAATTTTTCCAGTGGATTTTAGTGTCTTCAATTGTGGCAAGAGGAGGATGTTCATGGTATTCAAACTCGATGCACAGCTTTTCAAGAAGCAGGTAAAGTTCTTTTTGTCCCCTCATCAGGAATCAGTTTTTTTAGGTATGAATGTAAAATCCATTCCTGCAAGCAGTGCTATATCCATACCTCCCTCTTTAAGATCAATATCTTCTTCATCATAATACCATTCAACAATAACCGGTATCCCTCGCTGGATTAATTTCTTCAGCTCAACAAAAATGTCATACAGAAATTTTGCCGATGATGAATTTAGGTATATAAGATCGGCTTTAAATTTCAGGGGATTATTGGATGTATAGATTTTATCCTTTCCTTCCAGAATTTCATTAACAAAATCTACGATCCATTCAATAACAGGATAATACATTGCACGGACATCTTCAGGAGAAGATACTCCACGCAAAAGCAATATATTTTGCACAGTTAAAAAATTAACCTCAGGAGTGGTATTGGTCGGCTTGATATAAAGTTTTTGCATCCGCTGGCTTTTTACAAAATTGGTTCAATCTTTTCTTAATCGCAAACTTGTCCGGATCTTTTAAGCACTATAATAATTTATTGTCTTCATCTTCAGGGTTATATCCTGAATCTTCAAGGAGCTGGCCTTTAGAGTAGGCATCAACTGCCAGCCTGTCGCAGATTTCATTTTCAATATTATTTGCATGACCTTTTATCCAAATAAATCGGACATTGTGTTTACGATAGATTCTCAGAAACCTGATCCAGAGATCCGGATTTTTCTTCTTTTTGTAACCTTTGGATTCCCATTGGAACACCCATCCTTTTTCGACTGAATCTGCAACATACTTTGAGTCGGTATAAACTACTACCTTGCTGCCAGGGTTTTTAAGAGCTTCAAGTCCTTCAATAACTGCCAGAAGTTCCATCCTGTTATTTGTGGTAAGTCTGAATCCTGCTGATTTCTCAAGTCTGTGTTTCCCGTAAATAAGAACAGCACCAAATCCTCCCGGTCCGGGGTTTCCGCCCGATGCACCGTCAGTGTATATTGTGATTTCATTTGGCATGGTGAAGGATTATACCTGTATTTGTGACGAATAGTTTTATAGCAATCGATAAAAGAATAACGCCGAATACTTTCTTCAGGATCTGAAGTCCTCCTTCCCCAAGGATCTTTTCGAATAATGAAGTCAACCGTAATACAAGATAAATCACCACCATATTCAGAACAAGGGCAATAAAGATATTAATAGTTTGATATTCAGCCTTCAGAGATAGTATTGTTGTAATTGAACCGGCTCCTGCAATTAGGGGAAAGGCAATAGGGAATATTGACCCTCCTCCATGTGATTCCTGTTTGAACAGTTCGATACCAAGTATCATTTCCATAGCTATTAAAAAAATGATAAAAGAACCGGCGATAGCAAAAGAGGATACATCAATTCCAAAAATTCCAAGCAACGGGCTGCCTATAAATAAAAACGCCAGCAGAATTAAGAATGAAACAAAAGTGACTTTTTTTGATTTAATGTCGCCTGATTTGGATTTAATATCAATGATTATAGGAATTGACCCGGGAATATCAATTATTGCAAACAATACCATGAAAGCTGCAAGAATCTCGATCAGACTAAAATGCATAATTGAAAGTTTGGTTCAAAGATAATCAAATTTCGTTTTTTCTCTGTGGTACTCAGTACTTCTCTGTGTCAGTTCTTATTTTTTTGTTACACAGAAAGCCACAGAGATAACACAGAGGACCACAATGTCAAATAATAATATATACTGACCGCAAAAAAAATACCCCTTCTCTTAGTAAGAAAGGGTATTAGTTTGAAGTTAAGTATTCTTCTACTGAACGATAGTCATCTCATCGACCAGATTTTTTGCTCCGGAATAAATATCCATCAGCCAGAGAACATATCGGATATCCACTACTATTGTCCTTTGGAGTTCCGGTTCATAAGCGATATCTCCGCTCATAGATTCCCAGTTTCCATCAAAGGCCAATCCGATTAATTCACCGTTTCCATTCATCACCGGACTTCCAGAGTTTCCTCCTGTAATATCATTCGTGGTAAGGAAGCAAACGGGCATGTATCCTTTTGAAGATCCATATCTTCCGAATTCTTTCTTATTGTTCAGCTCAATGAGCCTTTTTGGAACATCGAATTCATAATCACCTGGTTTATACTTATCTACGACTCCCTGTAGAGTAGTGTAATACTTATAGGTTACAGCATCTCTCGGGTCGTAATCCTGGACAGTTCCGTAAGAAAGACGCATTGTGGAGTTTGCATCGGGATATAATGTTTTTTCAGGAACCATTTCCAATAATGCAGCGATCCATAATCTCTTGCCCGTGGCTAATCCGGCATCAAACTGGCTTAAATCCTTCGAGACTCCTGTTGCTGTATTAAAAAATGAAGTTGCGGTCAAATAAACCGGATCACTTTCAATTGTTTTCAAAACCGGTTTATCGAGAAATGCATTAAGTTTTGCCTCATTTGCAAATACCGATTTTGCAAACATGTCATCAACGAACTTGTCAATGTCTCCTTTAAATTTTTTATCGACAACGTTTGCATAAAAATCGGGCTGGAATTTTACAGGAACATCAGTTCTGTAAAGCTTGAGCATCGCTTTTGTTGATTGAATATCAGTTGGCAGATTGTAGTCCTTGTAAAAATTACTGCTGGTATTCTTAAATTCTGAGACAGCATCTGAAATTTTCTGATTATCCTTTGATTTGAGTGCAGTGACTAAACTGGCAATTCTTCTGTTCAGCCCAAAAAGTTCACAACCCTGCATGCATTCACTTATATATTGAACCGCATTATAATAATCTGCCCTTCCTTCGATTGCAGTTTTTATCATATTCAAAGCTTCACCGTATTTAGCTTTACGTTCCGGATCAGCTATTACCCATTTATTGAACTGGTTCTCAATCTCTTCTTTCTTTGCTTTTACATTGAGTTTTTCAAGACTGGCTTTTTGTCCTATGGAATACTTCCAATAGTTTGAAGAACCTGAATATTTTGATGAATATTGAATATTTACCTTCTGGTCGGCCATCATATCTTTCATCCAGATTTCCTGTTTGATACCTCTTATTTTAATTCTATCGGGATGTACAATCTGCAGTTGTTCATTAACTTCGTAAGAGGTCATATACCTGTTAGTCCTGCCAGGATAACCCAGGATCATTGCAAAGTCACCTATTTTACGATCTTTTAATGATACTGTCAGATAACGTTTTGGTTTAAGAGGGATATTATCTTTTGAATAAGGAGCAGGTTTCCCATCGGGACCGGAATAAACTCGGAATACGCTGAAGTCGCCAGTATGACGTGGCCATTCCCAGTTATCAGTGTCAAAACCGAACTTACCAATTGAAGAAGGTGGCGCTCCAACAAGGCGGACATCGTTATATCTCTCATAGATAAGAAGATAAAAGTAGTTTCCACCATAAAAGCTTGAAACCTGTGCCCTGTAATTATTTCCTTCGGCAGCTTTCTTCTCAATTACCTGTCTTGCATCATTTATGGCTGCAGTGCGATCTGTTTCACTCATTCCCTGCTTAACATTTGCCAGAACCTGGCCGGTTACATCTTCAACTCTGATGAGGAATGTAACTGAAAGGTTAGGGTTTGGCAGCTCTTCCTCTTTAGTTTTTGCCCAGAATCCGTCACGTAGATAGTCGTGATCGACACTGCTGTGAGCCTGGATTGAACCATAGCCGCAATGGTGATTTGTAAGAACCAGCCCTTGTGATGATACGATTTCAGCCGTGCAACCGCCGCCAAAAATTACAACTGCATCTTTCAGGCAAACTTTGTTAATGCTGTAAATATCTTCAGCTGAGAGCTTCAGACCCAGCTCAGTCATTTTGCCCATGTTGAGTTTTTCAAGAAGCGGCAACAGCCACATACCTTCATCAGCTTTAGCTTTGAAACTGAAACTGAGAATAAGGATTAATAAGATTGTAAACAGTTTTTTCATATGGTACAACTTGTTTAGATTGATTTTAAATTATCCGTCAAAGATAGCCTTAAAATAATTTAAGTATCATGATTCATATATAAAAATTAATTGATTTTCGAGCTATTTGAGATCTTATATTTATTATCACCGATAGTCATTATAAAAGAAAATCAGGATATTTAAAATTCAAATTTCAACTGGGAATCAAAGAGGGCGAATGATTTTCTGTGATAAGGTGTAATTCCATATTTCATAATAGCTGCCCTGTGAAAAGAAGTTGGATATCCTTTATTTTTATTCCAGCCATATTCAGGGAACTCAGTATGAATTTTCTCCATGAACGCGTCACGAAATGTTTTTGCCAGTACTGAAGCCGCGGCGATAGAAAAGTAAAGGCCATCACCCTTAATGATTGTTTTATGTTTTATGTCTTTATAAGGATAGAACCTGTTTCCGTCAATCAGAAGGAATTGCGGAACCTTTTCCAGTCCCTCGATAGCGATATGCATAGCTTTAATTGAAGCCCTCAGGATATTCATTTCATCAATCTCGGCATTATCTACGAATGCAACTTTCCATGCAATTGCTGATTTAATTATTTCATCCTTTAAAATAGCTCTTTGCCGGGGTGATAGTTTTTTGGAGTCATTCAGCACAGAATGCTTATAGTTTTTAGGAAGAATGACCGCTGCCGCAACTACGGGACCTGCCAGACAGCCCCTTCCGGCTTCATCGCAACCAGCTTCAATAAGATTATTATAGAGGTAGGATTTTAGCATGTTTTCATAAAATAATCAGTCGCGACGGCACTCGAAGGGTTACACAAAGGTGCACAAAAGCTATGTATAATAAAAGCTGACGGCTTTTAAACAAGTTATTAACATATTTATCAACAAATATTATTGCTTCTTCAAAAATACATTTATATTTGATCTTCCAGAATAAATATAACATGAATAAAGGAACTAATGTTTTAATGCTGCTATTGCTATTTTCCGGAACAAAAGTTTTCTCACAGGATTTGGCGCCCAAGGTTTTGGTTCCTGCCGCAGGGTTGACAACCGTCGGAGTGATAGAGTATTCACAGACCATTGGTGAGACAGCAGTTGAGACAGTGAGCAGTGCCGGTTTCATATTGACACAGGGATTTCAGCAGCCACGGATACAAATTACAACGGTAACGCCACCCGAAGGAACCGGAGTGGATGTTTATCCGAATCCGGCGACAGACTATATTAATGTTAAGTTATATGGAGATGAAGCCAGAAAATTCAGGATTGATGTGATTAACATTACAGGGATGGTTGTCAATTCAGTGACTATGGATTTTTCAGATAAGTATTATTATATAGAACAGATTGAAGTTGCCAGCCTTAAATTCGGCTTCTATTTTGTCAGAGTAATGAGTGACGATGGGACAATCAAAAGAGTATTTAAAATAGAGAAAATGTAATCCGGAAAACTATGGCTTCAAAAGGAATTATCAGGTATTATTCGTTGTTAATATTTTTAATTTCGGGTTCACTGTCTTTTGGACAGAATGTTAATCCCGGCATTTATTACCAGGCTGTGGCCAGAGATAATTCAGGGAAGGAACTTGTCAACAAAAACATTGATGTTAAATTTTCAATTATCATCGGCAATCCGCTCGGAACAATTGTTTACCAGGAGCTATATTCAGGTGTTAACACCTCAAAATTCGGAATTTTTTCATTGATTATTGGTCGCGGTACACCTACAGGCGGAATTTACACTAACCTTTCCCAGATTCAATGGAACACTGCCTCTCATTATCTCAAAGTAGAGGTAAAATTTGATAATGATTTCATAGAAATGGGGACAATGGAGTTTCTAGCCGTGCCATATGCGCTTTATGCACAGAAGTCTCTTGAACCGGGGCCACAGGGACCAAAGGGCGATCCGGGTGATCCGGCATCGGATAAACAGACCCTTTCATTCGACGGCAATAACCTTTCGATTTCAAATGGAAATACTGTAAACCTTGGAACGCTTAATGTTCCTCACCAGCTGACACTTATTGGAGATACACTTTCAATACTGGGCGGAAACAAAGTCGCCCTGACTAATCAGATACAGGATTTATCGCTCGATATAAACAATACGCTGAAAATAACTAAAAATGCTTCGGCTACACCAATTGATCTGAGTCCGTTCAAGCAGAACCTTTCATATAATGATGCAACCGGAATGCTAAGTATTTCAAATGGTACGGGTGCTGATCTGTCTGTGTTAAAGGCATCGGTTATACAGGATATTCATCTGACTGGCAATCGACTTACAATAGATAAAAATCCATCCTCAACAGGGGTTGATCTGAGTAAGTATATGGATAATACGGATAATCAGCAATTGACATATACAGAATCGAGTAAATCGCTTTCTATATCCGGAGGAAACAGTGTGACTCTTGGTACGCAAATTTCTTTTAGGGCAAGGAAAGTGGTTGAAGATGCAGGACTTTCTCTCTCAACAGATTATGATTTTATAACACCCGTGATTGATTATAACGATGGATCTGGATTTGATAATTCTACTGGAATATTTACTGCTCCAGTAGCAGGGATTTATACTTTTATTGTTGGTTATAGCGCAGGAAATAATGGGGACTTAAAGATTTTAAAGCTTTTTCTTAATGGCTTAAGTTATGAAATACTGAATTCTAACATTAGCTATGGATCATCACTAACAAGATCGATTACAATGAAGCTTGTTTCTGGAGATAAAGTAAAGGTAAGTATTAATATTGGATATGGTATTGCACCCTTGGGATCTGGTACAGGATCATTTTCCGGCTATAAGGTTTATTGATGGAACACCCCGACAAGTCGGAACAGGCTCTCCGGTGTTCTCAGAATTGTGCCAATACTTCCCATATTATTTGTGGAACCCCACCGGGATTGAAAGAAACATCAATTGAATATCAGGAACTTACACAGAGTGACACTGAGAATCACAGAGTTGCACTGAGGAAAACCTTGGTGATCACTCGGTGTTTCTCTGTGCACCCTCTGTGTCTCTCTGTGTAACTAAAGAAGTACAAAAAAGGTAATTATTCATTCCTTTCCCATCCCGATTCTGACCGATCTGAAGACCAGCAATGTGAATACAATCGCTGCTAAAACACCCGTCACATCACTTGCAACATCTCTTATGCTGCATGTCCTCCCGGGGATAAGCTTCTGATGTAACTCATCCAGAATAGCAAACATTACCAGACCAATTGCTACTGTAATGAATCTCTTCCAGTTAATCCTGAATCCATCCTCTGCAAATGCAAGAAAAGCCATAAAAGTCAGAACTCCATATTCACCAAAATGCATAAAATAATCGAGCCTGAAATCACTCTTTGCTGTATGGATCTTTAATGTCGGGATATTTGGAATGGACGATAAGATTATTATAATTGCCACCCAGGCAATCAATAAATATCTCGCAAAAGGTCTCAGATATTTTATCAGTTTAACCATCATCGTTCTTTGGAATGCCAAAATTAGGATTTTATACCTTATAGTTAGACTAGAAAAGACTAAATTTGTCCCAAAATTCAGAAATGATAACTAACGAACAGATAAAGGCTTTATCGGGACGCCGCGATGCGTTAAGGAGGTATCTTTGACATCGAAGGAAAACTTGAACTCATTGCAGAAAAGGACAGTCTTTCACAGCAACCCGGATTATGGAATGATCCTAAAAAAGCGGAAGAGCTTCTGAAGGGCATAGCACAGCTTAAGAGCTGGACAACGGCCTTCGATAAAATAAATTCAGCCATAGACGATCTGAACGTGATTAATGACTTTTTCAGGGAAGGAGAATCTTCTGAAGAAGAAGTCGATAACCAGTATAATAATTGCCTCTCATTGATTGAGGATCTGGAGGTCCGAAACATGCTTCAGAAAGAGGAGGACCAGCTTGGTGCCATACTGAAAATAAATTCGGGCGCAGGTGGCACTGAAAGCAACGACTGGTCCGCAATGCTCATGAGGATGTATCTTCGATGGGCGGAGAGAAACAATTATAAAGTTAAAGAGCTCGATTATCAGACGGGTGATGAAGTTGGAATAAAATCAGTTACGCTGGAGATTGACGGTGAACGGGCATATGGCTATCTCAAAAGTGAAAACGGGGTACACAGGCTGGTAAGAATCTCTCCTTTTAACGCCCAGGGAAAACGTCAGACTACATTTGCATCAGTATTTATTTCGCCGCTTGTTGATAATACTATAGAAATTGAAATTAATCCTGCCGATATTACCTGGGATACTTTCCGCTCGAGCGGAGCCGGAGGACAGAATGTAAATAAAGTTGAGACTGCCGTAAGGCTAAGGCACAAGCCCTCCGGACTGATAATTGAAAACCAGGAGACACGGTCGCAGCTCAATAATAAGGAAAATGCATTGAGGATCCTTAAATCGCAGCTTTATGAACTTGAACTCAGAAAGCAGCAGGAGGAACAGTCAAAGATTGAAGGGGAGAAGAAAAAGATTGAATGGGGCTCGCAGATACGGTCTTATGTTCTTCATCCCTATAAAATGGTAAAGGACCTGCGCACAAATCACGAGACAGGAAATGTCCAGGCAGTTTTGGATGGCGACCTTAATCCTTTCATAAAATCTTTCCTGATGGAATTTGCAGGGAAGTAGCTAGATATTCCTAAATCATAACTATATGATAAATTTCATAATAACTATGTAGGTCTATTCATTTAATTTGTGTTTTAAAATTCACTTTTGAGAAAGATGGTGCAAAAGGAAAAATTATTTGTTCACTTTCCCCCGGTCAGCACAAAGGAGTGGCTGGATAAGATCAATTCCGACCTGAAGGGAGCTGACTTTAATGAGAAACTTGTCTGGAGAACTAACGCTGGTTTTGATGTAAACCCATTTTATCGGATAGAAGATTTGGGAAACCTCAGGTACATCAACACGCTCCCGGGCGAATTCCCTTATATCAGAGGTACAAAGACCAGGAATAACAACTGGCTCATCAGACAGAATATTGACATAACCAATTACTCTGAAGCGAACCGTAAAGCTTTGACGATACTAATGAAAGGGATTGATTCACTTGGATTTATAATATCTGATCCGGAATCAATTAATGAAAAAAATTTTGATCTTCTCCTTGAAAGGATCTTTCTGGGAGGAGTCGAAATAAATTTTTCCTCAAATGGGAAAGCATTGGAGATACTTGATTTGCTAATAAAATATGTAAAGAAATCCTGGTCCGACCCCGACCAAATCAAAGGAGCACTTGAGGTTGACCCGCTGAGCAGACTGATGGTTAATGGAACATTATGTATTCTTCCGGAAGATGGATTTGATTACCTGGCTTCAGTCGTAAGATCTTCGACATCTCTTCCTCATTTCACGACGATCAATATTAATGCTTCAAACTTTACAAATGCCGGAGCAGATGTTGTCACGGAACTGGCTTTTGGTATCTCAATGGGAAATGAATATCTGGCACAGCTTACTGAAAGGGGAATAAGTGCCGATATAGTCGCTTCAAAAATCAGGTTCAGTTTCGGAACAGGGTCAAATTATTTCTCAGAAATTGGAAAACTAAGAGCTGCACGGCTGCTCTGGTCTGTTGTCACAAATGGATTTCATCCTCAAAACGGGAAAAATATTAAGATGAATATTCATTGTGTGACAGGTAAATTCAATAAAACGGTATATGATCCGTATGTAAATCTTCTCAGAACACAAACCGAAGCAATGTCGGCCGTTTTAGGCGGAACTGATTCACTAACAGTAGAGCCTTTTGATATTGTTTTCAGACATCCTGATGAATTTTCCGAAAGACTTGCTCGCAACCAGCAACTTATACTTAAGGAAGAAGCTTACTTTGATAAAGTCGCTGATCCTTCTGGAGGTTCATTTTATGTTGAGAACCTTACAAGCCTTATCGCCGAAAACGCATGGAAATTATTTATAGAAGTTGAAGATCAGGGTGGGTTTCTTTCCTGTCTGAAATCAGGTTGGATCCAGAAGAAATTATCGGAATCAGCGTCACTGCGAAAATCGAATATTGAAAGCGGCAAAGAGATACTTTTGGGAACAAACCGATTTCCTAATTTAAATGAAAAGGCGCCTTCAGAGATAGATCTGGACCGGGTATTTAAAACACAGGTTCCGACAGATGGAATTCAGATTGAACCAATAAATCTTTTCAGAGGATCCGAGGAGATTGAAAGGATTAGATTAGAAAAGGAAAAAGGGGAGAAAATGTAGATTATGAGACCAAAATTCAGATATAACGACTTGATTTCACTTCCTGTAAATGAGAAAGATAGTCATGACTGGGAGAAGAATATTGACCTTAATAATGATTGGGTAACACCCGAAATGATCCCGATTAAAAGTGTTTATACCAGGAAGGATCTCGCAGTAATGGAACACCTGCATTATGCTGCCGGGTTGCCTCCTTTTTTGCATGGACCGTATTCGGGAATGTATACAATGTTGCCCTGGACAATAAGGCAATATGCAGGATTCTCCACAGCTGAAGAGTCAAATGCATTTTACAGGCGCAATCTGGCCGCCGGGCAGAAAGGGCTGTCGGTAGCCTTCGACCTGGCTACCCATAGGGGGTATGATTCGGATCATGAGAGGGTTACAGGGGATGTTGGAAAAGCCGGAGTGGCGGTCGACTCAATTCTTGACATGAAATTACTGTTCGACCAGATACCGCTTAATAAAATGTCGGTTTCCATGACGATGAATGGAGCTGTACTTCCGGTTATGGCATTTTATATTGTTGCAGCTCTTGAACAGGGAGCCCGTCTCGATGAATTATCCGGTACAATTCAGAACGATATTCTGAAAGAGTTCATGGTCAGGAATACCTATATCTATCCTCCTGAATTCTCAATGAGAATAATTGCCGATATTTTCCGGTACACTTCAGAAAAAATGCCGAAATTTAATTCCATAAGCATTTCTGGTTATCACATGCAGGAGGCTGGAGCAACTTGCGATATAGAACTTGCTTATACACTTGCTGACGGACTTGAATATCTCCGGACCGGAATAAAAGCCGGACTTGATATCGATGCTTTTGCTCCCAGACTTTCATTTTTCTGGGCGATTGGAATAAATCATTTCATGGAAATAGCAAAAATGAGGGCAGCACGTTTGTTGTGGTCGAAAATAGTCAGTGAATTCAATCCTAAGAATCCCAAATCACTTGCTCTCAGAACTCATTGTCAGACATCCGGCTGGAGTCTGACTGAACAGGATCCATACAACAATGTGGGGCGTACCTGCATTGAAGCTATGGCAGCAGTATTGGGCCATACACAGAGTCTTCACACAAATGCGCTTGATGAAGCGATAGCGCTGCCGACAGATTTTTCCGCTCGCATAGCCCGGAATACCCAGATATATTTACAGGAGGAAACCCAGGTTTGCAGGGCAATTGATCCATGGGCCGGATCATATTATGTTGAGACACTTACGCATGAGATTGTTCATAGAGCATGGGAGCATATTAAAGAAGTTGAAAGTCTCGGAGGAATGGCAAAAGCAGTTGAATCAGGAGTTCCGAAAATGAGGATTGAAGAAGCTGCAGCCCGTGCTCAGGCCAGGATTGATTCAGGAGTACAAACTATAGTCGGAACAAACAGGTACAGGCTTGAGAAAGAGGATCCGCTCGAAACTCTTGAAGTTGATAATTCCGCAGTGCGCGAGTCACAGATAATCAGGCTGGCAAAACTCCGTGACGAGAGGAACGAAGCTGAATGCCAGGTGGCACTTGATGCAATAACCAATTGTGTTCAGACTGGTGAAGGGAACCTTCTCGACATGGCTGTAGTGGCAGCTGCTAAACGGGCCAGTCTGGGTGAAATTTCCTATGCATGTGAAAAAATTGTAGGGAGGTATAAAGCAGTGATACAAACCATTTCAGGAGTTTATTCATCGGAGTATAAAGCCGATGATGATTTTAAAGAAGCACAGGCACTTGTTGCCAGGTTTGCAGAAAAAGAGGGCCGTCAGCCCAGGATAATGATTGTCAAGATGGGCCAGGATGGTCACGATCGGGGCGCGAAAGTTGTTTCTACTAGTTATGCCGATATTGGCTTTGATGTCGATATCGGACCTCTTTTCCAAACACCGGCAGAAGCTGCGAAACAAGCTGTTGAGAACGATGTTCATGTTCTCGGTGTCTCCAGTCTGGCTGGTGGTCATAAAACACTTGTCCCTCAGGTAATTAATGAGCTGAAGAGACTTGGAAGAGAAGATATTCTGGTTATAGCAGGAGGAGTTATTCCTCATCAGGATTATCATTTTCTGTACGACTCTGGTGTGGCTGCAATATTCGGTCCCGGAACTTCCGTATCAAAAGCGGCTAAACAGATACTTGAGATTTTACTGGAGATCTATCATTAATAATATTATAACTATTATTATGTAGAATTACACCTTAAGGATATATTATTGGTCATTAGGATGAAACATTCTTTCTGCAAACCATCAATTTGCATCAAAAGAATTTAACACATAAATAGACCGAAAGTGGATAATAACTTTTAACTTTGAGTTAAAATTAAAACACTAACGTTATGAAAAACTTAAAACAGATTGTATTTATAGGAATTCTGTTAGTATTTGGAATTTCCTTAACTTCTTTCGGACAGAAGTCGAAACCATGGGATGTTCCGGCTAATTTCAAAACTATGAGCAACCCTGTTAAGTCAGATGATGCAAGTCTTCTGGCCGGAAAAGATCTTTTTAACAAGACTTGCGCAGCATGTCATGGGAGAACCGGTTTAGGCGATGGTCCAAAATCAAAAGGATTGAAAACTCCTGTAGCCAGTTTTTTGACAGCAGAGTGTCAGAAACAGACCGATGGAGAGCTATTCTATAAATCAAAAACCGGTCGGGGAGATATGCCAAAATACGAAGGCAAGATTGATGATACCGGCCTCTGGCAGACAGTTAACTATATAAGATCATTAAAGAAATAATTTCAGAACAATTCTGAATCATATAAGGGTGTCTCAAAAGGCACCCTTTTCTTGTTTCGGAGCAAGAGATTCCTGGCGTTCGGGATTGTTAGATAATTTGGGAACCTTTATAAACTTAAATATGTTCCTGCCTTACATGGCAACCGGGGCTTCTTTCACTTTATCAACCCTTTTCCCTGAACTGAGATCATCGATGCAGTAATCTTCAAATACTATGGCTATTGCTATTTTACTCAGAAATGTAAAAAGTAAAAAGCCGCTTGAAAATATCATTACTGCAGTCCGGACTTCAGTAATAGAAGGAGTATAAACATATATTTGTCCTAAAGTGTCAGGCGTAAATCCTGGAACTATTAAAGCTATTCCTTTTTCAATATAGACGCTACCGTAAATCAGAACAGCTCCGATATTAAGCGTCAGGAAATTTTTTCGTGTACTCGGAATAAGGAATAGAAGAAAAGCTATGCTCCCCATTATTATTGAAGACCAGCTATATATAACAATTTCATGATTTTCCCCGATTCCAAACAATAAATATTTCCAGTATAAAATATTTTCGGTTCCGGAGTAAAATTCTTTGAAAAGTTCTGCTACTGTGAAAAACAGATAAATGAACATTGCATAAACCATCAATTCGGCTATTGTCCATATTGCCTCATCTTTTATTTCAAATTTTGTTATTTTACGTAAAATCTGAAATAGAATAATAAGTATTGCAGGTCCCGAACAAAAAGCAGAAGCTAAGAAGCGGGGAGCAAGCAGAGCACTGTTCCAAAAGGGTCTGCCTGGTAAAGCATTGAATAAAAAGGCTGTAACAGTGTGAATTCCGATTGCAAGAGGAATACTGAATAAGACAAGCGGCATCACAAACGATACTTTATAGTCTTTCTTGTAAAAATGACAATACAATAAATAAACCACAATGATTAAATTG
>PMIJ01000093.1 GCA_003157015.1 Bacteroidales bacterium
TATTCCGGCAGTTTTGCTCCGTGGGGTAGTTCATCTATTATTTTTGGCTTTGATAAGGTGAATCTTATGGGTACAATTATCGGTATTCTCTTTATTTTGGGAGCTGTCATGGTAGCATTTGCAAAAGAAAAACATGAAGATGAATTCATTGCTAAAATTAGATTAGAATCATTCTTGTGGGCACCTTATATTAACTACGCAATCCTCTTATTCTCTTTTCTATTTTTCTATGGAATAGGGTTTATGTATGTGATGATATTTAATATGTTCACAATCATAATTTTATTTATCGTCCGGTTCAATTATATCTTATATAGGTCAACAAAACAATTACAGTATGAAAAATAGTCTTAAAGTTGAGAGAGCTATCAAAGATATAACTCAAGAGGAACTAGCTAAAATCATTGGAGTATCAAGGCAAGCTATTAATTCTATTGAACTTGGAAAATATGTACCGTCAACGATCTTGGCACTTAAACTTTCAAGATATTTTGAGAAGTCGGTCAATGATATTTTTAAACTTGAGGAAACTGATTAATCTACGTGAGAAATTAGTCAAGCAATTTTAGGTATGCCGGATGCTTGTCCAATGGCTACTAATGGCCTTGCGGTTTAGTTCGTTGCCGTCCGTGTCCGAACTATTCTTTTCATAGCACAGTCACAGTTAACGATTGGCTTTTATAACTTTATAAAATACATTAGGCATTCCTCAAAAACAAGATCTTATTTTACTTTGAAACTCGCCTTTCCTGCCAAAGGTACACCTCGTTCAGCAACACCTTCAACATCTACTTTAATAATTGCCTTATTATCAGCATTAAAGAACGAGATGGTTGCATTACCATCTTTATCTGTTACCACGTTGGGCTCCCAATGGATAGTGGTTCTGAGGTCAGGTGTATTATATTCAGGCTGTGGGACATTGTATTTGGGCGAATAAAAAGTTCGTGCCTGGTAATATCCATAAATACGCTGGTTTATAAAATTCAAAGGAGGTTGTACAGGACTACTTCTTCCCTTTTTTGTAAAAACACTTATTACCCCGTAACTTGCGCGAAACCCAAAGAAAGCTAATTTTCCTGCATCTTTTATGACTTCAATTTTATCCACATCAGACACTTGTAAATCTAAAATTATTTTTTCATCAACTTCAAGACCGTCCAGCAAAAAAAGGGGTTGATTCGTTTTTTGCGGACCGAACCTTACGAAACGCCCCTGAAAAAATCCTGGTATCTGACCCTGCATAATATCAAAAACAGTTTTATTACTGTACATTAATTCGGTAATAGGAAGAGATATATCAGGTTCTCCATACGGACGATAATGACCGTCTGCGTTTTCTTTTACTGGTCTTCTGGCATTAATTACAACCTCATATAACCCGATTGTATCAGTTATATGATACTGTTTCATGATGTTATATTTCCGTGCTGCCTCCTTCTTAAAATCAGAAATTTCATTATTATCGGCGACTATATCATGATTTTGAACATCATTATTGTTGGGAATTTTCTTATCTGTTATTTTGATCTTTTGTACCTGATTATAACTTATCGGGGCCGGATCCCTGAAAATTGAATCAAACAATATCAATCCTTTCCCAATATCTTTTTTATCTGCAGCATATATCAAAATGTTTTGAGAACCTGTAAAATTCAGTCCGTCAAAAGAGTATTTGCCGACACTGTCGGTTTGAGTAAATTTAGAAGACGAGCTGACATTCTCCGACATGGCCATGGATATATTTACACCTTCAATCGGTTTATCAATCAATACTCGCCTGAGCTTTCCGGATACAGAAATTCCTTTCTCTACCGGGTATTTAAATCTAATAGTTGTATCAGAAAGAAAACTCCAGACATAGTTACGCCATCCCTGGGTAAGCAACAGGTTGTCAAGTGCCTGATAACGATCGGGAATAGTTGTATCAAAATAGTAAAAAGGTTGTTCAATATAACCACTGATCTCGGATTCAAGTAATAGATAGGAACTTATATCAGGTTTCTTTTCAAAGCCTTCTATCTGACTGCCATCAACGACAGATAATGACAGGTTTGCAGAAGCCGGTTTGTCATAATTGTCTCTTACGGAGATTTGTAGAGTTACTTTTTGTTTCGGGGCATAAACTTCGTTATCAGAAACAATGCTGATGCTATAATTCTTCTTGCCATGAATATAAAAAACTCGCTCGCAATAGGTCCTGCCAATGGTATCTATAAGGGTTATAAGGGAAACTCCCTCAGGAAACTTCTTCTTTGGTATGATAACCATATTATCAGTCGCCCTCACTGTTACATTGGTGATCACGCATATCGAATCATGGGATGTGCCGGCAATTACCAGTTCATGGAGGGGAAACTGGTTAAGAGTCTCCTGATTAGTTTTAATGGTTACGCGGAAATAATTCTCATTAAAATCAGATACCTTTAAAGAATATCCGGTCTCTAAGGCAGTCGGGAGTTCTACTCTGAAAGGAATCCCATTCCCCGAATTTCCAACTGCAAAATATTTTAAACCTTTCTTTGGAAGAAAGAAAAACCTGCCCATGCCGAGATGTGTACTTACGAAGCTTGTCAAAGTATCGCCAAGCGATGAAAACACCTGACCATTTACATTACATCCATAGCCAGAGGAGCTTACTGCCTTAAAGCTCATTACAGTATAAACATTTTCAATTAACGGTCCGCTTTCAGGGAAAAATTGCACATCTACATTATTATCATTTTCTTCCGGTTTAGAAGGTTTGGAAGCTGTTATCCCCATATGATTTTCAATGACAATATCTTTTTTAAAAAAGAAAACATCACCAAAATTCCTCATCCAGCTGGTATATGCCCTGACCTGGTAATCCCCAGATGCAATTGAATCTCCAAGATGAAAATCTCCAAAACCTATGCCACTATCTATCCTTAAAATCAATCGTTTTATTATTTTGGATTCGGGTGAAATAAGTTCCACATTGAGGTTATTGCTGTTATCGGACAATTTATTTGTCAACGCATCGACAAGGTAAGCTTTAATCCAAATATCGTCGCCAGCGGAATAATAAGGCCTGTCAAGATGCAAATAGACTTTTTCAAATTGTATTTCAATGTGTTTTTTAAAATCAGTCGCTACAGGGTTTTGATTTTCAATTTGGGTGTTTACGGATGATAACCCCCAAAGTGATACAACTAAATTGAAGGCAAAAGTAATTTTTAGGTTATTTTGGAAAAAAAGGTTTAAATTGTATTGCAGAAATCTCATCATAAATTTAGTTTATTCATTTGCTTTTAAAGGCATTTTGATACAATTTACTTTAAAAATGCTGATTCTGCTGTTAATTATAATCATAATCAGCGGATGATTAATTTTTTACCAGTCATGGCAGACGAGCAAGAGTTATCTTGCCAATATATATTTGCCCAGATTACACTGCAAAAACCATTGTTAAGCTTATAAAATTTATTGTCTGTGTTAGCCGTTGTTTTTATTTGACAGAATATTCAAATGGTAACCAATCGGCAATACGTTGTGCTGCCATTTCACCTTCCCACTTTAAACTTGTTCCATCAAAATATCCACATTTTTCAAAGTAAACATTATCTTTTAGAAAAGAAATATCAGTAGGCAAATTTCTGTTATAAAATATTCTCAGCTTCCCAGGATAGCTTAAATACTTGTCCTTAACTTTGGTCAAAGGATTATCATTTTGAATTACAAGGTCGTCAACGTTGATTTGCACATTTGCTGAGTCTCTTATAGTAAAACCGGTTGCATCCAGATTATTTTCCCAAAGCTCTCTAAAGAAATGCATCCTGGATCCAAGATATACAATTTTCCTTCTTCTTTCAAATTTGTTTTTTTGTGCTTTTTCAGTCATTAAATCCTCGTTGAAAATAATATTCCCATCAATCAAGAAGGTACTGTCTTGTTTATAGAATTCAAATCGATCCAGGTAGTAAGAGATTTTATAGCCTAATGCCTTATTGTCTATAAGGATCGGTTTTGAAGAGAATGCTTTAATCGTATCATTATCAGTATTATTTATTATTATGATATCCTTTTCATTAGTTATTTGACACTCAGATGCATTTGAGGTTGTTCCCAGAAAGACATTCTTGAAAAGTTTTAAATTTCTTCTTCTTGCTTTTGGATTATTTTTAGCAGTAACGACAACTTCCTTTAATTCAAAGACTTTGGGGGAAAGATAAATTAAAAGTGGTTTATCTGTTTGAAAATCATTTATTGTAGTAGAATAATATCCTAAAGCGCTGACTGTTAAGGGCATTGAAATATATTTCGAAATATCTAACGTAAAATATCCATTCTGGTCTGTATAAGTTTGGACGAATGTTGTATTAAAATAGACTGAAGCATAAGTTATTGGAGATTTAGTATTTTGGTCCATAACGGTGCCTTTAATAATCTGATTATAAATAGTTATATGGAAACTGAAAAATAATAATAAGAATAAGATATATTTCTTCATTGCACAATATTTTAAATAACTGTTACAACCTGGCAATAAAGGTTGTAAGTGTACTCACTAAAGCTAATCTTGCTATTTACATTCTTTTAACGCACAGCCCCGTCAGTCACAGAAGCGTTACATCAACAATCCGCAATATCTTCAACAAAAAGTGCTTACGCCAGACTCTTCATAAGAAGATATTAAAGTTAAATATAAAAATTGAATTGGTTATAAAGAAGTTTGCCAGGGAATATTACGTTTGAGGTTATTAGACGGAACAAAATCTCAGAAATTTGATCCTATTTTAAAAAAACTCACCCCAAATCGTATTTTAAAATTCCTTACTTTTGCAATCTTACTGCTAATTTTATAAGCTCAATTCTGACATGAAGATTTCATATAACTGGATTAAAGATTATTTAAAGATTGATCTTGAACCTGCTAAAGTTTCAGAGATTCTGACCGCTATCGGTCTTGAAATTGAAGGAATGGAAGAATGGGTCTCTGTAAAAGGAGGACTGGAAGGTATTGTTATTGGCGAAGTACTAACCTGTCAAAAACATCCTGATGCCGATAAACTCTCTGTAACCACTGTAAACGTAGGTAGCCACCAGCCTCTTCAGATCGTCTGTGGCGCTCCAAATGTTGCAGCAGGTCAGAAAGTTCCGGTGGCAACAATCGGAGCATTTGTTTATAAAGGAGACGAGAGCTTTGAAATTAAAAAATCCAAAATCCGCGGAGAGTTATCTGAAGGAATGATTTGCGCTGAAGATGAACTGGGACTTGGTAGTTCTCATGAAGGTATTATGATTCTGGAAAAAAATGCTATTCCTGGAACTCCTGCATCTAGTTATTTTAAAATTTCAAAGGATACAGTGTTTGAGATAGGCCTTACTCCCAACAGGATTGACAGCGGATCGCATTTTGGTGTAGCAAGGGACCTTGCTGCCTATCTGAATCTCAATAGAGGGATAGATATCAGAGCCATCCTTCCTTCAGTTTCAGGTTTTAAACCTGACCATAATGACAATCCTTATGAGGTAAATATTGAGAACCCTACTGATTGCCCAAGGTACACAGGTATTACCATCAGCGGTGTAACTATCGGAGAATCTCCCGATTGGCTTAAGAATAAACTAAGAGCTGTAGGCCTTAATCCGATTAATAATGTCGTTGACATAACTAATTTTGTTCAGCATGAAGTCGGTCAGCCACTGCATTCATTCGATGCTGATAAAATCGATGGCAAAAAAATCATTATAAGAAACCTGCCTGATAAAAGCAAATTCATCACCCTTGATAATGTTGAAAGAAGCCTTTCATCGCGCGATCTGATGATCTGTAATACAAAGGAAGGAATGTGCATTGCAGGTGTATTCGGAGGAATTAAATCAGGGATTATATCTTCTACAAAAAATATTTTCCTGGAAAGTGCTTATTTTAATCCTGTTGCTATCCGTAAGACATCAAAAAGGCATGGTTTGAAAACCGACGCATCTTTCAGATTTGAAAGAGGCGCTGATCCGAATATCACCATCTGGGCTCTTAAAAGAGCAATAATGCTGATTAAAGAACTTGCAGGCGGAGAAATTTCATCTGACATTGTTGATGTATATCCAAACCCGATAAAAAATGTTGAGATCGAGGTTAATTATTCCAATATAAACAGGCTGATCGGTAAAAAGATTGAACCAGATACTGTAAAGAAAATTCTCACTCTGCTGGATATAGAAATAATTCACGATGATGGAGCTAATCTCAGCCTCATGATTCCATCATATCGCGTTGATGTTAAGCAGGAAGCAGATGTCATTGAAGAGATTCTCAGGATATACGGGTACAACAATGTGGAAATAGATATGCACGTGAATTCCACCCTTTCTTACCCGGAAAAACCAAATAAGGAAAAGATTGTCAATTCCATATCTGATCTCCTTACATACAACGGTTTCTCTGAAATAATGTGCAACTCGCTTTGTCCTGCTTCATGGTACGAAAATAACCAGGATTTTGATAGAGAGAAGCTTGTTATACTTGCCAATCCACTTAGTTCGGATCTGAATGCTATGAGACAATCTCTGCTATTTGGCGGACTCAGTTCCGTAATATGGAACATCAACAGGCAAAATCTCGATCTTAAGCTCTATGAATTCGGGAATTGTTACTTTTATAATAAGTCAGGAGACTCATATCCCAAAGCCTCCGATTACATTGAGAAAACCTCTCTTGATCTATTTATTTCAGGAAATAATGGCCGTCAGACCTGGAATTTAAAAACCAGTCCATCTGACTTTTTTAACATAAAATCATCTGTTGAAATGATCCTGTTCAGACTTGGAATAAAACCTGAAAGTTTATCAACAGGTGAATCTGATAAAAAATATTTTGCAGAATCTTTAACTTATCTGTTTAATAATAAGATTTTGGCTGAGGCAGGACGTATATCAAAAGGCTATCTTTCTAAATTTGATATCGGTCAGGAGGTGTACTGGGGTCATATTGAATGGGATGTACTTCTTAAAATGATAAAAAAACAATCCATTTCATTTCTTGAGCTTCCTAAATATCCTTCTGTAAAACGCGATCTTGCTCTGCTTCTCGACAGGAGTATCAAATTCTCCCAGATCAGGGATATTGCGTACCATACCGAAAGAAGTGTACTGCAAGATATCAGTCTTTTCGATGTCTATGAAAATGATAGTCTTGGCATAAACAAAAAGTCATATGCAGTCAGCTTTATTCTCCGCGATGATCTGAAAACAATGACTGATAAGAACATTGACAGGATAATGCAAAACCTTATTAAAGCCTTTGAAAAAGAACTTAATGCGCAGATAAGATAGAGAATGGACAGGAAGAGGATTGACCTGATCAGCGGAGACATAACTTTGCTGTATGTTGATGCCATTGTGAATGCAGCCAATACATCTCTACTCGGAGGAGGAGGTGTCGATGGAGCGATTCATCGTGCTGCAGGACCAGACCTTCTAGCTGAATGTGTGAAACTTAACGGATGTGAAACAGGCCGGTCAAAAATCACTGATGGCTACAAGCTTAAAGCAAAGCATGTTATTCATACAGTTGGTCCTATATGGCGCGGAGGCTATAGTGATGAAAATTTGTTACTTGCATCCTGCTACCAGACAAGCCTCGAACTTGCTAAAGAAAAAAAATTAAATACAATTGCTTTTCCCGGGATATCAACCGGTGCCTATGGATTTCCAAAAGACATCGCTGCATTAATAGCTGTGAATGAGACTAAAAGATTCCTTAAGAAAAACAGCTACCCTCATAAAGTAATCTTTGTCACCTACGGTGATGACAATTATGAATTTTACAGGAAACTTCTGAATAAATGATAGCATTTTTCAGATCCATAAGGGATTATTTCTCGCTTGTTAAGTTCAGCCATACTGTCTTTGCAATGCCTTTTGCGCTAATCGGTTTTTCACTCGCCGTATCAAAACCGGAATTTCATCTGTGTATAAGATTGCTGTTTCTGGTAATTCTGTGTATGGTCCTTGCGAGAAACACCGCAATGGGATTTAACAGACTGGCTGACAAAGATTATGACGCCCTTAATCCTAGAACAAGAAAAAGAGAAATTCCATCTGGTATTTTAAGCGCCAGGGCTGCCTCAGTATTTGTCATAATTAATGCTGTTCTATTTATTGTGACAACAGGTTTTATTAACCGATTGACACTGTTTCTTTCACCTGTTGCCCTTCTTGTTATTCTAGGGTACAGCCTGACAAAAAGATTTACTTCTTTATGTCATTTTGTACTTGGATTGGGACTCAGCCTTGCTCCTGTCGGTGCATATATCTCAGTAACTGGAAAATTCAGCGCTCTTCCCATAATTTACTCATTTGTTGTCCTCAGCTGGGTGAGTGGATTTGATATCATCTATGCTCTACAGGATGACGATTTTGATAAGACCAACAAATTGTATTCTGTTCCATCGGTTAAAGGAAAAAAAAAGGCACTCGCCATATCTATATTTGTGCATGTAATTACATTAGCTCTTGTTCTGGCTGCCGGATTTGTCGGAAAGAGTGGATTGCTTTTCTGGACAGGCGCAACTGTTTTTACATTGCTGTTAATCTATCAGCACAGCATTGTAAGGCCTGATGATCTTAGTAAAGTAACAATGGCATTTGCCACAACAAATGGCATAGCAAGTATTATTTTTGCTTTCTTCGTCATCCTCGATCTTATTATAAGAGCTAATTAATTCAATTTTTTATTAAACGGAATTGTTCATCTTAAAGATTTTTTGTTTCTTGGTGCAATCAAAAATATTATTATATGGGGGAATTAGTTATTAAAGAGGTACTTACAAAAAGGGACCGCCGTGAGTTTATCTATCTTCCTGAAAAAGTTCATAAAAATGAGCCCGACTGGCTTCCGCCAATCTATATGGATGAGTGGGAACTATATGATAAAAAGAAGAACAAATCGTACCAATATGCCGATGCACTTCTTCTGCTGGCTTGCCGGGATAATAAACCTGTCGGCAGGATAATGGGAATCATAAATAAAAGATATAACGAAATAAATAATGAACAGCATGGCCGCTTCTGTTTTATGGAATGCTACAACGACAAGGAAGTATTTCATGCTCTGCTAACCAGGGTGGAAGAATGGGCAAAACAGAATGGAATGAGCATGATAATAGGACCCTTGGGATTTTCAGATAAAGATCCACAGGGCTTTCAGATAGAAGGATTTGAATATCCCCTGTTCATGACAGCGCCAAACAACTCAAAATATATGCCAGAACTTATTGAAGCTGAAGGCTATCAAAAGAAGATAGACCTTGTCGACTATCTTGGAAAGATACCTGAAAAATTTCCTTTGATTTATGAAAAAGTACTGGCCCGGATGGAAAATAACAAGGAATATAAAATAGTCGAATTTGCTTCCAAAAAAGAGCTGAAACCGTATATTATTGGTGTATTAGAGCTTATGAATGAGACATTTGCAGAGATCTATGGTTTTGTTCCACTAAACGACAAGGAAAAGACCGATTTTGCTGCCCGCTACCTGCCTATACTCGATCCGAAATTTATTAAGGTTATTGAAACTAACGGAAAATTAGTAGGCTTCGCAGTGGGGATGCCTGACATCAGCAAAGGAATAAGAGATTCAAACGGCAAATTGCTGCCTTTCGGAATTTTTAAAATCCTTAAAGAATCAAAAAGGTCAAAAAAATTACTGATGATGCTTGGAGGCGTTAAAAAGGAGTATCGTGGAAAAGGTCTTGAGGTGTTGATGGGTGTCAAAATACTCCAGTCAGGCATTAAACATAAAATGGATACTCTCGATAGTCATCTCGTATTGGAAAATAATACAAAGATGAGGGGGGAATATGAAAGGGTTGGATGCAAAGTGGTAAAGCGATTCAGAATATATCAGAAGGAGCTGTAGCTGAAGGCGTAATGGCGTAAAGGTGTAATGGCAGAAAACAGAAAGAAAATAGAGTAAGATGTTTGTTTTACCCTTAAGCCATTAAACAGTTGTGCCGATGTACCTTTTAGAACCTGAAAACAAAGGAGATACCAAATACCTCTTTGAATTGAGCTCTTGCAGTTTTCTTTACTTTACCGTCGGGCAATAAAATAGGGTTCTTATTTTTGTCAAGTTCAGACGTTTTGGTATCATCATCAAAAATAAGATGTGTATCAAGCCTTACTTCGGTGAACCAGTTCAAACTTGCTGATGTTATCATTTCCCAATCCACATCAACATTTTGAGGATTATGAATATAATTTGTAAATAACTGCAATCTGTTTATTATTGAAACTGTTTTTAGTGGTTTTAATTCATTGGTTATCATGAAGCTCGCTCCTGGCTCAATCAGTGATTTTCTGTTTTTCGCAATACCGTATTTAGTCTGGTCAATGTGAGCAGTGTCAGTCACCCAGGTAGCTTTGAATGAAACCGGGGAAAAGTTAAGAGAAGTTGATTTATATGGCTTATAATCAAGTCCAAAACCAATTGTAAGCACAGCCGGATTCATGAACTTTGAAACCAGTACGGATGGCTCAGAACTATAATCATAACCTGGCGCCACCTGTGTCTTAAAAAGCATAATAGCGCTGAAGTCAACCTTTCCAAATGCTTTATGGTTAAATTTTGAGTTTGTCTCAAGCAGATCAACATTTTTGCGTAAAGGAATACCTCCAGTTTTAAGAAATCCCAGATTTAATCTTATAAAATTATTCGATGACAATTTTAATGCCACATTATTGTAATCAGCATAGCAGGTGGCATCCAGAGAGGTTGAGATACTGTTTTCTCCTCCTTGTACCCAGTTGCTTAGGGCTGCCTGACTTAAAATAAATGAAGTCTCTTTCCGGAATTTCCAATATTGTGGCCTGATAAAAATATTCTGAAGGGAAAGCAATTTTGAATTATCAGGTAATTGTAGATCGATTTTAGCTTTTGAATAA
Organism: Bacteroidales bacterium; assembly: GCA_003157015.1. Taxonomy (GTDB): domain Bacteria; phylum Bacteroidota; class Bacteroidia; order Bacteroidales; family VadinHA17; genus LD21. Next base: position 10,909 of record PMIJ01000093.1, read on the forward strand.
TTGTGTTGCTGAACCGGCCTCCTGAAATTCACACCCTGTTCCAGATAAAGAGCAATTGTGTTTCTTGATGGGTTGGCAATCCAGATTGTAACCGAATCAGAGAATTCATTCTTAAGCCAGTAACGTATAACTTTATCCGGCTTTGAATTCATCATAATATGAGTAAAAGTATTTCCAACCCCGGTGAAGCTGACAATTGTTGAGTCGCGATCATCAAGATATTTCAGTAAACTTGTTACAGCTGATTTAATGGAATCACCCTGAAAAATTTGATTTTGGTTTTTAAAGGGATACCTGGAATAAGTAGACTCTAATTTATCCAGACTATCATTAGGAACCATTATTGTAGTGTCATTAAGATTTGAAACAGACCTTACACTGTCAGATAGATTTATAACTTTTAATAGCTTTAGATTGAGTGAATCATAAGGATATTTGAGGAGAAAATTTTTAAGAGAATCAAAAGGAGGATGTGCCGATTCATAAATAAGCCGGCCAAAAGCCTGTCTGAGAGGATTAGCTGCATCGGTCCATAACTGAGGATGAAATCTTTGCTGAAGGTACCTGAGTGATTGATCTTTTGTAAGAACAATCTGAGGTTGCTTTCGATTATCAGTAAAAACAATACTTCCTTTATTTAAGGTATCGGAGGCAGTTTTAATTTTAATGGTATCTTTAATATTTACCTGCGAAAATACTGAAATATAGATTGTTGTAAAGATTATTGTTAAACATGATTTTAAAATCCTAATGCTCATGATTTATTATTTTTCTGATCTGATTTCCCGGTTGAATATATCACAAAATACTTTTAATTTTACTGATATAATTTTGAAGATTTATGTTCCCTGCTTCTCTAACGGAAAATAATGAGGTTGAGATATACAAGAATATCAAAAACAGAGATTTTTTTTCTGAATACCTCTAACATAAGTCCTTATTCCGGACTTAAAATCAATATTATAAAATATCTGCATTTTAAAATTCATTTCTAATAACCAGTTAAAACTATGGACTTGCCATTTACAGAACCATTTAAAATAAAGATGGTAGAAAATATGTACAGTAGTACAAAACAAGAGAGGGAAAGATGGATCGCAGATGCATCATTCAATCTGTTTAACCTGAAATCGGAACAAGTATTCATTGATCTCCTCACAGATTCTGGTACCGGAGCTATGAGCGACAAACAATGGTCCGCAATGATGGTTGGAGACGAAAGCTACGCTGGTGCGTCATCATATTACAAACTGAAAGACGCCATAAAAGATATCACAGGGTTCGATTATTTCCTGCCTACTCATCAGGGAAGAGCTGCAGAAAATGTCCTTTTCTCCGTATTGGTAAAACAGGGAGACCTTGTTCCAGGAAATTCGCATTTCGACACAACAAAAGGCCATATCGAATTCAGAAAAGCATTTGCTATAGACTGCACCGTCGATGTTGCTTCTGACACTACAGCCTGGCATCCGTTTAAAGGTAATGTCGATCTGGCCAAACTCGAAAGCGTACTTAAAAACAATCCAGCTGAAAAGATCTCCTGCATAATAGTTACCATCACTAATAATACTGCGGGAGGACAGCCGGTGAGCATGGCCAACCTTAGAGAGGTTGGGAGGCTTTCACGTAAGTATGGCGTTAAGTTTATAATTGACTCTGCACGATTTGCAGAGAATGCATATTTCATCAGGATGAGGGAAGATGGATATGCTGATAAAGATATAAGGGATATAGCCAGGGAGATGTTCTCCTATGCAGATGGTATGACAATGAGTTCAAAGAAGGATGCTATAGTGAATATGGGTGGTTTTATTGCTTTCAGACAAGAGGAACTATTTCGTCAGGCTTCGACATATAACATTATCTATGAAGGTTTTATAACATATGGCGGTATGTCGGGAAGAGACATGAATGCCCTTGCACAAGGCCTTTATGAGGGAACTGAGCTATTATATCTCGAGTCGCGTATAAACCAGGTTTCAAGACTTGGAAACAGAATGAAGGAGTATGGAATTCCCGTTCTTGAACCTTTTGGCGGACATGCCGTCTTTATAAATGCAAAGAAATTTCTTCCTGATATCCCTGCAGAAGAATTTCCCGCTCAGACGCTCGCAATCGAATTCTATATTGAAGGTGGGGTGAGAGGAGTTGAGATAGGTGGTTTAATGGCCGACAGGGATCCGGTAACCCGTCAGAACAGGTATCCTGAACTTGAAACGGTCAGGCTTGCCCTGCCGCGGAGAGTATATACTGATAATCATATGAATTATGTTGCTGCAGTTGGCAAAAATGTTTTTGAAAGAAGAGAACATATAAAAAAAGGCGTCAGAATCAGCTGGGAAGCTCCTATAATGAGGCATTTTACAGTCAGGCTTGAAAGAATATAGTATGATCCGGAGGCGGGTTCCGTAATCCTCATATTAGCAATTTAAAAGGGAAATTTGTATCTTACACTCGGTTCAATTTAATGTATTAATCTTCAGGAAATGATTAAATCCATGACTGGCTATGGGAAAGCCATTGCTGAAACTCCTCAGAAAAAAATAACTATAGAAATAAAATCACTTAATTCCAAGCAGCTTGATCTGAATACCAAGCTGCCATGGCTGTATAAGGAAAAGGAACCTGAAATCAGAAATCTTATCAGTCAACGGCTTGACAGAGGGAAAATTGACTTTTCAGTTTACTGTGATATGCTGGATGATGAAGTTGTTACAGTTATTAACAAATCAGCTGTTAGAAATTATTATAACCAGTTTAAAGAGATAGCTGCAGAACTAAAAATAGATCTTGATGATCAGATATTTACAGCCATAATGAAACTTCCCGACACTCTGAAAACTGAAAAACCTGAGATGCCCGAAGCTGAATGGGAAATCGTAAGAAATCAGATTATTGAATCAATTACGATGCTTGATCTGTACAGAATTGAGGAGGGTAATTCAATTATGCTTGATCTCAAAAAATGTATAGGTAAGATATTATCATTACTTGATACTGTTCAGACTTTCGAAACCGGGAGGATAACGAAAATAAGGGAAAAGCTTATGTCTCTTCTGGAGGAGAACATGGGCCCTGAAAAAGTCGATAAAAACCGGTTTGAACAGGAGATCATCTTCTATCTGGAAAAATATGATATCAATGAAGAAAAAGTCAGGCTTAAAACACATTGCGATTATTTCATTGAAACCATAAATACCCCTTCTCCTAATGGAAAAATATTGAACTTCATAGCCCAGGAGATCGGTCGCGAAATCAACACAATAGGTTCTAAAGCAAATGATGCCTCAATTCAAAAGCTTGTTGTGATGATGAAGGATGAACTTGAAAAAATAAAAGAACAGACTTTAAATGTTTTATAATAAAAGGCTTAACGGCATAATGGCTCAAGGGCGTAACAGCACAACAGAATTTAATAGACTCTGAACTTTGCCTTTGAGCCTTTATGTTATTTATAAGAAAGAAATGGACAGTAAACTGGTAATAATATCGGCACCTTCGGGTTCGGGGAAAACAACAATAGTAAAACATCTTCTCGACAGCGGATTAAACCTCTCCTTTTCGGTCTCTGCAACTACGAGGGCAAAAAGAGACAATGAGACTGACGGAGAAGATTATTTTTTTCTGTCGGTTCAGGAATTTAAAAATAGGATTAAAAATAATGAATTTGTTGAATGGGAAGAGGTATATAAGGATCTTCTATATGGAACTCTTAAGAGCGAACTGGAGAGAATATGGGCTATAGGGAAGAATGTAATATTTGACGTTGATGTAAAAGGAGGGATTAGTCTGAAAAATAAGTTTGGAACGGATGCAATCGCTATCTTCATTATGCCTCCATCAGTTGCTGAACTTGAGAACCGTCTTACAAAGAGAGCTACCGATACTCCTGAAAAAATAAGAATAAGGGTTGATAAAGCAAAAGACGAGTTGAAATTTGCAGATCAATTCGATACAGTTATTGTTAATCACCAGTTAGATAAGGCAAAAGAGGAGACTCTGAAAATAGTTTCATCATTTATTGGAAGATGATTCAGAGAACAAATATGGGAAAAATCGGATTATACTTCGGATCATTTAACCCTGTTCATATTGGCCACATGGCTATTGCCGGATATATGACCGAATTTGCAGATCTCGATCAGGTATGGTTTGTTGTTAGTCCTCATAATCCTCTTAAAAAGAAAGAGACCCTGCTTGCCGATCATCATCGTCTTTATATGGTACAGCTAGCTATAGGAGACAATGACAGACTAAAAGCTTCAGATATAGAATTCAAAATGCCACTCCCCTCTTACACCATTGACACTCTTGCTTATCTGAGAGAAAAGCACCCAAAAAATGAATTTTGCCTGGTCATGGGTGATGATAATCTTAGCACGCTTCATAAATGGAAAAATGCCCGTGAGTTAGTAACTGAATACCCGATATATGTCTATCCCCGGCCGGATTCTGTGAAACCGGCCTCCCAGCTACTCACTCAGATACTTTCAGCAGCTGATATTCATCATGTTAGTGCCCCTTTGATGGAAATCTCCGGTTCTTTTATCCGTGTAGGAATTAAAAATGGGAAAGATATGTCTTACTTTCTCCCTGATTCTGTCTGGAAATATATTAAAGAAATGCATTTTTATGAAAAATAAAACCCACTGGACCCTCCGTGTCCTTCGGTTTTTAGAAGAAGTCATTTTTTAACCACAAAGTACACTAAGAAGACACAAAGCCACAAAGCTAAAACATTATAATTCAGCTCTTTGTATTATTTCTTTGAGAACTTGGTTATTAATGGACTTCATCTTTTTCAACGGTCCCGTTGGGGCAAGATATTAATGAATAAGCGGTTCTGCTTGCCTGACAATTCAGCGTCATTATACAGCTTTCTGAACCTCTGTAATTATCTCTTCGCCCCTTTTCAGCGCCTTCTCATTCATTGGAATAAGATTATGATATCTTTCAGGAAGTGATTTCTTTAGGCCTTTAATAACATTCTCCAGCTTTATAATTGGTTTCACTTTAAGAAATCCACCTAATACTATGGTATTGAATGTTTTCGGGCTATTCATCCTGGAGGCTTCTTCCGCGGCATCAACCCTATAAATATTTATATCCTTTCGTTCAGGATGTCTGGTGATACCATTTCCATCATAGATAAGAACTCCTCCCGGTTTAATGGAACCCTCAAACTTATCGAGCGATTGCTGGTTCAGAATTATTGCAGAGTCAAAACGCTTTATTATCGGTGAACTTATCCTTTCACTGCTGATTATGACAATAACATTTGCAGTTCCGCCTCTCATTTCTGGGCCGTATGAAGGCATCCAGCTCACTTCCATATCCTGAATCACGCCCGAATATGCCATTATTTTACCCATTGAAAGGACTCCTTGTCCGCCAAATCCTGCTATTATTATTTCCTCAGTCATCTTTATAAACCTCTATGTTAAAATGCTAAGATCGATTGTATCGGTCTGAAAAATTTTTATCAAAGTTATTAATTTTCTGATATCCCTTTAATAAATCTATTATTCAGGATAAAGCATTTTAAGAGCAATTACAGAAGCGTTATCCTGTGAAATACTCAGATAAATGCTATATTAAGAACCGTGAACCGAATAGTGGGGAATAGAATAATGCCCTGTAAAGGAATTATTCTATTGGGGCCGCCACATAATCCGAACTGCAAACAAGAAAAATGTATTTTTAATCACTAATCCTTTAGACACCTGATTGAAATTCCATTTGCTTTGCCAGTGTATTGCCTGTGAACATTGCTGTTATCAGAACTTAAGAATCGATCCCAGGAACTGGTCGTATCATAATATGTGGTAGAAGTCCAGAAGTTTGCGTCGGTACCAATTGTGCCGAATCCTCCATAGGCACCCCGGCTGCCTGCGGGGAGAGCTGAAAAAAATGATTCATTAGTTGCTCCGGCATTTGGAGACAGCCAGTGAGTTGTTCCGGCTTCCTTCAGTTCGCCCCCTGCTCCGACATCGCCACCAACATTGCCTGAAAGTGATGACCATTGGTCATCGGTAGGCACATGCCATCCTGTCGGGCATACATTTTTACCGCCGTTGCTCAATGTATCCACCACATAAAAATTATATAATCCTCCATATGTTTTCTTATAGGTAGCTGAATCATTAGAATACCAACAATAGCCATTCGTGGTTAAAGCAGTCCACGCAACCGGATCAGCTACCATAGGGATAGGTGTACCGTCATTGTATGTTGTAGTTTTTAGGTTTTCAGCCATCCAAACCTGCGTTGCGATTGTAATTGTGTAGTAGACGTTATTATCAAAATCTTTAACAGTTCCTGTAAAGGTTTTAAGAACCAGTTCATTTCCATAAGAGGTGCCTGTACTTGTAGTGGCATAAGCTCTGATATAATAAGTAGTGTTGGGAGTTAAGCCGGTAAGAGAACTTGTAAATGTTCCTGGTCCTGAGCCATCAGTAGTTTTATTATTTCCATTTGTAGGATTTGATGAGGTATTCCAGCAAACACCTCTGGCAGTAACATGCGCATCGGCATCATTGGGAACGTCTCCACCGCTCTTTGCAGTAGTGGTAGTAATAGCTGAGAATGAAGTTGTAGTCAATACAGTTGCATAAGACAAAGCATTGAATGTAAGGGCGCCGCTGTAAGCGGTTCCTCCTGCATTAACAGCATAAGCCCGTATATTATAAGTTGCACCGGGAGTTAATCCGGTAATAGAACTGGTAAAACTGCCGGAACCACTTCCATCCGTAGTTTTAGTGTCTGACGTAGTCGGAATCTTGTCGGAGCTCCAACAAATACCACGAGCTGATACAGCTGATCCACCTTCTGATGTAATTTCACCGCCTGATGTGGCTGAGGTCTGGGTGATTTTATTTACTGATGCAACTGCAACAGTAGGAACATCCCCTCCCCCTCCACTAGTCTTTTTACAACTCATCATCAGAAGCAAAAATAGTACGTTAAAAAGCAAAGAGAAACTGGCTAAAAGAGATAGATTTTTTTTCATAAATAATTAGTTTCTTAAATGTATGAAAAAAAATAAACAATATGTTGCACTTTCCGCCTCAAATATTTAACAATCCATTAATATTATCAATTTTTTATTGGGCATATAAATTTCTATCCTTAATTGAAGATCTTCGCAGCAAGCTACGAAGAACCGGAACGAAGTGGAGCTCAGCGCAGCTAATCTTCGATCCCCTATGGTAAATTCTTAATGCTCGCTGAGTCCGCAGCAAGCAACGGAGAACCGATCCACCATTTGGCGGAGAGCTCGGCGAAGCCAATGCGCTCGCGGGGATTC
>PMIJ01000003.1 GCA_003157015.1 Bacteroidales bacterium
CACACTTGCACACGTGGAATTAGAACAACTATTTTCCCAACGGGCATAATATGTCGTTGTTGTGGTAGGTGATGTAATGACTAGCGAGTTACCAGTACCTATCGAGGTGCCATTGCAACTGCCTGTGAGCCACCGAAGTGTTGACCCGGAGCCGCCGGAGGCTGTAAGGGTAATATTTGAATACAACCCCGCGCAGAAGTTATTTTGGTTACTCGATGCTGATGTGGGAGCAACCGGAGAACCACATGCCTGGTTGACTGTAAGTATCTTAGTACCAATCATCATAGTCCCGTTTCTTGAAGATCCTGAGTTCGATGGTATTGTTACTGTAACCATATATCCATTCTGTGAATAGGTGGCAAAACTGGTATAGTTTGAAACACTGTAGTTAGTACAACCATTTGTCGTGACTGCAACGGTATACTGCCCACCAGTGCCCGGAGCATTAATCGTTGTCGGTGAGATGGCCGTGGCGACACACTGTCCGGATACTATGCTACTATGGATTATCGAAAACAATACCACGCTTAACAGGCTTACTAAAAATCTCTGGCTAGTCTTCATATTGTTATATTTTCAAATAGGTTTTATTATCTCTGCTTAAGAGATTTGAAATATGAGTTTATGTTTAAGATTAAATTTTGTCAGAATCCTGGTTAAGGATTTATTGCCTTTGACTTATAATGATAATCGTAGGCCTTTAAAATATTCTTATTTTGATCCTTAATATATTTCAACCTGCTAAATGAGTCATATTCATAATAGGTTGTTATGTTATTTTGATCAGTCATTGAAGTAATTCCAATCAGGGGATCATAAGTGTAGGTTTTCATTGTGGAATTGTTAATGTAGAATCGGACATCATCAACCTGTCCTGTCAGAGAGATAGTATAGGAACCGGAGATTGCAACATTGGTCGAATTAAAGGTCCAAACTCCAGAAGACTTTGACCACCAGCTTAAGATATAAGTTCCACTTTGTAAACCGGTTAGGGCTTTGCTAAATCCACCTGTGCGGCTTTTTCTTCCAGTTTTACAATCATCGAGGTTACTATTTCCATCACTATTTTCGAAATCGTTGAAATAGAATGTATTAGTATCCGCATTAGCGACTTCAGCTATAGGCTGGTTATATGCATTATATATATAGCTTATTGGAATATCTTTATCTTTCTTTGCGCTAATCAGATTACCAGATTGGTCATAACTTGAATAAAAGATTCTTGTTTCCCATGGATTTGTTCCGGTTTTGAAATCAACACTTTTCGGCACAAATAGATTTTGGAAATACTTATGATAATTGGTTCTTTTTCCGTATAGAGTATCTGTTCTGTTCATGATCTGATATTCCTGGACAGGAGCCGCAATAATGTTTCTACTATTACGCCTATGATTAGTTGTATCTGCCATTTCCTCATATAATGAGTTATTAAGAAAATCTGTAGGATATTTAATGAGTGTTGTTAACGTATCCTGAGTGGAGGTTGTAGTTATCTTTGAAGATACCTGGGTATACAGCGGGTCATTATAATTGTAGTAGGTTGATTTAAAAACATACTTGGTGGTGTCATTCATATCATAAGTATATTCATTAGATATAGTTAAGAGATTATCTCCCCAGAAAATAGGGACATTACACCAGGCATACTCATACCTATCACTGGGCCAGACGGTGCCTTCATATTGCATTACTTGTACTACCCTTAGTGCGAGGTTAACGCTTTGTGTAGAATAATTATAGTAGTAATTCTTTAGGTATGATATTTTTTTATAGGCGGCATTTTCGATCTTATAAACTGTTTTAGTATCTAGTAATGCCCTTCTGAAACTCTTGTTTATTTTAAAGGATTTATCAACAGAAGATGCAAAGTAGTTCTGACGGACATCCGGATCATCAGTATACTGATAAATGGTTTTACCACTATTAGTGTTCTTATCACCGATGTATTCTGTTACTGTAGAATATACAACAGGGCTTCCGTCAAAAGGATTAAGATCAGTACAGGGATTTGAAGAATAAGTCCTTGATCTCTTAGTATCCGTTGTATTACAACACCCCGGCTTGCAAGCACCTACATATTGAAATGATACAGCTGGTTGGGAAAAAGAAAAGTCACTAAGGAATACATTAAACCGGCCATATCCTGATTCATTTTCACCATACTTATAGGTCTTTTTAGAACAAACACCATTTTCATTATAACTCAGTATTTGAGAAATTCTTAGTCCACCAGCATATGTAGAATTATTCTGTCCATCAAGATATTTGTTCGTTTCATATTCAAATGTTGTATAACCTCCGGTTGGATAAGTAATTCTATTGAGAATATATGCTTGATTAAAATTAGGATCAGGATCCCTTCCCACAATATTGCCACTGCCAATATTTACATAGGTGCTGGAAGAATAATTATCACCAACGAAATGAATGGACATCCTTGGTACTAACATATCGTTATACTGATGGTTATAGTATCCCCAATAGTCCTTTGATTTTGAACTGTAGGCCGGTAACTGTAATGTTGTGTTATAATCAAATTTGTACCGCTGAATAACGTGGGAATTTTTATCAAGAATTCTTAAGGAATCTAATTTTAATCTCTTATTTCCTGAAGTATCTGTCTCTGAGCTATTAATAAAGTAACTCTCATAAAACAATATGGTTTTTATAGGTGTAGTTGTATCTTCTTTAGAGTATATTTCAATTCTATCCATAGACTTAAAGCCACAATTGTGAAAACAATCTATATATGGTCTATCTAGTCTATTAGTTGTGGAAGGTATAAATTTTACTATTCCCTCTGTGAAATTTATTCGTGATGGAACAACTTCATCCCCATAGGTCAGGATACTGTAGGACATTGCCGAGGGGCTTACTCCACTTGTGTAAGTATGCACACATGTACCATCATCAACGCTATCATCTACTGTTATATAATCAACATAATCGAGACCAAGTGTTCCAATACCTATAGATTGGTAAGTGAACTTGATAGAATCTGTATTACCTGCATCGGCCATTTTGGTTAGTAACCATGAAGATATTGGATCTACTTGAGCTCCTTTGGAAGGATAAAGCGTATTCTGATGATCTGTATAATCGAAAAAGTAATTATTTCCATTTTCATCTGTGAGTTTATTAGGAGTCTGAAACCCTGCGACTTTAACTCCGCTATAGGGAATCATTACAGGGGTAATGGAATCCTTAAATATGAATCTCCCTGATTTACCTGGAAAGTTATAATTATAGATATCAGGATCAGTATCATATGTGGTCGTGCCATTGTACACACTTTGAAGGTACAGATGATCATTGTCATTTTCAGGATTAATTGAATTGGCATCCCTCACGTTCCTTGGATAGGATTGATCATCTTTACCCATTACCTTACGTGAGACACTGCCACCAGCATTTAATGACCATCCAAGGCCAACCCAAGGAGCCATATCATTTACCTTATTTCCAGAGGCATGATAGCTCAGAGTAATTGGTACTGTAAATTTTCCAGATTTAATCTCGTATAGAGGAATAGAGATATCAGGGATTCCAGTATACATTGAAACAGGATACTCACCATACTTGCTCATGGCTGCTGCCTCAGGGCTCTGAGGAGTCAGATTAGGAAGTTGGGGTTGATAAGACTGCCCTTGAGAGGCAACACATAAAAACAAACTTAATATGTACAACCCGTTAAATAAATATCTTTTTTTCATAGGATGTTTTTTTAGTTTTATATAAGCCATTATTCAATATTTGGAATTTTTTTTAAGAGCAATACAATACATTTATTTAAATCTATCAAGAATTCTCAAACTCGTAAACAGACTAGAATTCATTTAATTACATAACTCTTTTGTAGTTTCTTGTTGAATTCTATCTGATATTAATGATTCACTTCCGTGTTTATAGAAGAGTTAATGGAAGTATTTTTGAGAGGATCTCTTATTTATACTGATTCTTAATTGGGCAGAAGTTAAAATATTGATACTCCTTTATGCTTTAAACAAAACAGGGTAAAGAGGTAAAAAAACAAGACATATATGATCTTGTGAGATTTATCCTTTATGGATCACATAAAAAATCAGATAAATTTTAAAATATTTTATAATCACCTTCTATATTTTCATTTTTTCTTCATTAAGTATTAGATAAAACTTTAAAACGAAAAAAATGAAAAGAATTCTTTTAATTATTGCTTGCAGCATTCTAATCCGAAATGCTTTTGCACAGGAAATTAAGATTTGTCATAAGGATGTGACCTATTTTAATGATACTATCAATTGGGAACTTAAGAATCAACTGCCAGACGGTATTTATAAAATTTATTATGACCAGTTGAAAACAAATCTTCAATATTCTGGTGAAATTCAAAATTATCAGAGGGTAAATAAATGGACTTGGTATTTCGAGAGTGGCACCAAACAGACTGAAATTACTTATCAGGCCGGGGTTATTAACGGACAATTTATAGCATATTATCTTAATCAACAGCAAAGTATAACTATTCCTTATACCCAGGGAGTACAAAATGGTTCAACAACAGGATGGTATTCAACAGGAACTAAAATGTTTGAAGGATCGTATCTTAATGGAAATCCTTCTGGAGATTGGAAATTCTATAATGCAGATGGGAGCCTTTTACACGAGGAGCAACTTTAGTGGTTTTAATAAGCAACATAGTCTCGGCTATTTTGAATTCTAAAGAGGCATCATAGAAGAATTCTCATTTGAACCTTTAAAAAGAGAATAAAATAGATTCTTATTCTTACCTTATTCTCGAGTTATTGGATTTGCTTTCGATTATAATACATTTAAGCATAAGATATATAATTCTGATGAGCTTCGATAAATGGATCCTGCACATGTCATCTGCAAATTTTAGGATCATAGAATCAATCCAGTTGATCTACTCATCTAAAAACCTGCCAAAAAGCTTCAGGAACACCAAAAACAGCATCTATTCAAAAAACATTAATTTCAGTTATAGTCATATTTAACTGCCATTTTATCACTGCTTCTTCTATTAACTCGCTGGTAGTTAAAATATCCTTTTGCTTTACTAGCTGAAAGCCTCTCATTTCAAACTTATCGTCAACTTTATTAAAATATATTTTTAGAGCATCGCAGTTCTTGCAATTGTAGAAGTGCTCATATTCATCATTTTCAACCTTTTCCAAGCCTATTATTTTTAACTCTTTATCAGTTAGTTCCATTAAAGCTTTTGTTTTTATTTCTTCAAGCTTTTTAAAATCAAGCTTCTGTAAAAGTGCTTCAGCCTTTTCTTTATAAGCTGATCTGAAAAAGTTTTCTGCATCCTTGAAAAAGTCTTCCATTTTCTATTGATTTATTTAAATGCAAAATAGCATTTTTCTTTTTATTTGAGACTCATAAAAAAAGATTTTAAGTTAAAAAGAAAAAGGTATTTTTCATCTACTAAAGGGATTATCGAAGCCAGTTCCTTTTCTATATCAAGTCCATATGATAACTGCTATCTGTGCAATATGGATTCCAAAGACACCACGCAACTCACCCAATCCTCTGATAAAAATCCAGGCACTGACATTGTCATAAGTATGTCTCAGGTATTCCAGATTTTCATTGAATATTCTTAGCAAAATCTAGCATTAAGTGATAGATTAAAATTTGTTCATCATTTCTTCTGTGAGTTGAATAATAGGAATAGTCAAAACCTTCGAAAATGGGAAGATTGCCTAACACTCTGGTTGTGTTTGCGTCAGCAAATCCACCTTCTAAGAGCGCGTTTATAGACTTAACATTATTACTAATATCAATCGATTCCACAACAAACCCAATCATACCATTAGTTTTGTAATAAGCTGAGTATGCCTCAGTAACAAATCTGCAAATTCCGTTTTTAATATACTTAGCATTTAATCCAGAGATTCCTGTATTATTTATGGAGTCTATCCTCTTACATTCAATAATATAATATGCGCTTGTATCTTTGAAAGAATCTATAGAAATTACTCTAATGTCTGTTCTACCATTCGTTGTATCTTCTTGAATTTCTCTATCAAAAAAATAATCTGTCAAGCCAATTTTGTTTCTTATAGAGTTATTATTTAAATAATTCAAATATAAAACATCACGTATTTCATTTTCATCATTATTCAGTTTTACATTATCAATCAACATTAGATTATAACATTCTATCACTTTTGAAAGTATATTTTCAAACTCGGCGTTGAAGAAACTTATATTGTACTCATACCTGGAAGCATTTAATTCTGAAAAAATCATTCTACCTTCCTCCCAGTCTTAAGAATAGAATCGGTAAATTCATTTACATCTAGATACCCGATCGCTGTATGCCACAACCTCCATTCATTCGGTTTAAAAATATAGAAATGGTCCCTATCAAAGCCTCTTATATCTTTCTGGACAAAAAGTCTATCAGTTATTTTTTTATGACCAATTTTTATAAGAAAGGATAATATTTCTGAATCTGAATTCTGTTTGTTTACCCAAGTTATTTCTTGCTTATATTGATTTGCAGGGATCATCTTAAAAAACATTCCAATGATTTGATTTGTATGCCAAATCTCTACAGTAAATTTCTTTTCAATTGTATCTAATTTTAATTTGAAACGTTCGATGTAAAGTTTCGAGTAATTATTTAGATATCTATTTTCATAACTTATAGATTGGAATAGCTTGTCATACCCAGTATGCTTCATCGAGATCGGAATGACAACATATTTAGCATAATTAACTAAGACTCGCTCAACTGCATTCAAATTGAATGCTTTATATATCAAATGATTAACATCCTCTATCTTCTTTTCAATTTCAATATCTTTTGACTGGATAGAAAGAGTTTCTGAATAAGAGTGTTTCTTTAAACTTTCAATTTCTTGATTTAAATGAATAATCTTTTCTGAATGAATAAAGGGAAATGCAAATCTCTCTGAATCATTTATTTGTTGTTCTATCATGATGCCGGCAGTAGATGATGTATTTAGAATATAATAGGCAAAAAGAGTCGAATTCATTAAGCCTGCCAGCAAATAATAGTACTTGGTATTCTCGGACTGAAGCATTCTGATTGAAGTTATTTTGTCTGTAAAAAGCAATCTTTTTGATGAGATCGCTGCTACTGATTCAAGTTTTGTATTTACCGTTTCTTTTACCAAAAGCATCGGGGGAGAAAAAATTTTAGTGCAAATCCTGCCATTTTCTCTATATATGTATCCAACCTCAGTTTCCTGCCATTTTTGATGTTTTTGAGTAATAAAAAGTTGTTGGATCTCCTTTTTGTTTAAATCTAAAAAATCCCATCCAACTATTTCATTTGTATTAATTTTCCTGACTCCATCTTTTCTCTTAATTCCTTGTTTAATCAAAACATTATTTTCAGTAAGAAAGCTACTGATTGAACTATAATCATCTTTTAAACGCTTTAAAAAATTAAAATCCAAATACGAACCATACACCAATACTTTCCAAACCCAATCATTTTCTTTCAATTTATTTTGCAGTATAGTCTTAAAGTCCGTCCTATTAATTGTGAAAATTTTAAACATTGAAAAAAAACGACTTGGCTTTAATGATATATGTGTAACTGTATTTGAATCGGTACTAGAACCATTTGCATATTTAAAGAACAAGACACATGCTGGTGCAATAGCCTTATCATTTGACTTATCAAAAACTTCTCTCCGTACTGGTGCTAACTCAAACACTTGTTCAATAAAGAAATTATGAAGAAAGTATTTTCTAAAAGAAATACTTTGAACGTTATACAATGTTTTACTAGTTACTATTAGAGCACTCTTCGTTTTTTCTTTTGAAAAGTCACTACATCTTAATAGGAATGCTTGTGCTATTTCCCTGTTCCCGATTTCAAGTTGTGGAGATTCAACAGCTTTTTCTATCTTTCTTCTTTTATCAATATACTCAACATATGACGGTTTTATCTTCTCGCCCTTACCTCTATTCCATGGAGGGTTCCCTAGAACAAAATCAAACTCAATATTTTTAAATTGATCATTAAACTTAGCTTTTTCATCAAAGAAATCGGCTTCAAAGAAATTTGTATTGAATAGAGTCGGGAATTTAAATGACTCAATTGAAGGTGGCTCCAAGTAATCAAGCATTGTAAGGTAAATTGAAAATATTGCAACTTGGACAGCACTTAAATCTTTATCTATACCATAGATGTTTTCAGATGCTAAGTTCCTAAGAGCAATTCTGAATCCCTCAGATTTTATTTCTATTCCTGTATCATTTATATATTGTTCAATGATCTTTCTTAGCGTTTCTACAAGGAAAATACCTGAACCACAAGCTGGATCAAATACTCTACAATAGGAGTAGGAGCCATTCTTGCATAATAAAACTTCTTTGACGCTTTCATCAAGCTTTTCTGAATTGATTAAATGGCTTTCAACTGTTTCTTTTAAAATATAATCAACAAGGAAAAGTGGTGTATAATAGGCACCTTCTTGTTTCTGATTTTCTTGGCCAATAAACAATTCATAAACATTACTAATAAATTCTATTGGAATAATTGAAAAATTATAAAACTCAAATAAGGACGGCTGGTTCTGTTCAATGTCATCACCCCGTAATAATCGTTTGATAACCAGATAGTCTTCATCTGAGATTTTTCCATATTCTTCAATATTAAGTGGGAATAAATCCCCATTAAATCCTCGTTCGTTATCTTCTAAGTAATCAAAAAACTGTTTAGCTTCTTTTGGTCTTGTTAATAAATCACAAAACTCATCGTTTGTCCAAGTCCTAAGCTTACCATCAAATTTTATTTTTACCTTCCTGTCAATCAAATATCTGACAAATATACATTTCCCAATAATTGAGTTCGAAATTTTAGCATTAAGCTTGTGTTTTTCAACTAATACTTTTCTAGCCGCCTTAATATTTTGTAGTAAATGATAATCAACACGGTTTTTATAATTTAACTGATCTACATATTGTTCCCATGTTTTGCCGGATACCATTTCCAAATATGTGAAGTCTGTAAGTTTTTCAACTCCACCAAGCCTTTCTAATGCCTTAAGATTTCCAAAATAGTTAAAGCCATTAAAAATATCGATTACATCGTTCTGGACAATTATGACAATCGGGCACTCATTAAAATTCCAAACTGCTTCATGCAATTCCCGAATATTAGTCGGATTATAAAAAAACAAAATCATTGGTTTGTTATCGAAACAGAAAAATGCATCGGGTCTAATTTTTAGCTCAATTAGTCTTTTAACTCTGTTGGGGAACGAGGTATCCTTTTTCCAATGTCCTCCCTTAGTCAAGATAAGCCCATTGTCTTTATTTAAACCTAGCTTTGAAAAGATATATTCTAATTCTTTCATTTGCTCTTGGCCTAATCGCATTTAATTTTAAATTCCCCTCCAATTACACATTTTTGGTTAAGGATCACCAGCTTATTTTCAGGGTCTTGCATATATAGAAAGGAATTCTTCTGATATAATTTTGCGTCGTAGAATTATATGATTTTTTTTATACCGTCTAACACTTTGATTAATTTTTAATCAAATATTTACTAATAATATAATCATTTTTTATGAATCCAAATATTCTTAATTTTTTCTTGTAAATATACTAAGTAATATTCAACCCGTGTTCAGTGTGTCGGGGGAATTTGGCTTTTGCTTTTGCATTTGGGCTGGTTGAGTGTCGCTAAAAAGCGAATGTGCAAAATGAGCGGTCACGTTACTGCAACATAACAATAAGGGGATAACGAATAATACTTATTAGGTAGGGGATCTCCAGTTGTCCACCTTCCGATCTGGGGATCATACTTGAACTCATGTAAAATACTATTCAGATACTGATTCCTATGATGAAAATAGTGATTTTCCAAGCAATTATTCTATAATAGATGATCTTTTCGTTGAAAAAACTTAAAATATAAATATCCTGAACGAGCCGGGTTTTGTGCTATCATCTGTTGTTAATATCATTTGGTTCTCGTTTATAAACCTGTTGCTTTTCGTTCTCAAAAAGACTTCTAAATACTAATTGATTCTCACTTAGTTTCTTAATCTCCCATTTCGTTTCATTACCATGTACATCTTTAAGTGAGAGTTGAGTATCACGTAAAGTAAACTTAAACCGATATACAGTATCTCCATGACTTGTAAAAAGAGCTGACGAATCTGTATTAAAATACAAAATAGGATAATTGATTTGGAAAGTTTCTTGCTGAAGAACCCATTTCCCGAGTAGTTTTTTAGAGCCCGTTTGCTCTGGCATATTACAGCCTATTGCAGATAAAAAGAGTACTAAATAAATAATACGTCTATTAATGGGCAATATTTGAAAGTGATCCAAGTTGTGCTTTGTCATTTTGGTCATATTTCAATTTATCTAAATTTAGGTAATTAATGTCTTGCTGAGTTACTTGCCTTTTATCTGGGTTTAATGTTCCCCCAGGTGCTCCTGGTTTAGCGTTAGGATCATATTGGTATTGTGGGTCTACAATGGTTCCTCTTGCATTCATCATCCCAGGTTGACCTTGGCCCCTCAAATCCTTATCAACAGGATGCCCGTCCGCTGTACCTTTTACAGCACCCCATGTATGTCCCATTTCATGAGATTCAGTTGTTGACCCATCTTTGCTAATATTACCCAGTAAGAAAACACCAGTATTTGAACCAACACCATCGGCCGAAGATATAGGAACTCCACTTTCCACAACTTTAAAATAATTGTTTTTTATGTCTTTATTTCCTGTGATATCACTAGCTTTTAAATCGCTGTTATAGCTACCATTTACAACAAACTTCATTCTATAATCAGCTCCTCCCATTGAAACTGTTCCATTAGAAGCATTCCATTGATTCTGAATATTTCTTGCCGTACTCGTTGCTAATGCTGCACTTGCGGATGAACCATATAAAACAAGATTAGAAGTTACAGTTATAACTCTGTTTTGTTTGTCAATAACCACTTCCCCAGAACAGCCATCCGGGTCAATCATCTTAATTGGATTGTTCTCAACATAGGTAAAGGGGCTATAAGATTTTAACTTGTCGGCCAATGGATCCACCGAATTCCACCGTCCAATCTGGGGGTCATAAAACCTGGCGCCGTAGTCGTACCAATCTAATCCAAGTCCATCCTGGTATTCTTTTCCGTTGTAGAGGTATTTGTTGGTACCGCCCTGATTGACAGGTACGAACTGAAGCCCGAAAGGATAATAATCTACTGACTGGGTTATGAGTGCTGTTCCTGAGTTGTTTTCAAAAGATACCCTTGTATTCCCAAGATGGTCCTTTATAAAATATTCATACGCAAACGTTCCTGTAGAATCACGGTTAATAATACCTTCATCCATATGGATCAACGACAATGTTTTATTACTTAAGTATTCAAAGCCATCGTAATAATACCTTGAGGTCGGATTTCCACTGCTTACCACCACCTGTTTCAGCTTTGTTCCCATCGCATCATAATAGTAGGTAATACTGTTATTTGCATCTTTTGATATTGACTGTGGTAAATTTAAGTAATTATATGTAATTGTACCAAATCCTTTATTAAGATCTTTTGTCAGGTTACCATTGCTGTCATACGAATAATCATTCCCGGAAGTATTTCCATCATTAAATCCGGCTGTATTTGATGAACCGTCGGTAACCGATGCAAGCTGGTTGCTTAGGGTGCTCAGGTAAGCATATGACAGGTTATCAATCTGAGTCCCTGTTCCATTTCCGTCGTTACGTTTGAGAGCAAGGATGTTTCCATTTGAGTCATACGAGTAATCATACTCACGGAACTTTTCTGAGTTAGTAAGCGATGACCCTTCTCCATAATAATTATTTATGATCCTGTTTATTGCATCATACCGGAAGGTATAAGCGCTTTTTAATGTAGTGCCAGGTCCTGTTTTCCGGTTCCAGATTACTCCCGAGATGTTTCCGTTGTACTGATTTTCTTTGGTAAGATTGGTAAGCGTACCAGGGTTTTCATATAATAATTTCATTGAAAAGAGGTTTGTCCCAAGATTATCAGGGTCATTAATACTACTGAGCCATCCACGTATATTATAACCATAATCAACCTCCTGGAGGTATGAACTGCTGATCTTATTAAGTCCTTTCTTTGTTAGTTGTCCCAGTTCATTATATGTCAATTGGGCGACAGTCAGCCTGTTGTCTCCATTGATCTCTGATTCTGTGGTCAGTAGTCTCCCGGTGTGATCATATGTAAAGTATTTGTCAACAGTTGTTGTGTTGGTGGAAAATGTCTGGCTTTGTTTAGTGTGAGTGACATTCCCGATAAAATTATAACGGTTACTGATAATCTCACTTCCATTACTATCATCATAAAGGTTCTTAAGGGATTCCAAGACCCTGTAATGATCATCATAGTAGTTCGTTGTGGTTATATAATTTGAGGTACCCAGTACTTTGACTTTGGTCCCTGTAACCTGTCCGTTTGGCAGATCAAAGTAATGGACACTGCCATAGCTGTCTGAGTAGTTACTGATGTTTAAAGTACTATTAAAAGTTTTTACCCCGGGGAAAACATAATCATCATAATAAGTTGCTGAAAGGTATTCCATTGTCCCGTCTGTAGAAATTGGGAAAGACTCATCGGTAAACCCTAATGAAGTGGTTAATGTACTGTCTCTGCC